>DBZU01000011.1:0-2641 GCA_002311285.1 Dehalococcoidia bacterium UBA1152 | reverse complement strand
TCTAGTGTTGCGAGAATCACCAAACGCATAATCGGAAATATCCTCAAATCTGCCTTGGCCTTTGTTCAAAAATAATGTGTCACTATTCCCCTGGGTTTCTGACGGTGATCTAAAATCAAGTTGATCTTCCGGATCACCCCATGCTCCAACATAAAGATCTTGCATTCCATCATTATTTATGTCACAAGCCATTACCCCTGTGCTGTGACTGGAGATTAATTCGACTCCCGCTGATTTAGCTATATCTAAAAACTTCCCATAACCATCGTTTTCATATAAACGATTACTGTGTCCTCCTTTTTGTGTTATATAGATATCTAAGTCGCCATCTTGATCAAAATCGAAAATTGCTACTCCTGGCCTATCATTCCAATTTGCATTACCTTCACTTAAAATCATTTTTGACTTCTCAATAAACGGAATTATCGGCAATCTTTTTAATGACTTGGTTGTCTCTGTCGATGTATTTGGATTCGGAGCTATATCCGAACTGTCAACTAGAGATGGCAGATCATTCTCTGTAGCTTCTCCTACAGAAGTAAAGGTAGGTTTTATATATAAATCATCAATGTCATCCTCGCTACACGAGATAATTAATACAAATAACAAAGACATTAAAGAACATAAGATGTAAAGTTTTAACATAATCAATCTAAGGCATATAGCTTAAATTAATTTTGTGGAAAATTTAAGATAAAATTCGATCGTATTAAAATCAATACGATTTAAATCTTTTTAAATGAACCTCGTGTCGCCATTAAGCCGACAAGGACTGTTACGACCAAGAAAAATCCTCCCACAACTCCTCCTACAACGGATAACGTGACCGTACTAGCTTTATTTATATTTTGATTGGGTCCTAGCGGATCGATAAGAGTAGTAGTGGATTCTTCAGGTAGGATTTGCAAGGTTTTTATGAATTCTACTACTGAATCTTGTTCATATTCCGAAAGATCTTCATACGCTAATCTCTGAGGCTCTGCCTCTCCTCCGTGCATCAAAATGGCTTCGGAAATCAATGTAGCTCTGCCATGATGCAAGAAAGGCGCCTCAGAGGCTACTCCCCAAAGCTTACGAGTTAACCATAATTCTGTATCTATACCTTGAACAGGCGACGGGATTTGGCGTTGTTGTTTAACTTCATCCGTGTCTAAAAGAGGTCCCATGTCATGTCTTTTCAAATCGGTAAACACAGGAACCCTGACTCTCCCTAACTCATCTTTCTGTAAAAATGGGCCAGGACCTTCTTTTGTTAGGTCGATAGCAAAAGGTGCAGAAACGTCGGAAAGCTTAAGTTTCCCCGGAGGGTTGAAAGGATTTGGCTCAGTAAAAACAGGATCGTTAAGTGTCAGATAAGGCTTATGGCAAGTAGTGCATCCAATTTCTTGGAAAAGAGATTCTCCTGTTTGTGCTGCTGTTCTTGCATATTGATTTAATGGCATAACACGACCCGGTACAGGTAACGTCGCCATAAAGACTACTAACGCTGTTATATCACCTCTGGTTAATTCATCGGAGATTCCGTCACCATCAGCATCTATGCCATCTCTAAATCTTTCCGATGCCTGCATGCCATGATGGTTATTAGTCGCTTTAACAGCAAATTCCCTCAATGAAACCACCACTCCTTTTTGTTGAAAAGGTTTGACTAACAAATCGTCGTCAATGCCTTCAATAAAAGAGTTGTCTAAAGTTCCATCCGGTTTAGCAATAATTTTTCCAAAATGAACGCCTTTAGTTATCAATTCGGCTTCAACGTCAGAACCAGTCCTTCTAGCTAAATTAATAGAGTTGTCTCGAATTTCTAGTAAATCAAATGTCATTTCACGAGCTAACATTTCAATAAACCCTGCCCCAAACATCCCAACGGAGTTTCGTTCCACGCTTACGGTTTTCAACGTCATGTCTTTTTTAAACATGTCCCCTTCCCCACCATCAAAATTGACGAAAGGGAAAACTTCAGCGTCTACAAATACGTTGGCAACATTATCGCCGCCGCCGCCGACTCTTGGAACATTATGGCAAGCCACACAAGAATTCGCATCAGGGCCTGAAATTCGATTAAAGTTATCTGGAAAGGTTCTTGCATCTCGAAATGGACTTTGCCCTACTCCAGTGGTTTCTGGCCTGCCCGCACCATCTAACGTATTAAATTGTACATTGAACATTAAGGTCCCATGTTCGATTAATTCTGAAAGTGGCACATCTCCATTTTCTATAGCCGTCTGGCTTATGTGATTAAGCATTGTTGGTTGATCGCCGATTGCAGTTTTTTCCAAGGTAACTGAATCTTCAGATGTCGAACAATTCACGCACAATAAAATTAAAAGAACGGTTAAAAAAAATAGCAACGGACCAGAAATACTAACTAGGTTAGCACCGAGAATTTTCGTATTGAAGTTTTGATTTAACCAAAAGTTAAGCATAAATGTAAATTAGGTTAACCGGAGTTTAGATATCTAATTTTACCATGAGAATTACAAATCTAATCTATTTTTCATACTAAAGTTACTAAAATCAATTATCAAACGTAATTGTGATGACAATATTATGCACGCGTACTAAATAATTCATATATGGCAGATTAGCTTAGATTAACTATCCTTGTATTTATACTTTAAATAAAAATAGGGCCCACGGG
>DBZU01000071.1 GCA_002311285.1 Dehalococcoidia bacterium UBA1152 | reverse complement strand
AAACCCGTGGGCCCTATTTTTATTATTGAATAATTAAACTATAATGACTGAAAATTTTAGCGGAAAAAATCATAGGTAAGGTTAATCATGAGTAATTTAAAAGACAAACTTGATTTGAAAACCCCAACATCTAACGATCTTTACTTAAAGAGCGAAGAGGTTTTAGCTCAACAAATAGTTGATACTGTCAGTATGCCATATCCTGTTTTTATTCAAGCAGCCAAAGGTTCAAAATTAATTGATGTAGATGGTAATGAATATATAGATTTAGTTGGAGGCTTCGGCCCACATGTCCTTGGGCATGCTCCAGACGTTGTAATAGACGCACTAAAAGAGGCTGTTGATAACGGAGTTCAGTTTGGTCTTCATAATCCGTACCAAGAACAATTTGCAAGATTACTTGTAGATGCCATTCCGTGCGCCGATAAAGTTGTTTTTTGTAATAGTGGGACTGAAGCAAGCATGTTTGCTATTAGAGCAGCTAGAGCCTTTACCGGAAGAACAAAAATAGCTATGTTTGAGGGAGGCTTTCATGGAGCACATGATTATGTTTTAGCTAAGGTTGTTACATCCAGCGATGTTGATAACCCGGACTTTTATTCCATGGGCCAAGGCATTCCTGAAGCAACTCAAAGTAATACAATGATGTTGCCTTACTTAAACGATCAAGCTTTTAACTTGATAAGGAAACATGCAGACGAACTCGCATTAGTTCTAATAGAGCCCGTCCAGGGGTCTAATCCACGACTTGACGTAGGAGATTTTTTAACAGAACTAGTAAGCGTTTGTAATGAAGCCGGAGTATTGTGTCTTTTCGACGAAGTGATTACTGGATTTAGGCTTGCATTCGGAGGAGCTCAGGAATTTTTTGGAGCTAAACCCGATATGGCTATATATGGCAAAGCCCCTGGAGGAGGCCTACCATTGGGTGTCATTGCTGGCCGAGGGGACATAATGGAGGTTTTTACACGCCAGTTTGACATCTATAACGATGATGGAACAATTGAACCAAGTATTTTTACTGCAGGCACATTTAGCGGAAACCCTATGACTATGACGGCAGGCACTGCTGCCGTCACATATATGCGTGACAATCCCGAGATTTACCGAAATATGGCAGAGAATGGTACCAGGCTGGCTGAAGAGGTAAATTTATTTTGCCAGCAGGAAGAGCTTCCAGCTGCTATGTCGAGCGCATTATCTCTTTTTTATTTTAGAATTCAAACCGGCGGTCAAATTAAATCAGTAAGAAATATCGACAAAACGTCCAATAAAGCAGCTGATGATTTGTTTTGTTTGAATCTACTTGACAGAGGTGTAATTATGGGGCCCATGCACATTGGTTATATTTCCGCCCAACACACATCTCAGGATATTGATACTGTGATTAAAGCGATAAAAGAATCATTACTTGAGGTTCGTAAGGCAGGCCTAATATAGCACCCACTTTCTTTTTTATCACAGGTTTTAATAAATCAAAGAGAGGATTTTATGACACCAAAAGAATTAGTTTTAAGTGGATACAAATTTTTCTCCGAAGGCGATATGGAAAGCCTAAGCAAAATCAATCACGAGGACGCGTTGTTCACGGTTAACGGAGACCATGATCTCTCAGGCACGTATCACGGGTTTAATGATTTTCTTACCAATTTTTTGGCTCATATACCAATCAAATTTCCAAACTTCGACCTGGTGATATTGAACGTGGTGTCGGAGGATGACCGTGTCTACCTCCATATCCGATATACAGCAGACAATTTAGACGCTGAATCTGTCCACATGTTTGTGGTAAAAGGTGGTCTGCAAAAAGAATTTCATATATTTGATGATTCGCAAAAAATAGCAAATGCTTTGGGTAGCTGAAGTTTACTATCCATAAAGTTATTACTTGGTAGCCGAGAAGGTGGTCGGGGTGACTGGGATCGAACCAGCGACCTCCTGTTCCCAAAACAGGCGCGCTACCGCTGCGCTACACCCCGAAATTATTTCAAGAGAGATAATACTTATTATTTTGTTTATATTATGATAACAACTTTATTACAAGTGTTGATTAAGTCACATTGTCAAAAGCTAGTGTGGCGGCTCCAATAAGGCCTGCTTCATCTCCTAACTGGGCACTTCTAATTGGTATTTTGTCAACGTACGGAAATAGCGCCCTGACGTTTATTTCACGTTTGACAGATTCAAGCATTAGATCTAATGCCGATGACACACCACCACCGATTATGATTATTTCTGGGTCTAACGTGTTTAAAATTACAGACAATGCTATTCCCAAATATCTGCCAATTTTGTTCCATACGGTGAGTGAAAACTGGTCTCCCTCCCTAGCTGCCTGAGCTATGTTTAACGGCGTTAACTTTTCTAAGTCGCCTTGTCTTAATGTGGAATCGGCTCCCGTTTCTTTTAACAGCTCATGCGTAATTCGAACGATTGACGGCCCTGAGCAAAAAGTTTCAAAACAGCCATTGCTGCCGCAATTACATTGTGGCCCATCTAAATCTAAAGTAAGATGACCCCACTCTGCCGCAAAGCCTCTGGAGCCATTGTAAATCTCCCCATTTATTATTTGGCCCCCGCCAACACCTGTGCTCAAGGTCAAATAAACCAGATTGTCTACAGATTTTTTAAGTCCATACCTGTGTTCCGCCAGGGCGGCTAGCGTTGCATCATTTGCAGCTACTACTGGCATACCCAGATTTGTCTTTAAATCATGTATGGGAGAATATCCTTGAAGGCTTAGTATATTTGGAGGCATGTGCATAATACCTGTGTCAGGATCGACGGGGCTTGCTAAAGCTAGTCCCATGGCAACAGGTTGCGCTTCTGCCCATTCAAGGACGAGTCTTGCCGAATCAATGATACGTTGGATAATTGCATCTTTGCCTTCATGATCTGAGGTCAGCGTTGCGCCCTTCTTCAAAATAACTGCAGACTCATTTATGAGGGCAAATCTTAAGTTAGTGCCGCCGATATCCATTGCGATTGCTAATCTAGATGAGTTCATATAGTGCATTGTAGGGGCTTGATACTTGATTGGACACCTCTCTACAATGCGTTGTATGTACACTATTGATCTAACCGATAAAGTTGCCGTGGTATTTGGAGTCGCCAATCATCGTTCAATAGCCTGGTCAATTACCAGTATTTTGAGAAAGGCTGGCGCTAATGTGGCTCTCGTTTATCAGAACGAACGTTTGAAACGATCCATTGATAAACTCATAACTGACTGGGAAGATCCTGTATTGGTTGAATGTGATGTGAGTGAAGACTCAAATGTGAAAAGAGCTTTTGATGAGATATCCATTCGTTTAGGAAAAATTGATATAGTTGTACATTCAATTGCTTTTGCAAATAGAGAGGATCTCGGAGGCAGATTTGTTGATACTAGCAGAGAGGGCTTTAATCTAGCTCTCGAGATCAGCTCTTATTCACTATTGCCTGTAACTAAGTATGCTGCGATGCATATGTCACCAGAAGGCGGAAATATACTTACTATGAGTTTTCAGGCCGCTGAAAAAGTTTTTCCTGGTTACAACGTAATGAGTACCGCAAAAGCAGCTCTTGAAAGTGAGGTTCGCCAATTAGCTCATGATATGGGTCCATTGAATATAAGAGTCAATGCTATATCAGCAGGACCGGTGGACACTTTGTCATCTCGTGTTATTGCTGGCTACTCTGCTATGAAGAAAGCAGCTGCCGAAAGATCACCATTAGGCCGTAATATAACCATTGAAGAAATTGCTCAGACTGCTTTATATCTTTGCTCAGACCTTTCGTCCGGAGTCACGGGAGAAGTAGTACACGTTGATTCTGGTTATCATGTTATGGGTATCTAGTTTTATAACCAGAGTTAAACCATAACTCGTCCGCCATCAACATTTATGGATTGGCCTGTTATGTTGATTGCCGCGTCCGATAGTAAAAAAGCTACTGCATACCCAATATCTTCAGGAGATTGTGCTCGTTTCATAGGGGTAGATATCTCTGTTATGCGTTCAAACAATTCTCGATTATCTTTTACTTCAGGGAACTCCGAAAAAATTTCAGACCCATAATTAAATTGACGCATAGAAATTTTGTCCCACATTGGTGTCCATATATTACCAGGGCAGATGCAATTTACATTTATATTAAACTTGGCTAATTTAAGTGCTGCAGACTTAGTATAGCTGATAACAGCAGCCTTTGAAGCATTATAATTAGGTCGATCAGGGTTACCCATTTTGCCAGCTACAGAAGCAATATTTACAATCGAGCCTTCGCGCTGTTGGATCATGTTATCGTGTAGTCGCTCAGTAACATGAACCGTACCTTTTACATTCACATCGTAGGTAAAATCCCAATCCTCTTCTGTAACCTTTAATCGTTCATGCCAACCCGGAGCGCCTATTACACCAGCATTGTTAACTAATTTATGAATTGGACCTATTGTGTTAATAATCTTCGAGATTGCCTTATCTACAGAGTCGACATCCGTCACATCCATTTTTACACTAACTGCTTTACTGCCAGCAGACACAATCTCGTCAGCAAAAAATTGAGCCTCCTTGAAATCAATATCTGCAACCACAATGGATGCTCCTTGTTGAGCTAAGATGCTAGCAATGCCTTTCCCTAAACCATTGGCTGCGCCAGTGATCAAAGCAGTTTTGCCTGTAAGGTCTGCAATCATTTAAAACCTCTTGTTACCTGAAATCTTGTATTTTTAATACAATTGCCTTTTTAGTGTGAGATTATTAACTTAATGTCAACTTCATATATTACTTAAATTAGATCAAGGAGAATAGAAATGGAAACTCGCGATAGTCATTTTGATCTTCGGGGCAAAGTTGCAGTCGTTACAGGATGCTCATCGGGACTAGGCATCACCTTTGCTGAGTCACTATTCAAAAATGGAGCTAAGGTTGTGATATGCGCCCGTCGAGAAAATAAACTCATATCAGTAGCAAAAACCCTGGACCCATCGGGTGAAAGGGTAATTGCGGTAAAAACTGACATAACCGTAGCGAGTGATGTCAATTCACTGTTTGCAAAAACCCAAGAAAGGTTTAAACGGGTCGATATACTGGTTAATAATGCAGGCACAGATGCTGAAGGCACACCATTTGCAGAGAGGATAGATGATTTTGACTTTGAAAATACTGTCAAAGTAAATTTGATAGGGTCTTGGAATTGCTCTAAACAAGCAGGTATACACATGTTAAGTAATGGAAGTGGCGGATCGATTATAAATATCGCCTCTGTAGCAGGACTGGGAGGGTCTAAAGGCATGTTATCTCCAGGTTACGCGGCTGCTAAAGCTGGTATTGTTAATCTTACACAAAACCTGGCAGCGAATTGGTCAGATCGAGGGATTAGGGTAAATTGTATTGCGCCAGGTTACTTTCCAAGTGAAATGTCTACTTTTGTTAGAAATAATCCGGCCGTCACAGAACATGTTAAATCACAAATACCGTTAGGAAGGTTTGGAGAACCGAGGGAATTAATCGGGACACTTTTGCTTTTAGCTTCTAATGCTGGTAGCTATATAAGCGGACAGACTATAGCCGTGGATGGTGGATTTAGTGCTACAGTTGGAGCGCGTACACCATCTGAAAAAGTGTATAAAACATGGGAACAGGTCCTCGGTGGAAATAAAGGCACCCGCATTGGGAAGGCTTAACGTACTGTTATGTGTGATAATTTGGGATGATGCGGTTTGTCAGAAGGGATAGTTGTTCAAACATCCTATCTGGCGGGCAAGTTGGTCTCATAACAAATTTTGTAGCCCCTGCAGCCACAAATTTGTCAATTACGTCAATTACATCATCTGTAGTTCCAATTGCATCCAAAAACGGCGTGTTCAGATTTGTACGGGCTTTATCATGAATTAAATAAGGCTTAGATAACTTTATCGCATCAGCTCTCGTATCCGCTAAACAGCAATTAAGTATTACCCCATAATGGTCATAATCAACAGTACGGCCAAACGTTTTTGCAGTTTCTTCGATCATTTTTTTCCCAAGAACAATGTCTTCAGGCATGACTCGAGATGCTAGCCATCCGTCGCCCAATTTCGCTACTCTTCTCAAAGCAGCACTGCTACGACCTCCAATCCATAGCGGAGGCAATTCCGGTCTTACTGGCGTTGGTTTTATGCAGACTCGGTTTAATTTAAAGTGTTCGCCATTGAAACTGATATGTTGACCTGTCCATAGTTTACGCATAATGATTAACATCTCGTCAGTACGAGATGCACGATCTTTTCTACGAACTCCACAAGCTTCATATTCAAGTTCTTGTTCAGTACCAAGTCCAATAGCAGGAAGCATCCTGCCATCTGACAGATAATCTAAAGTAGCAAGTTCTTTTGCCAGGATTGTAGGATTACGTAATGGCAGGGCAAGAACGCTTGTACCGATCAACATTCGCTTAGTCCTTGCAGCTATAAAAGACAATGCAACAATTGGTTCAAGATTGAGCTTGGATGAAACTATTCTATCTGTGAGCCATACGGAGTCCACGTCGGAGCTTTCTGCCTGATCCACCCAATCCCAAAGCATTTCAGGACCGGATGGTCCAAACGGCCATCCAAACATTCCAATACCAATGCGGACCGACATAACCTCTCCTTTAAGTTAAAGAACTTGTCTATTTTAGGATGAAAGCTTGACTTTCAATCAAAACATTCTATTCTTATTAAACGTATTGGTGTAGATGTTGACCTAAAAGTAAGCTCTGTCTAAAATTAGTATCAGGAAATCTACGTAAACATCTATTAATGAAGGTTTGATTGTGACAACGACTAAAAGAAAACCGCGGACGCCTCTTACCATAACCATATCTGAGAGCGCAGCCGATCATGTGCGAAGCTTTTCATCCAAAGCAGGTAAACCTAGGGCAGATTTAAGAGTAGCTGTAAAAGGTGGAGGTTGTTCGGGCTTAACTTACATTTTAGACTTAGTCGACGGACCCGAACAGGATGATAAAACGATTGAACATAGAGGAATAAAGCTTCATGTCCCCAAAAAGTCATATGTATTTCTGGCCGGCACTAAACTGGATTATTCATCCGGATTGAATGGTAAAGGCTTCGTGTTTAACAACCCGAACGCGAAAACCACATGTGGTTGCGGGACCTCGTTCGGCGTATAACTTTATTAAGTTCAAATATGTTAATCTCAGAATCTAAAATTCTCTCAGGATAGTTTAACTTGGCTACTACTCAAGCTAGTCATATACCGCATTTTTATACATCTGTTGAAGATGAATACGAGGCACTTACCAAAAAAGTTGCATGGGCTAATCGCACACAAATAGGACGTTTTTGGATGTATGGTAAAGATGCTCTAGATTTACTTAATCGCATTTCTACAAAACAGCTTAACGCTCTGAAAGAACGGCAGAGTACACTTACTATTCTAACAACTAACAAAGGACGTATTGTAGATTTGCTTAGAGTTGTTCATCTGGGCGACAGGATGCTAGTTTTTACTGCTTTAGAAGCAAAAGAAAATGTAATTAGCGCCATCAACTTTTTCTCATTTGATGAAGATATAGTTGTAGAGGATTGCACAGAGCTAACTGAGTTGTATGCACTTATAGGGCCTCAATCATCTAAGCATATAGCATCCTTGTCAGAAAAAGATTTCATAACTCCCTCTGTTAATAATGCTAGTATCGGAACGATCTTCGATCTTCCTGTTGTTATTGTCAGAACAGATTATCTGAATATCTGCTCATATGAAGTGCTTGTAATATCTCCTGGTAAATCTATCGATTCCAGAATAACTGAAACGAGAATTCCTTTTGCAGGAACCGGAGCGTTAGAAATTTGTAGGATTGAAAATGGCTTGCCAATTTTCGGTTCAGAATTGGGTGAACGATTTAATCCTCTGGAAGCTGGGTTAATGGATGCAGTAAGCTTTGATAAGGGATGCTATGTTGGCCAAGAAGTAGTTGCGCGGCTCAATACATACGACAAAGTAAAACGTCAATTGATTCAACTAGATTGGAACACTGCCGGAGTAAAAACTGGAGACGCTATATTTTTAAATGATCAACAAATCGGTGAGCTCACTAGTTTTGTCAGATTGCCTAATTCTACGTATATAGGTCTTGGATATTGTAGTAGAAAGTCAAATCCTGTGGATGTAGAAATAGGATTAAAAAGGACGGCTGCGAGAGTTCTAAAACCCATTAACTAAAATTAACAAAACAGTTAATTAATCAAAGCTTAAAATCATGACATTTCAATTAATTCTATCCAGTTTCCAAAAGGGTCTTGCAGGTAACACACTGTCTTTCCTTTTGTGACTTCGATCGGAGGATTAAGAGATTGCCCGCCTTGTTCAATCAAAGATTCGTATGTTTCGTAAATATTATTTACGTTAAAAGCGATGTGGGAAGCCTTTAATTCTGCCCGTTGGCTTGATTTTGAGGTTTTTGGTAATGGATTGATGTACTCAATTAGTTCAATTGTTTGCCCAGTACCGGTGCTTACGTCAGCGACCCTGATCCGCGTATCGGTATAACCCAATACCTGGGATATGCCTAGTCCATCTCTTTCACGTATTTCGATAAGCTTTAATCCCATAATCTTTGTATAGAATTCTGTCGCGGCTTCCAGATCGGGAACAACAATCCCAAAATGATTGATATCTATGATCATCCGATTAAAGTTACTCCTCCATCAACAACTAATACGTGTCCCCTTATCATTTCTGATTCATCGGTACATAGAAATGCAACTGCATTAGCCAAATCTTGAGGGTTAAGACTACGGGTCGTTATAGTAGTTTTTGTGGCAGCAACCATATCTTCTCGATTAGGAAATGAATCGAATGCGTCTGTTTCTACATAACCCCCTGAAACCGCATTGACTCGAATATTTAATGGAGCAAGTTCAACTGCAAGGTACTTGGTCATTGCTTCTAGGGCGGCTTTTGAAGTTCCCACAGAAAAATAATACGGCAAAACCCTGTGAGATCCCAAGCTAGATATATTTATTATGGATCCACCATTTTTCATTAAACGAGCAGATTCTATTGAGCACAGCCATGGGCCTCGGGCATTGACTGACATAGTCCAGTCCCAATGCTTTGGATCTAAATCCATCGCATTACGTTGAACGCCGGAGGCAGCATTGTTAACTAATATATCTAACTGTCCATATGTTTTGGCAATTTGACTGAATAGATCTTTGATCTTTTCAGGATTTCCTACATGTGCTTTTACTCTAAGACAATCTACACCTAGTTTTTTGATTTCTTTTTCTGTCTGGGCAGCGGCATCATAACTTCTAAGAAAATTAAATGCGATATTAGCTCCACGTCGTGCTAAATCCAAAGCTATTGTTTTTCCAATACCTCGAGAGCCTCCAGTAACCAAAGCCACCTTGCCATCTAATGTTTTGTTAGGTTTTATTGTTCTGCCCCTTTTAATTACAGTTGATTCTTTTATACTGCAAGGCCGCCATCGACAGATATAACCTGGCCGGTTATATAACTTGCTTGATCTGAAGCTAGAAAAGCAACTAGAGGACCCAAGTCATCAGGTGTGCCCAATTCACCCATAGGTATTTTAGCCTGCATAGATTTTTTAAATTTATTTCCTAAAACTGCTACTGTATCAGTATCAATATAGCCGGGCTCGACGACATTAACTGTAATATTTCTCGATGCCAGTTCCTTGGCTAAAGATTTGGCAAAACCAATAATACCAGCCTTACTAGTTGAGTAATTAGTTTGCCCAGGATTACCTCTGGAACCTACAATAGACCCAATATTAATAATCCTGCCCCAGCGATTTGTCATCATCCCACGAATAAGTTCACGTGTGCAATAAAAAGTACCGTTTAGGTTAGTATTGATGACATTTGTCCATTGGTCATCTTTCATCCTGACTAGCAAAGTGTCGTCAATGATTCCGGCATTGTTTACAAGTATGTCAATGCGAGGGAAATCTTTAAGTATAGCTTTAATCATGTTTTGCACCTCGCCAAGGTCACTAACATCCGCTTGAATAGCAAGGCTTTTGACTCCTAAAGCTTCGATTTCTTTTGATAGGCTAGCAGCTTGTTTACTTGAGGAACGATAATTTATCGCGACATTTATTCCTAGTTTCGCTAAGTGTAGTACGCAAGATCTGCCTATTCCCTTTGCTGCTCCAGTCACCAGTGCATATTTATCTTTCATGTCATTACTATCTTTTATCTGTTCCGTTTTCAGTTACAATCGTGAGTGTCTTTGAGAGTCTATTTTTCATTTGAGCTACGAAGTCTAACTCAACAGCCCTTTTTGCTGTCGCTATAGCTACAGCTATTTCATATCGTTTTGATTTGCCGTGACCAGCCAAGGATATGCCGTTTACGCCTAACAAAGGTCCCGCTCCATATGTTAATCCGGGATTAGTAACTTTGAAAATTTGAGTTTCTATAGCTGCGGCAACCTTAGGGTCAATAGTTTTTTTCAGAGATTCAGTTAAATGTTTTGCTAGCTCTGCCCCTAGTCCCTCCGTTAATTTCATTACAACATTGCCTACAAACCCATCACAAACCACTACATTAACTATTCCTTTAGGCAGGTCACTAGCCTCAACGTTACCGACAAAATTTAGACCACTAGATTTTAATAATTCAGTGGTTTCCCTTACTTGTTTATTGCCTTTCCCGGATTCAGACCCAACGCTTAAAATTCCGATTGTAGGATCGTTAATGTTCCAAAATGTATTTGCAAAAACCTCTCCAATTATTGCGAAGGATAAAAGTTGGACAGGCTTGCAGTCAACACTGGTGCCAACATCAATAATGATTGTTTTTGGAGCAAGGCCAATTATTGGCCCGCCGAGGCATGGGCGTTTAATTCTATCCATTAAGCCCAAAATAACTGCGGCTGCCGCCATCGAAGCTCCTGTCGATCCCATCGATACACAGGCATCAGCCCTTTTTGTTGCCACCAGCTCGGTGGCGACAACAATTGAGGCTCTGTTTTTTTGCCGGAGACCTTTTGCTGGCTGTTCATTTTCATAAATGACACCTTCGGAAGGTATCACTGTTATATCCATGTCATCTGAATTCGGGTATTTATTTAACTCTGCAGTCACCATTTCTGGATTGCCTATAAGCTGCATAGCTATCTCAGAATCTTGGATTGCTTGAACAGCTCCAGCAACGGTTTCTTTAGGGCCGTAGTCTCCGCCCATTGCATCTAATGCGATCCTTATCGGTTTTTTCATTATTAACTCAGTTTACTTGGTTTATTAAGAATATTTTCAAAGTTATATTATAAGTTGACAATAACTGTTGCTTGTCCTGTAATTGCCGTGTCCCCGAACTCATCAGTTGACCCTGCAGATTCTTTAACCGCTTCTACCACACACGCAATTTTGATTTGTTGTGCATTAACATTTTCGATATTTTTTACATAGCCACGAGCCGTTACAGTATCATCAGTGTAGACAGGAGCGCGAAATCTTATCTTTAATTTTCCAGATAGCGCCCAGGAATCGGAAAAGTTTTTTGCCATTAGTTCAGAAATCATTGCCGCAATCAGCATTCCATGAGCAATTCTCCTTCCAAACCTTGACTTAGATGCAAATTTTTCATCCAGGTGGATGGGGTTGAAGTCTCCAGAAGCATCAGCATAATGATTTATCCTTGATTGCGTTATCTTCATAACCACCGGCATCAATTGCTGGCTTTCTGTAAAACATTTAGTCGTCATAATTTAACTTGGGACCGTTATTGTGCTTTTCCCAGACATTAGGTTTGCGCCTTCGTTATCTTCAATCGATAATCCGATGACAAGTATTCTCATGCCTCCTCGCAGGGAATTTTGTAATAGTGTTGCTGAACATAGGATTGTTTTGCCGATTCGAAACGGCCCATAGAATTCTACCTCTTGGGCTATGTGAAGTGTACCACCGGGAATTTTGAGATCGGTAATTGCCGCCCTAACAGCGAGTGCAGCCAGTGACATGGGAGGAGCGTAGCTGTTATAAGTCACACTTGATGTGTCACTGGTTGCTCTCACATAATTATCAACGAATTGTTTGTCCAAATTAAACTGTTGACTAGATATAATCTTCCCGGATTCAAGTTCTGAGTATTTCACACATATGCCTGTACTATAGAAATTTTGTACTGAGAATTATATGACACGTTACTGTTAAGTTATATTTAAAAAAACAGTCATATCTTTTGGCTCTTACCACGCTGAACTTCGGCTTCTTCCAGCCAACGCGCTAACAGGACGTACGATGCTTCATTAGAGAAGTCGAGCTGGGCTATAGAATTAGCTCTAAACAAAACCCCTGTAGACACTCTCGCCACTATCGAATTCCCTAAAGCGGGTATATTCACGCCCAATGCTTCAGACACGAAACCAGCTGCCAACATGCCTTCACGCGTTAAATGAAACAGCATCAGTCGCCTGTCACCATGAATTAACTTTAAACCTTCTTCATCTTGAATTAATTCTAGTTTTATATGAGCTCTTGGTTTATCCAATAGTTCTGCTGAATAATCATAAATTTCGACATTGTCCCGATCCAAAATAAGAAAACCTCTTGACTCTAAATACAATAATTTGTTCCTGATAAGGATACCCTGTATTTAGTCTAACGCTTTTGTTATATTTTATTAGAGTTTTAATTAGAATATACTTCAATACAAATTAAACTAATAAAAGGTTTGTATGCGTATTGTAATTATTGGCCAGTCTGCTTTTGGTGAATCTGTTCTTAAATCATTGGTTGATAGAGAAGAAAATGTTATAGGAGTTTTCTGTCCTCCCGACGCAGGTGATAAGCGGCAGGACCCGATAAAAGCCTTAGCTATTTCTACTGGAACTCCTGTATACCAGTTCGCAAGAATGAGAAATGAGGACTGTATTTCAACCTTTAAATCTTTGTCAGCTGATTTAGCTATTATGGCATATGTGATTGATATAGTTCCTAACGAAATTTTAGAAGCCCCTACAAAAGGAACAATTCAATACCATCCCTCATTATTACCTAAACACAGGGGTCCGAGTTCGATCAACTGGGCAATTATAAATGGAGAAAAGAAAACCGGACTTACAGTTTTTTGGCCTGACGGAGATTTGGATACAGGGCCAATTCTTTCACAAAAATCGGTTAATATAGAGCCGGAGGATAGTACCGGATCTTTATATTTTAACAAGCTCTTCCCCGAAGGAGTGTCAGCAATAATTGATGCTTTAGATAAGGTTCGCGATGGAACAGCTCCGCGTATTACACAAGATCATTCTAAAGCTACATATGAGGGATGGTGCAAAGCGAAAGACGTTATTGTAAACTGGTATAATTCCATCGATTCTATACATGACTTAATTCGAGGAAGCGATCCTTCTCCTGGAGCAAGAACATTCTTTAATGGATTGGAATTATGTTTGTATAACGCGAGTAAACTAGATAACACTAGTGATGCTGAGCCCGGTCAAATTATTTGGATAGATGAAGACGGCCTATTAATTTCTGGTAATGGCGGAGCTATCCGGGTAAAAAGAATTCGGTCAGTTGGAAATAATAAACTTAATGCATCTGAGTGGGCAAAAACTGTTTCACTGAAGCCAGGAAACAAGTTTGAGAATAAAATAACTTGATAAATATTAGGCAATTACAAGGTTGTAATAAAAAAATGATACTCCAATCAATTCTTTTAATGAGCCTTAAAGTATAAAATAAAGAACGAATAAGGTATTAGCTTTGTATCCACAAACTAGTATCCTGAGATAAAAATTGAATTTAATTAGAAATATCTTTACACGAAAACATAACTTATTTGGTGGTTCTGGACTATATATAGACATAGAGAACCTTCAGGAAGATGCCAAAAGCCTGATTTCAGCACTACTTGAGCAATGGCCAAGTAGTTTTCCTAGACCGTCTTTAGTGACTCTTTATGTTCCGGGAGATCAAGTTGAATTATGGCGCATGTGGGCTATAACTCAATTCCGTAAATCAGAAATTAGGGTTCGTGGCGTGCAAAGATTCAGCGGACATCTATCAAAAAACTCAGCAGATATAGCGATTGCTAGTGATGTAATAGCAGATTTTGTTCGTCGCCGGGTGAGGAGCGTGGCTGTTTTTAGTGATGATAGTGATTTCATGTCGTTATATGTAAAAATCCGAGAGGAAGCTTCAGAAGAGGACAAAGGCAATCCTCCTTTTCTTTGGATATTAACTGACCGTCGAGGCACTAAGTCTTTAAATATAAGACGTTATTTCCCTAACGAACATAATTTTGTAGTAAAAACTGGTCAATCTGGCTATTCATCTCCCAATACAGAAAGACGATCGTCTCAAGGTGGTCGTGCGTATTCAAATCGTGCATTAGGACGTGGATCATCCCCGGATAGCAGTAGCCATTCGAATCGTAGTACAGGAAGAGGGCCATCTTCAACAAGCCGTACGTATTCGAGTCGCTCCTCTGGACACGGATCAACGAAGAATAGTGATAGCTATTCTGATCGTTCTAGTGAGAAAGACGCTTCGTCAAACGGTAACACTCATTACAGTAAAGCAAACTCGAAACTTGATAAAGACGAGGCAAAGCCTAAAACTGACAACGTGTCTGATCAAAACAAAACTGTCATTGAAAAAGAGTCTATCAAAAAGAATTTGAAACCAACGGTTGACCCGTCGAAAGACCGTGTTATAGCAACAGAGATTGTAGATAAGATGCCACTTGGACCTTTTAAAAGCACAGATTGTAGAGACATAGTCAAAAATATTTATCCTGACCATCCATTAGCTAATGGAACTAGCGGAGCGGTTGGCCAAAGGTTCGTAAAATACATTTTGCCAATATTGTTGGATATGGGTGTAACAGAGCCTAACCATAATCGTAGGCCAAGGCGTTTTGAAATAACTCAAGATGCTAAGCAGGCTTTACTTCAACAAAGACAATAAGCGTTCAAACTGGCTGAGTGCCACCCCTAAGCAATCAGGTCAGTATGGTACGCGGATCTACCGAGGAGCCTAAGTCG
>DBZU01000017.1:72544-72784 GCA_002311285.1 Dehalococcoidia bacterium UBA1152 | reverse complement strand
GAAAAAATATCCACACCATGCCAGGCACTTATCCGTTGAGCCAATGGGATAGCCCCGAGAAGATATGCTGCCGCAGTCACAGCCAAGATTAAAGCGATGTCGAAGAATTCACTCACGTTCGTCTTTGGCAGGCCCACACTGAACCTGCAAACAGTCCCAATGCTAGAACGATTAGGACTACGGTCTCTCCCAGGTGTCTACCGCCACCATTATTGATGAGATGTTGGAGGTGAATTCCAC
>DBZU01000017.1:51662-72431 GCA_002311285.1 Dehalococcoidia bacterium UBA1152 | reverse complement strand
AGGTGAATTCCACCCAATAGTGCCGCCGTCAAGGATATCAGCCCCAACGCCACGCTAGTGAGTAGTAGTCTGAGGTTCCTGTTCATATAATTAAAATCCTTAATGGTTAAAGGTAAATATTAACAAATATATAAAACATGTGTTAGATGGATGTCAATGCCGATCTAATCAAATAACCTTTGTATGGATAATCCTCTTTGAGGCATCAACTTTAGTCCTTTAAAGATCTAATGAATTCTTTTAAGTGAACGGATTCGTTTTGATCTTGTAAAGTTAAATAGACAGATGCTTTTAACAAACCTAACGGATTGCCCGTGTCAAAATGCATGCCTGAAAATTTATAACCATACACTGAGCCGTTATCAGCTTGCGAATTTATTGCATCAGTTATTTGTATTTCACCCAAGGCCCCTTTTTTGGTGCGCTCAATATATTCAAATATATCCGGCGTGAAAACATATCTTCCGATTATTGCTTGATTGGAAGGGGCGTTTTCAAGGCGAGGTTTCTCAACACATTTTATGATTTGATCTATTGATTCATCAATTTGATACGATTCAACAATTCCCAAAAAAGGAACCATTTCATTGCCAACCTGTTTTAACGCTATTACACTCGAATTAAATTGAGAGTAAATATCGATCATAGTTTTAATAGTGGGTTTATTGGAAAAAATTAAGTCATCCGGCAATAAAACACAAAACGGTTCATCATTGATCCATTGTTTGGTTTGAAGTATTGCATCACCTAAACCATCAGCTGATTCTTGTACAATATATTCTATTTGTACGTCATTATTACCATGAAAGTATCTCCGAATATCTGTATTTTGGTTAGATACGACTATTGCCACTTTTGTTAATCCGCTTTTTATTAATTCATTTAAGGCAAATTCAACGGTCGGGGTGTTCAAAACAGGTAACATAACTTTGGAAACAGCTTTTGTTACCGGCAAAAACCTGGTCCCCAAACCCGCTGCAGGTATAACTGCTTTTTTTATAGTTGTTGGCATTAAGCTGTTGTCTCTCCAGTCCTATAAATTCTTCTCAACGTAGGCATAGACATTGATATCGCTGTTAAAAATATTACAAATATTAAACCTGTAATTATAAATATGACTTTGGCATTAAATAAATCAGCCAAAAATCCGTATCCGAGATTCGTAAATGCCATTATTCCTCCTGCGTGCAAAACATACAAACTCGTCACTCGGCCTCTCAATCTGTCTGGAGAGACAGTTAAAACATAAACGTTCGTGATAGCCATAAAACTGGCTTGTGTAGCACCCATTAACCCTACGAATAGCATAGCCAATAACGGCTCTTGCATCAAAGCCATAAGTATTGGCATGATACCGCTTCCCACACCAGTCGATAAAAGTACCCAGCCCTTGTGAGTTTCCTTAGTTAATCCAGCTACTAATAAGACTCCAAATATAGATCCTGCTCCAAATGCCATCACAAGATATCCCAGAATTGATCCATCAGCGGCGTTAAGAAAGTCTCGTGAGAATACCGGCATTATCGATTCAAATGACATAACTAACGCACAATGAAAAACCACCAGTATGATGAAAATTGAAATGATTTTATGTGTATAAATAAATTGGAATCCTTCCAACGTTCCTCTTGCAAAATAGATTACTCCGTTAATCATATTTCTGGTTCTGTTCGCCATAGAGAACAACGAATCTGTAACCTTATTAGGTATATAACTTTTTTCATCGCCAGAAGTTATTTTGCCATATGAAACTGTAGCGCAAAATGAAGCAAAAAGAGAACTAATACCCGTAAAAATAGCACTTAAAATAAGTACGGTTTTTACTCCCCCGGGAACAATGGTGAATTCTGAAACAGATAAAGCTACACCACTAGCCAATAGAGGTGCTGCGATTAATAAGGCAAAAAATCGCGATCCATGATGAGTCAAGGCATTTAAAGTTATAGCATTCAGCATATGTTTTTCCGCTACTTGGTTAGGAATCAGTGCTTGTATTGCCGGTTCCATTAATGCCGTCAACCCACCTCTAGCAAATGCTGCTAAAGCAAAATGCCATAATTGCAACATGTCTGTTACCGCTCCAATAGCAATGAATACCGCCAAAATTGTATTTGCAAGACACGTAGTTAATACAACATCTCGACGGTTATATCTATCCGCTAAAAATCCTCCAGCCGGCGAAAATAGTAGGAATGGCAAAAGGCTTGAGAAGGCAATTATCCCTGGCCATCGCGAACCTCCTGATTTTTCCACAGCTATCCATGTGGCAGTTACGGTAAAAATCCACATGCCTCCAAATGAAAAAATTCCGGTGAGCCAAATGTTTCGAAAATCAGAGTAGTTAATTAACGATATTAAATGGTTTCGTATTCGACGCCAAATTAATTGGTTTAAGGTATTTTGCATTTAATAAACACCATTATTACAGATTTAGCTTGTAGTGGGTTTTATATAAATGTTTTAATCTATATCGAAACTAAGTTTAGCCACAGTGAAAATTACCAGCAGGTACAAAAATGTCGTTACTAAATAAGAGTTGTGTAAGAACTAATGCGGATACGCCAAAGTTACAAAAAGCGGATATTCAAAAATTGCTTAAAGAAATACCAGGATGGACAGTTTCCCACGAAACTGAAATTCCACATTTAACTAGACAGTTCACATTTAACGATTTTGAATCTGCTTTAAACTTTGTAAACAAAATTGGCATTGAAGCCGACAAACAAGATCATCACCCTAAAATAACTCTTGAATGGGGTCTTGTTAATGTTGAGTGGTGGACTCATTCAATAGGTGGATTGCATATTAATGACTTTATTATGGCATTCCGTTCTGACCAGATAAACGTATAAATAATCCAGCCCAAAACTTGTTGCCGGTTATGGTTCTATTAAGGTAGGATTACATCTCGTGTTAAACATCTTAATGAGTGCAGATTGCGCGACGTAATAATCATAGGTGCAGGCCCTTCTGGCAACATTGCGGCGTTGAATGTCGCGAAGGCTGGATTTTCGGTTGAGGTTTATGATTGGCGAACCAAAATCGGGGATAAGCTCTGTACCGGTATAATTGGCCAATCCTGTTACAAAGAATATCCTCCAACAAAAAGCCAGATATATAGATCAACATCCTCAGCTACTATAGTTGCCCCATCAGGTAAAAACTATTTAATAAACAACAGTAATCCTCAGGCATATATCATAGATCGCATTTCATACATCGAAGCCTTTGCTATAAAAGCGGTTGATGCAGGGGCTACTTATCATCTTGGCAAGAAGATTGTCTCTGTAGAAATAACAGATAAAGAGGTCACAGTTAGAAGTGAATTCAATGGCCACACTGAAGTTTCAACAAGTAAAGCTGTAGTAGTGGCCACAGGATTCGGCTCACCTTTATTAAAAATGGCTGGACTTGGCAATGACGAAAATAAAAACTTTTTAACCGGGTGCCAAACGGCCGTTCAAACTGACGACTTGTCTAGGGCCACCGTATTCCTTGGTTCACAAATCGGACATGGTTCATTTGGATGGTTAGTACCCACTAAACACAATCAGGCACTATTGGGATTAGCTACACCTCGTAAACTCAATGGACAGATGGATAGTTTGATAAAACACCTTATAAACAAAGGTTATTTTAAAAAAACAGAATACCCAATAAGAAAATGGGGGATCCCAGTAAATCCTTCTACTCCGACATACAATAACAGGGCACTGTCAATCGGTGATGCTGCAGGATTAACTAAACCGACCACAGGGGGAGGAATCTATTATTCGCTAATTTCTGGAGAGCTAGCTGCAAAAGCATTAATTAATGCTTTGAAAGAAGAAGATTTATCGGCAAAACAATTACGGCTTTACGAAGTAGCATGGAAATCTTTGCTTAGTAACGAAATCAAGTTAGGAAACTTCGCAAGAAGAATGTTTGAATCCATAAAAGACTCTCAAATTGAGTTTTTGATTTCTAAGTTGATGACTGATGATGTAAGAGGAGACTTATTGGAATCAAACAGTGTATCCTTTGATTGGCATTCAGGAATAATTAAGGAGGCAGTTATGCACACAGTGTTCGGTAAATGTCTCAACATATTAACCCCAGAATTTACTCGACAAAAGTCAGACATGAGATCCACAGGATCTTTCGAGGTTGCTTAACTTAATATTTCTGTTAATACAGCCATTCTAACAATTAGAGCATTCTCTGATTGCCTGTAAAATGCCAATCTCTTATCTACAACTTCGATTGCAAAATCACCGCTTCGCTGAATGGGATTCATTACAATTGCTTTATCATGCAACAAATTCATAAATTCTTGGTTTATCTTTATCGCCGGCATACCTCTTGATCGTAACAAATTTGCATGAGCTTCAGTACGCGGGGCATTCAGGTAGACCACATCGGGATCTTTAATTTCATTAATTGTATTCACCCTAGTGAATTTGACTCCCCGTTCAGTACATAAATCAACAATGTCAGGGTTGATTGTGCCACTAAAAGGCAACAGGCTAACCATAATGTTGTCGAAAAGTGATAATCCTAAAATCCATGCATTTACATTGCGGTGTTCCAAGCGACCAACAATTGCTACATGAGCTCCATCAATAGCTCCTCTTTCTAGTTGCAAAGTGTAAAGGTCAGCTAAAGCCTGAGTAGGATGATCATAAATACCGCCGCCGCTGACAACAGGTATAACCCCTGCTCCAGCTGCCTCAGTCATTACATTCGGTTCATTACTTCTTATAACTACACCATCCATACGAAGGCTATGAAGAATCGCCACTACATTGTCAATATAATTCGTTTCGGTTACAGGAAATGACTGGGAGGCATTTTCAGTTTGATAGAACTGCCCTCCTAATAGATGCATAGCCCTTTGAAATGAAGCTCTTGTAATAAAACTAGGGTCATAGAACAAACAGTAAAGGGACTTACCCTCAAGTTCCCTCCCTGAACCTTTTTTAAGGCGAAACACATCACATTTAGGAAATAGAACATCCTCTATCCAAACGCGTTCGAGGCTCGAAGTTTCAATTAGATTTTTCATAATAGATTAAATAAAAGTGTATAACAAAAACTGATGCTTAAACAAAATGTAAATTCAGCCACATTTTTTTTAGGATATCTTGTTCATTCATAAATTGATGAAAGAAAGGCGACTTTAACCATTCATATGATGTTATACTCGCGCAAAACGTTTACTAAAGTAAGAGTCAATCTGGAGACAGAAAAATTAAGTTTTAACTTAAGGGGCTAAAAACATGAAAGTATCAATGTTCCATCTTATGCCGCACCGGGAATTACCTCAGGATTTTGAGAAGCGTTATAGCTCTGTATGGGTGACGCCACCATGGTCAGAACTAGCAGATCCAGCGCGAGTTGGCCAATACTATAATTGGTCACTTGATGAATTAATATATGCGGCTGAAGTAGGTTTTGACGGCGTCTGCGTAAATGAACACCATCAAAATGCATATGGATTCATGCCATCACCTAATATCATGGCTTCCGTTCTATCTCGGGAAACTAAAGATGCTGCGATAGTAGTTATGGGGTCCACTCTTCCCACAAACCCGCCACAGCGTGTCGCCGAGGAATACGCAATGTTGGACGACATAAGCGGCGGCCGTTTAGTGGCTGGTATGCCGCTAGGAAGCTCGTGCGATGTAAACTGGTGTTATGGTATACCGCCTATGGAACAGCGCGAACGGTTCCGAGAAGCACATGACCTGATTATAGAAGCTTGGACTAGAAAGGACGTGTTCTCCTTTAATGGAAAATACAATCAACTAAGGTATGTCAACACTTGGCCTAAACCAATTCAGCAACCTCATCCTCCAATATGGGTGCCAGGTACAGGTAGTAAAACTACAGTCGATTGGGTAGCTGAACGAGATTATTGTTACTGTTTTCTTAGCTATTTTGGCAGCAAATTTGCTAAAAAGAATGTGGATAGATATTGGGAACGTCTCGATGAACTAGGTAAAGATGCGAATCCTTACCGTCTAGGCTTTTTGCAATTGGTATTAGTAGCTGAAACGGATGCAAAGGCCGAAGAAGAATATTTTGAGCACGTTAAATATTTCTATGAAAAGTCTCTCCATACCCCTTTACATTTCTTTATGGCACCTGGACACGTGGATCATAGCAGCCTTGTTAAAGCTTACAGGTCAGGAGGGTATGGTATTCCAGCCGATTTAGCTGCTCAGAGAAAAGATTGGGGATTCCAGGAGTACATTGATAACAGATTCATTGTGGCCGGTAGTCCAGAATCTGTCGCACATCAATTAGAAGACGTGGTAAAAACGCTAAATTGTGGAAATCTAATGGCATTAATGCAACTAGGATCAATGCCTCACGAATTAACCATGAAAAATATTCAACTCTGCGCAGAGGAGGTTTTACCTAAGATAAGAGGTATCTGGGATAACGAAGGTTGGGAAAATCATTGGTGGCCACAACGAGCAAAAAGAGCGGAGGAAGCTATCCCAGTATGATCAAATCAAATGCTTCCAAAACTTTAATCAGAACTATGAATGGTCGCGTGGAGTCATACGTGCATCATGCAGGCAACGGGGCTCCTGTCGTGTTTCTTCATGGAGCCGGAGGCCCAGCCTGGGACCCATTTTTAGATGATCTTGCTGAACACTTTACTGTCTATGCTCCTTCTCTACCAGGAACGGAAGGTGATCCAGACGCAGTTAGAGAAATTAGAGGACTCTGGGAATTAATGCTCCACTACTATGAAGTATTTGATCAATTGGGATTGGATTCTCCAGCTGTAATTGGACACTCGTTTGGAGGAATGCTGGCTGCAGAGCTGGCATCAACAAATCCAGAAAGGGTAAGCAAACTCGTCCTCATTTCATCGATAGGATTATGGCGAGACGAACAACCTGTAGGAGATTGGATGAAACTAACACCTGACGAGCTTATGCCCTTAGTCTTCTATGAGCCTGAAGGAAAGATTGCAACAGAGTTGTTAAGAATGCCGGAAGACGAGATTGAAAAGCAAGATGAAGAAATTAGGCGTTCGTGGGCTCTAGCATGTTCAGCAGCCTTTATATGGCCGATCCCTGACAAAGGTTTAACTCGCCGAATTCATAGAGTAAAAGCCCCTGGGCTTATTATATGGGGTAAACAAGACGGCTTGGTACCGCCAATTTACGCAGATGATTTCAAAACACTTTTACCAAATTCTGAGATTTTAACGGTTGATAAAGCAGCTCATGTACCACAACTTGAAAGACAGGATGTGGTGTCTCCAGCAGTTATAAAATTTCTATCGAAATAAATTACCCGACTGTTGCTAGTTTATAGCCAACCCAAACAGCGCCTAAGCCTAATACTATTTGTATTGCAACATTTACAATTGCAGCGGTAATCTGACCTTCTCTAAATAAATTTATGGTTTCATATCCAAACGCAGAATATGTTGTGAAGCCACCTAAAATTCCTATTAAAATAAATGCTCTCAGTTCCGGACTACCTATTTGTCTGTGATCTATAAGGCCTGCTACAAGCCCTATAATCAGGCATCCAACCACATTCACGGTTAACGTTCCGTATGGCAGCCATTGGCCATTCAACAACTTGGCAAAACCAGAATTTACACCGTACCTTGCTATCGCTCCAATAAAACCGCCCGCTCCGACTAGTAAAGCTATTACCATTTTTGTATTCCTTTAAAAGCTAATGGATTTTCAACAACTATTGACCCAATTACTCATATAATAGATTAAATATCTATTTCGGTATTTGTAAAACCTTAATACGTGGCCCTTTTTAATTTTTTATTGAATGTTTCTTTCATTTCTCCCGACTGAATCATGGATGGTATTAGCTGTGTTAGGCGCAGCGCTAGTGGGAATAGGTAATTCCGGCGAAAAAGTTCTGTCAATTCGTTACATGCCTGATGCAACCACACTGATGTTATGGCTAGCGGTAAGCCTCATTATATATAGCGTAATTTTCGCCATACTTTATCCCTTCGATGAAAGTGTTCCTGGATCACACATAATAGCTATTTTTGGCAGTGGAGTAATGTATGGAATCGCCATAACAATCTTGTACCGAATTCTGAGAACTACTGACGCTTCAATTATTTTCTCCATATTTAACACAAGTCCTATTTTCGTTGCTATTTTCGCACTATTATTACTGGATCAATTACTCACTTTCTCTCAATGGGGTTCAATTATATTGGTGGTCTTAGGAATAATGATTCTGTCCAGAGAACCATCCGAACTTAATAAGAAACCCAAAATATACGTTGTAATGGCATTGATCATATGTGCTGGATTAGCTGGACTTTCACAAGTGGCAAGCAGTTATGCACTTACTGAAGTTACACCCGAAAACGGTTTTTGGGCTCAACGAATTGGAGCATTATTGCCTATTTTGTTTAACTTGAAACGTAATTCGTTTGGGAAGTTTTGGGATACTGTTAAACAGCCTCGAGTCCTGATTTTCGTTCTACTTGTAGAAGCCGTAATAATGCCTCTCGGTCATTTGTCATTTTTGACTGCAATGAAAATTGGCCACTCTGTTGCCTTAGTATCAGCCTTATTTGGGACAGTTCCTTTATGGGTATTTGTAATCAGTACTGTTCTGAGTACAGGTAAATTAAAAATTCTAAGCGAAAATATTAACCCACGGCGCCTTTTCATGAAATCTATAGCAATAACTGTTACAGTACTCGGCATCGTTGGAATAACACTCTTATAATTCTTAAATCCCATCGAATTAATCTGTTGCAAAGGATTCTAAAATGGTCAAGGAAATCAACTATGTAAACGTAGGAGATATAGCTCCTAACTTCTGCTTACCTTCTGTTCAAGGAAAAAATATTCGGCTTTCAGACTTCTCTGCTAATAAAATTGCATTGTTCTTTTGGGCCTCATGGTGAGCTTGTAGAGCTCAATTGCCAGTTTGGCAAAAATTCTCAGATAATAACAACAAAAACAATGTAAAAGTTATCACTATAGCTATGGATGTTCAGGGACCTGATAAACCAAAATTTTACCTTGAGCAGGCTCAGGCAAATTTAACTACTCTTGTTGATGAATCTAATAAACTCGGTCAATTATATGGATTCAAGGCTGTTCCTAATGTTTACCTCCTCAGCTCAAGTGGAAAAGTAGAATATATTGAGTTAGGCACCTTCAATATAAGAGAACCTGCTAAAAGTAACTTGTTAAATAGTTGGTCATCCGAAAAAGAATTCAACAGTTTGCGAATTGAAGAATTTGAACAAGATACTCATAAAAAAGCAAATAATCTATTTGTTACAGGTCAACAATTATTTAGTGATGGTAAAACCAAGGAGGCGTTAGACACATGGCGTAAAGCCATAAAAATTGATCCAAACAATTACATTATTAGAAAACAACTTTGGGCAATCGAGAATCCTGAGCGTTTTTATGAAAGCAAAGTCGACTATACATGGCAAGACAACCAAATTAAAAAAGGAAGGTAGTTAATCGCTTGGCCAAATTAAAAAAATTGTTTGACATGTCTGGACATGTTGCAGTTGTAACCGGCGGAGGTACACATTTAGGCATAGCAATTTCAGAAGCATTAGGTGAGTTAGGAGCCACCGTGATAATTGCAAGTCGAAATATAAAAAACTGTGAAAAAGTTGCGAAAGAACTGAGGATTGCAGGTATAAAAACACACGCAATTGAATGCGATGCAACAGATGAAAATGATGTCAATTCTTTAATTAAATCAGTTGTAAAAAATAACGGGAAATTAGATGTCTTTGTTTGTAATGCAGGAGGCTCAACACCTGACGACGACTTGCCTTTTGCTTCCCAAACTGCATTTCGAGAAACCATTAGCATGAACCTTGACACCACTTTCATGTGTGCACAGGCCGCCGCCAAAGTTATGATTGAGCAAGGTCATGGAAAAATTATAACAATAGGATCTGTACACGGGGTGATGGGCACTGATAAACGTCTATATGAAGGACTGAATCATAAAAGATCTTCTATTGGTTATTTTGCAGCAAAGGGCGGTGTCATTAACTTAACAAAAGCATTAGCCGCCGAGCTAGGTGAATATGGTATAACGGTAAACTGTATAAGTCCTGGGCAAATACCAAAGCCCACTGTGAACCCAGAAATGATAAAACGAATGATTTATAGACAACCTATACAAAAAATGGGCATGCCACATGATATAAAGGGGGCAACTGCTTTATTCGCTTCTTCTGCAGGCAATTGGATTACAGGACAAAATTTAATTGTTGATGGTGGTTGGACAACAATTTGATATAAATCCAATTATTTTTCGTAAAGTTTCGCTGAAAAAGTAAAGCTTTCAACTTCAGAACGTTTCTTCCCGACGAACACCCCAACAACGCTAACACTTAGGGTTTGAAGACAGCCTGAACCCGGTTATCTGGTTTAATGAGGTCTTCAAACACACTCTGGATATTCTCGAGGGGCTGTACCTGAGATTCGCTAATGAGAGGTTCCATAGTGATGCGTCCAGAAGACATGAGAGCCAAAGTGGCCTGAAAATCTACATCCAATGCTCCAAGGGTTGTGATCAACTCGATCTCCATACTCACCCAATCTATGGGACTTACCATTACCGAGTCCCAGGACAACGCTATAAGCACCACGCGTCCATGACGCCGCACGGATTCAAGTGCTTGCTGGAGTGTTAAAGGAGCAGCTGCACACTCTAGGACGATATGCGGACCGAACCCACCAGTAAGTGCAACAAGTCGCTCGACAGGGTCATCTTTAGTAGGATCTATGATTTCGTCCGCGCCAAGCTCTTCAGCTGCTTTGGCCCGCAATGCAGATGGCTCGACAACGAACACTTTACTTGCTCCTGATGCTCTTGCAATCTGCAAACAAAATAAGCCTATCGGACCTGCACCTAGTATAGCGACCGTATCGCCTGTCTTCATGCGAGAACGTCTTATTGTCCGCATAGCATTAGCAGCCGGTTCGCACAATGCGGCTTCTAGATCGGAAACGTTATCTGGAGTAGGCAACGGCGCCCATTCCTCCATAACGTACTTCTCCGCATATCCTTCAGGTTGAGGTGTGGCATCCCAACGGGTATTATCAAAACCGTCAGTACGAAAATTAAAGCGTGGCATGGTAAAAGCATCAGGCAAAATGCCTTGAGGATGCGTTCCTCCTCCTCCAACTATACGATCACCCTTCTTCCATTTGGTTACGCCTTCGCCAAGTGCCGAAACTACTCCGCTGAACTCATGTCCCAGAATGGAACCCGGCGGCACCTTGTCGTACTGAAAGCCATGGACATCTGTACCGCACACGCCAGCATAGCTAATATCAATCTGAATCTGGCCAGGACCAGGAATTGGATCCGGAACCTCTTCGATAGTGAATTTATGGTTGCCTTGATAAACTGCTGCTTTCATAGTGCCCTCCCAACGGCCAAGTGATTGACATCGGCGATACCGTGATTATACATTTCAAATCAATCAATGTGCCAAGGTTTTCATTTGAGTTATCGTCTTAACAGTTTAAAAGCTAGAATCACGACAAGTGCCACTACTACTAATAGAATTAGTTTTACAATCATGTCCTAGTACCTTTTTATGTGAAAGTCAGTATTCTCTTTGGGTTTTCTATTAGTATGTTGTCGATATTTTCGGTAGAAAATCCACGTTTGCGCATTCTTGGAATAATGCTGTCGAGAATATGAATATACCCTCCCCCACCATGTGATACTAAGTCAGTTTTTAGGCAGACATCTTGAGCAACAACAATTTGGCTTTCATACCCCCATTCTATTAATTGCTCTATACGCTCTATCCTCTGAACGTCAGAAGGAAAGGCTATATCATGGCCTCCTTCTGCAAAGTTTGTGTTTTCACTACCAAAACGATCAAACTCTAGGGTGGCACCGGTCTCAGCAATTTCCTTAACTACTTCCGGAGAATAAGGAAATACATCTAAGTGTCCCATAATTATCCTAGCAGGATCAGCGCCAGCTTCAATTAAATCATTTAAATGTTGCAAAAGCGCGTCTGGATGTCCACCTGGGTGAATAGAAATTGCCGCACCAGTCTCAACTGACGCATGTGCTGAAGCTCTGAGAATTTTTCTAGATGTCTCATTTGTTGGCCAGAAATTACCTATTTCGCCTATGATGCCTGATTTAACTCCAGTATCTTTAACTCCTACCGTTATATCTTTAACTATCGAATCAGTAATATCTTGTTCAGATTTTTCGTGAATGTCATCAGGGTAAGAAAGTGGAACATAATATGATGCTCCCATTATTATGTTAAGCCCAGTAGCTCGCGATATTCTGGTTAGAGCCAAAGGATCCCTAGCGATACCGATTGAAGTCGTATCTACTAAAGAACTACCTCCAGAAAGATAATACTTGTACACTTCCTGTGTTTGATGTTTTTCATCGCATAAATTCCCAACATCTCTGTTACTAAACAGACGCTTCATTAGAGGGCCTAAAATCTCCATAGTCACCGGCTGGTCCACATACCAGCGCTCAGTAGCTTCTTCAGGCATATTAAAATAGCAGGATAAATCAATTAATGAATGTTCGTGAGCCAATGTTACCCCCAGATCATCTGGCTCGATTAATCCCAATACAGTTTGTATTTTCCCTGTTCTGTCTGATGCCGGCATATCTAACTCCTTGTTCCCCAATCAGCAAATCCAGTATATCCCAAAGTGTTAGTTATAAATCATAACCTAATACTCTCAGTACAGTTGCTATATAAGTTCAACGGTAGAATGTCCGCTGTCCTCCTTGGAAAAACCATGGGCCTTCACCACACTTGTAATTATTAATCCTGAGGATAAGAGAATGCATATGGTTTTAATCTGCATATCCAGTAGAGCCAAAAGCAATTAATGTCGGTTGTGTTTTTCTACTGAGTCTTTTGTACAAAACATAGACGTAGGGTCGTGGATCGCCATTCGGAGTGATGTGTGTATAGTGAAATTGGGTGACGAGTTGAAAGTGGATACCTAGTCTTTCGGTAAGTCCTTCCACGGAATATCTAGTAATATCAAGCCCTGCACATTCTGAAGCACCTTTCAATGAAAACTGTGCGAATAAGGTAAATCCACCTTTTTTTACTATCGATCGCAGATTGCGGAAATAACCAACGATATCTTTTTCTTCAGTGAGGAAATGCAATACCGCTCTGTCGATCCAAAGATCGACTTTTGGTATAGTGTCTGGAAGTGGTAACGCAATATCTTGACAGCACAGGCTAACCTTAGTTCTCTTTTCCCCGATCCTTTCTTCGATTTTATCTAGGACCTTTTGACTTATGTCGTTAAGAATCAGTCGTGTTCCGCGAGATAAAAGTTCTTCAATTATGTTTGACGTGCCGATGCCGGGCAGAAATACTAGGGAATCCTTCCAGTCAAAACTAAGATCTAGTAATTTCAGTAGCTGTGATGGATCTTTTTCATACCATCCCAATAATCGATCCTCTGTACTGGAAAAAATTTTATCCCAATGTTTTGCTTTCGAGTTCATGTCTTGACCACACTTATCATAACTTATCGAAACTTCATCTATTATCCAGGATCATTTCGCCGCATAAAATCAGATACAACGCTTGTATAGCGTTCTGGCTCATCCCAATGCGGCATATGAGCGCTGTCTTCGTAAATTACAAATTCTGATCCTGGTACCAGCGTATGATAATATCCGGTGGTTTCTGGAGTTGCTTCATCAACACGTCCACAGGAAAACAAAGTAGGTATTTTTAATTGGTGTAACCTGTCTGTGCGATCATAACCTGCCAAGTTTCCCGTCATGTAAAACTCATTTACGCCCCACATAGTTTCATAAACTATGAGTCCTCTTTGTTTCAAATAACTTTTAAATATTTCAGGTTTTACATGGAGCGGATTAACATGTCTTTTATTAAATTCTTCAACGGCGCTTTTATATTCTGGTGAGTCAATTGTTCCGTTTTTCTGATGTAATTCGATAGCGTTTTGCACATTCACATCTAATTGTTTTATATAGTTCTGGCCATCTTTAACCCACATAGGAATACTGATGCAAGGACTCGACAATATTACACTCTGAACTCCTTTAGGTTGGGTAAGCAAATAGTCTGTAGCAAGCATCGTGCCCCATGAATGACCTAAGATATGGACTGAGCTAAATCCTAATACTTCTCTCAGGTCAGCCAGCTCTTTGACAAAACGTTCAGTTTTCCAGAGACTTAGGGCTTCAGGACGGTCAGATTTTCCGCAACCGAGTTGGTCATAAAACACGACTTTGCGTTCATCCGATAATGTTTCTAATGGAGCAAGCCCATTGTGTGTAGATCCGGGGCCACCATGCAGCGTTATTAAAGGCACCTCATCACCTTCACCCATGATCTTGTACCAGATTTTGCCGCCAGGAACGTCGGCATATCCTTCTATTGTCTTACGATTATTACCAGGCATTCTTGCTCCTTGTGTTAAGGATTAACTATATTGACTGGGTTGCCCTTCAGAAAAGCCAAGACGTTTTCAACTGCACCGAAATTTAACACATCAACTCCTTCTGGAACTACGTCAGCTGTATGAGGAGTTAAAACCACATTTTCACAGTCGAAAATAGGATGATCTTTAGTTAATGGTTCAACGTCAAAAACGTCTAATCCTGCGCCTCCTAAGTGACCGGAATGCAATGCCGACACCATGGCAGTTGTATCAATCAGTGGTCCCCTACCAACATTAATTAGTAGCGCTCCAGGTTTCATTAATTGAATCTCTTTTTCCCCGATTAAACCTTCACTATCGGGGCTTAACCGTGTATGCAAACTGACAACATCGGATTTTTTTAATAATTCATCTAGACTCACATACTCTACGCCTGTAGATTTTGACCAGTCTAGATTGGGATTATAGGTCCAAGCAATTACGTTAAGGCCTAATGCTTTTGCTTTCTCAGCAGTTAGTTTTCCAATATTTCCAGTACCGATTATCCCTAAAGTTTTTCCAGCTAAGTAAACCCCATCTACATGAAACCACACACCAGATTTTAACTGTGCAGTGTAAAAAGAAGTTCTCTTAGCAACAGCCAGCATCAATGCAATCGCATGTTCAGATACGAATGGAGCATTGGTCCCCGGCTGATTGCATATTATTATGCCTACTTCTTTGGCAGCATCTACATCTAAACCATCAGTGCCTACTGAACACGTCGACATCATTTTTAGTTTAGGTAAAGATTTGAATTCATCTCTAGACCAATGCAAGGAACTTCTTGAGTTAATTAATATATCTGCATTCTCCACTCTTCTTATTTTCTCAGCCTGAGTTGATGGAAAATCTGCATACACTTTAACTTCGGCATGTTTCTTTAATAATTCAAGATGAGGTGATCCTTTAATCTGCGTTGGAGAATCAGCAGGCACAACAATCAACTTTTTGGAATTATTCACTTACCCCGTCACCTAACAATTCAGATATTTCACTAAGTTCAGAAGTAGTCAAAACCCAATCTGTAGCGGCTGCGTTTGATTGAATTTGTTCAACTTTAGTAGCCCCGGCTATAACAGAACTGACGGTGACTTTTGACAATAACCAGGCAAATGCGAGTTCCAAAATAGTGTGACCCGAGTTGACTGCAAATCCTTCAAGGCTTTCAATCACATCAAAGTTCGCATTTTCATATGGATCTGATTTAGCTTCTAATCTAGATCCTTTTGGTGGGGGTTGATTCCTTTTATACTTGCCGGTAAGCAGTCCATTGGCTAATGGGTAATATGGAATGATCCCAATGTTGTATTCCTCACAAAAAGGCATGACTTCAGCCTCAATATCTCTATCTAGCAAACTATAGGCCGGCTGAGTGCTCACGATTGATGTGAGGTTTAGGCTTTTTGATGTCCAAACGGTTTCACATAATCGCCAAGCTTCATAATTAGAACAGCCGATGTATCGCACTTTTCCCTGTTTTACTAAATCATCCAATGCTCTCAATGTTTCTTCGATGCTGGTCTCTTTATCTACCCAGTGGAGTTGATATAAATCTACATAATCTGTCTGTAGCCTTTTTAAGCTGGCTTCTATTTCATGAAATATTGACTTTCTAGACAAACCTTCCCCATGTGGACCATCCCTCATAGGCCCACGAACTTTTGTAGCAATTATGGCTTTATCTCTTTTTCCTCTAAGCGCCTTTCCAACATATTCCTCAGATTTGCCTGTACCGTAGACATTGGCAGTATCAATCATATTTATACCTACATCTAAGGCGGCATCAATGATTGTTGCGGCTTCGGCAGCTCGCATGTGAAAAGGGAACTTAGCATTTGTTCCAAAATTGTTAGTACCTAAACCAATTTCCGAAACCTTTAATCCAGAATTGCCTAAATTGCGATATTTCATTTATCTATCCTTTGCAAGTTGCTTAATTATCTAACTTAAACTTTGACGGGCATTGCAACCAATAATCCATCTGTTTTTTCGATTCTAATAGCAAAATCTGCTGAGTCAATCTTTAGAGCTATATCCAGGTCCTGCGGATGATATTGAGGTTGATTAGGATCACCATATTTTTGTGCCTCTTCTCCAATCCTGACTAAATTTGAAATTGATTGACGGTCTGGATTCCTGCCCTGCAGGAGATTTCGTAAATACAGGGCGCATTGTTCATCCTCATCTGATCGTGTCTTCCCCCAAGCACCCATTGCAAATATGCTGACAGCATCACATTTTGTTGACTTAACTAAGCCTGCCGTCGCACCAGCGTTCATTAACGAGGCAGCAAATATAGTAGACGCTCCAGCTTTACTAGCTTTAGCAACTCCTGCAGTGCCTGCTATAGTTGACTGAACAACTGTAGATCCTTTGATTTGTGCATTTGACAATTCAAAAGGTGAGTTACCGAAAGAAAAACCTTCGGGTTTTTTGCCGTCAACTTCACCCATAGAGATATCAGCAAGGCCGGATTTTTGTATGGCTAAAGCCTCATCGACTTCTTGCACCATAATGATTTTGCTGACTCCATTTTCAAAAGCGACCACAGCTGTTGAAAATGCTCTTAATACATCAATTACGATCACAGTATCCGAAACGGTTGATATGGATTCAGCAAGACTTTGTATATTTACGAGCAAGGCAATCTCAAATTATCGTGCGCTAGGTTTTTTGATTACATAGTTCCTTTGGCAGGACAAAACTGATGTCTTCTTCTACCCCACCGATTCTATTCACTTCGTCAGGTTTCATTTTATCGATTACTGCTAAAATTAAATCATCCGGTGTAGAGGCACCTGAGGTTATACCAACTTTTTCAATACCATCAAACCATGAATCGTCTATATCATCCGGTCCATTAACCAAGTATGCTTTTACACCTGCTGCCTGGGCTACTTCTCTCAACCGATTACAGTTAGAGCTATTTGGGGCACCAATCACTAAAACCAAGTTGACCTTCTTGCATAACTGTTTCACAGCAGCCTGCCTATTTGTTGTGGCATAGCACAAATCGTTTCTAACGAGTACATCTTTAAACCGATCGGTTATACTATCTATCGCTGTTTGTGTATCATCAACGGAAAGAGTTGTTTGGGTTAACACAACAACAGGTGTAGATTTGTTCCATTGAGGAATATCAAATCCTTCTCTTTCATCTAATAGATGCATCTCAGACTGTCCCATCGTTCCAATAACTTCCTGATGTCCTTTATGACCAACCAAAATAACCTTCTTACCTTCAGAAGTATATTTCTTAGCTTCATTGTGGACCTTGGTTACAAGTGGACACGTAGCATCTATTACATTTAATCCCCTTTGCTCTGCTTTTTCGAAATCTGATGGAGGAGAACCATGTGCAGAAAACACTACAGTCGAGCCAGCAGGTATTTCTTCGACTTTTTCAACTGTGATAGCTCCTTTATTCTCAAGTGATTTAACCACATATGGATTGTGTACAATCTCGTGTTTCACATAAATCGGATCGCCAAATTTTTTTAAAGCAAGTTCAACAGCGTCAATCGCACGTACCACTCCAGCACAAAATCCACGCGGTACCCCAAGATAAACTTTCAATGTGTTTTCCCCCAAAATCAGATTCTAGCATAGCCATAGCATTGCCATAGATCTTCCTATGATCAGTATAGTTGTATACTATACATTTTCCTTCAACTACAAGGATTCATTTATATGTTTAAAGTCATACTGATTATTGTTCTAGTGACTCTAGGTCTTGTTGCATGCAGTGATTCAACAGACTCAGCCGCTGAAACAAATGGAGCCTCTCAATCCAACATTGAGGATACTTCAACAGCAGAGCAGAGTGACGACGATGTAGAAGTGTCTATTCCAGCTGCCTCTTCTGGCAGTATGAAAAATGTTGGAGAAATGGCGGAAAAACGAATTCAGTTCACAGGGGTAGCACTTCCAGATGGGCGTGCTTTAGTGATGGGTGGTATAAGTGAAGGTGCTTCACAAGGATATTCAAAAGCCATGAGCAACACCGCTGAGGTTTTCGACCCCGCGACTGGTACATGGGACTTTATTGCTGAACCAATAAAAGAGCGTAAGTCTCTAATTCTAATAGTATTAAACGATGGCAGAGTTATAGCGGCTGGCGGCGCGGGAAATCAAGAGTTTGCTTTAGACAGGGCTGAAATATGGAATCCTGAAACTAATGCCTGGTCAGAAACTACCGTAATGAATTTTGAACGTGTAGATGTTGCTGGAGCATTACTCAATGATGGGCGCGTACTTTTATCCGGTGGGGCTGATAACGAACTTAGAAAGCATGCATCAGCTGAAATATATGACCCTTCTACTGACACTTGGACCGAAGTTGCCTCAATGACAGAAAAACGTATCTTACATACCGCTACTCTACTGAATGACGGCCGTGTACTTGTTACCGGAGGGGGCAACCCAGATGGGCCTTTTATAAAAATGGCTGAAGTATACGACTCTGAAAACGACACGTGGTCTCTTGCGGGAGAAATGTCGACAGGAAGAAGCCTACATACCGCCACACTACTAAAAGATGGACGTGTCCTAGTAATAGGAGGAATGGGTAAACGTAAAACTGCGGAAATCTGGGATCCGGCCACCGAAGGATGGACCTCAGCTGGAGAAACTGAACTCCCTCGAGCTAAGCATCAGGCAAACCTATTACCAGATGGTCGTGTACTAGTAACGGGAGCTCTTGGAAATAAAGTTGAGACAGAGATATATGACCCAGAATCCAATACATGGACCCGTGGTCCGGATATGTCAGCATCACGATATCACCATGTTGCATTAACTTTGTCAGACGGCACGGTACTTATTACAGGTGGTTTCGGGAAGAAAAAATCGTTGGCACTATCGGAAGTGTACACGCCCTAGAGGCCAACAACTTAACAACATGTTCTAGGCTGTATACTATTTCTCTTAACAGACGCGACAATCATCTGGACGGTTACAAAATTCTTCGATCCACCTATAGAGGCAACTAATGAAGTTAGCGAACAGGATGACTAGATTAGGCACAGAAACGGCTTTTGAAGTGCTTGCTAAAGCAAAAAAATTAGAGGCTGAAGGCAGAGATATTATACATCTGCAAATAGGAGAACCTGATTTTAAGACGCCTCAAAATATAATAGCTGCCGGAGCGAAAGCGCTAAATGACGGATATACTCATTATGGCCCTTCTCCAGGAATGCCTGAGTTGCGAGCTAGAATTGCTAAAGAAATCGAATTAACACGTAATATTAGTGTTTCCTCTGAAAACGTAGTGGTGACTCCTGGCGGTAAGCCGATTATGTTTTTCACTATGCTCTCATTAATCGGCGAAGGCGATGAAGTATTGTATCCAAATCCAGGATTCCCAATTTATGAATCGATGATCAATTATGTAGGCGGGGTGCCATTACCTATGCAACTACATGAAAGCAAAGATTTTAGTATTGATATTGAAGAGATTGAATCAAAAATCACCTCTAAAACAAAATTGATGATATTAAATTCACCTAATAACCCTTGCGGCAGCATAATCCCAAAAGATGATCTTGAACGGCTCGCTGAATTATCAGACAAGCATGACATCTACGTAATGTCAGATGAAATATATATTCGATTTTTATATGAAGGTAAACATGAATCTATTACTCAATTTCCAGAAATGGTAAATCGAACTATTATTTTGGATGGATTTTCTAAAACATATGCTATGACTGGATGGCGGATTGGATATGGAATAATGCCCGAGGATTTGGCTGCCCAAATGGGTAAACTTATGGCAAACAGTGTATCCTGCACTTCATCAGCTACTCAAATCGCAGCAATAGAAGCTTTAGATGGACCGCAGGATGAACCAAACAAAATGGTCCAGGAATTTAAAAACCGTAGAGATCTCATCGTTAACGGACTGAACAATATCAAAGGAATATCCTGCAAAATGCCAAAAGGTGCTTTTTACGTTTTTCCAAGTGTGAAAGAGACTGGTTTAACCAGTCGACAGTTTGCGGACAATTTGCTGCAAGAAGCCGGGGTAGCTGGCTTAGCAGGTGAAGACTTTGGTCAGTATGGCACAGGTTTTGTGCGTTTTTCATTTGCCAATTCTACTGAGAATATAGAGAAGGCCCTTGATCGAATAGATAGTTTTGTTAAGAAAATCTAATGATGGATAAAATGCTAACCTCCTTAGCAGAATATAATCTTCACTCGATTAATTTATATTAGAAAAATACATCAATGGAACGTTTTAAATGCGTATAGCTCTGTCACAGATTAATGTAACTGTCGGAGATATAGATGGAAACATCTGTAGGATCTT
>DBZU01000017.1:50738-51614 GCA_002311285.1 Dehalococcoidia bacterium UBA1152 | reverse complement strand
TAGGATCTTGCAACGGATTAAATCTGCGAAGAATTTAGGCGTTCAACTTATAGCATTTCCAGAACTGGCTATAACTGGCTATCCTCCTGAAGATCTGGTTTTTAAAAGCCAGTTTATACAAGATAATTTAACGGCGCTTGAAGCTGTAATATCCGAGTCTACAGGAATTAATGTAGTAATTGGCTACATAGACAAAGATAAAAGTGGCATTTATAACGCGGCTGCCATCATTAGCAACAAAAATTTAATAGGAACATATAGGAAAATTATATTGCCTAATTATGGAGTTTTTGATGAGCAAAGATATTTCACTCCCGGCACTCGTCCAACTGTGTACGACCTAAGTGGAATTAAAACATCAATAAATATCTGTGAAGATATTTGGTCCGACAAAGGTCCCATTGAATGCCAGCAGCAGGCAGGGGCAAAACTATTAGTTAATATTAATGCATCGCCGTACCACAGAGGCAAACGCCAACAACGAGAATTATTATTATCTCAACAAGCCTTAAAACACAATCTGACTTTAGCTTACGTCAACTTAGTGGGCGGTCAAGATGAGTTAGTTTTTGATGGAACTAGCGTTCTTGTATCTCCAGACGGAGAAATACTTGCCCGTGGAGCGCAATTTGCTGAAGATAATCTGATATTTGATATAGATTTCAATGAACAAGGTAACTATAAAAATTTTGAGGTGGCTAAATTTGAATCGGCAAACCGAGGCAAACCTTATGTTAAAGAACCCATGGATGACTTACAGGAGGTATACACAGCGTTAGTAACTGGCACTCACGATTATGTAAAGAAATCTGGTTTTGAAAAAGTTATTGTGGCACTTTCTGGAGGGATTGATTCGTCTTTGGTTGCAGCTTTAGC
>DBZU01000017.1:39002-50657 GCA_002311285.1 Dehalococcoidia bacterium UBA1152 | reverse complement strand
GTTACTAGCAGAAAACCTTGGCATACAATTATTCACAACTTCTATAGAGCCAGTTTTTTCGGAATACCTTTCTACGCTGAAGGATTTCTTCCAAAAAACTGAAGCGAACATAGCTGAGGAAAATCTACAATCTAGGACCAGAGGCACTTTGGTCATGGCAATGTCTAACAAATTTGGATGGCTAGCCCTTACCACTGGAAATAAAAGCGAATATGCCACTGGCTATGCTACTTTGTATGGTGATATGGCAGGGGGGTTTGCTGTAATCAAAGATGTATCTAAAACTTTAGTTTACGAGCTCTGCAACTATAGAAATACAGTGTCTGAGGTAATACCTGTCGAAATCATATCAAAACCTCCAAGCGCTGAACTCAGACCTGATCAATTAGATCAAGACTCTTTGCCTGCATATGATGAACTTGATGAAATTCTTAAAGCATATGTTGAGAATGACGAAACTTACAATGAAATAATATCTAACGGTTACAATCCTGACATAGTGAAACGAGTGATGAATTTGGTAGACCGATCAGAACATAAGAGAAGACAGACCCCTCCCGGTGTCAAAATAACAGAGCGGAATTTCGGCAGAGATAGACGAATGCCTATAGTAAACCAATACAAAACATACTGAATTAAACTTGGATACACTAAACTACGCATCAAAACCTAAAATTGGCGCTGTATTTCCTCAAACTGAAATCGGCGAGAACCCCGAAGACATAAAAGAGTATGTTCTTGCGGTGGAATCGATGGGTTTTGACCATATATTGATTTATGATCATGTTCTAGGTGCAGACATAGAACGCCGTCCAAACTGGACAGGAGCATACGACCTTGATCACCCGTTTCACGAAATCTTAGTTTTGTTTGGTTTCATCGCAGCTCTCACATCAACCATAGAATTGACCACGGGTATCTTAGTACTCCCCCAAAGAGACACTGGTTTAGTAGCTAAACAGGCTGCTGAGTTAGATATATTAAGTAATGGAAGACTACGTCTCGGAGTCGGAATCGGGTGGAATGATGTTGAATTCGAAGCTCTCAATAGCAACTTCTATGACAGAGGTGCCAGAATTGAAGAACAAATCTCTGTCCTACGTGAATTGTGGACAAATGAATTAGTTTCGTATGAAGGCAAGTGGCATCAACTAAATGATGTCGGACTAAACCCATTACCCACGCAACGTCCAATACCTGTGTGGTTTGGCGGAGAGGCCGATCAAGTTATGAATAGAATAGGTGAAATGGGAGATGGTTGGATATATCCTAATTCTGCTCCATTTCCAGAAAAAAAATCTAAGGAAATGTTAGATCTTATTAAAAATTCTGCAAAACGTTTTAATAGATCTGCCGATGCGATTGGCATCGAAAAGATTTTTTCTGTCTCAGAAAAACCAAAGGATGGGTGGAAGTATCCCGTACAAAGCTGGCTTGAATTCGGCGCAACCCATTTATCACTCAATACAATGGACGCTAATTTACCATCAATCAAAGACCATCTGAAGGCTTTGGAATTTTTTATAAATGAGATAATACAATAAGACATTATGAGTCTATTAAAAACACCGCTAAATAAAATACATATCAAATCTGGGGCTCGGATGGTCCCATTTGCTGGCTGGGAAATGCCTGTTCAATATAGTGGAATAATAGATGAAGTTAAGTCAGTCAGAAGTAATTGTGGAATATTTGATGTGTCCCACATGGGACGACTTAAAATTACGGGGGCTTCAGCCACAGCCTTCCTTAATAAAATCCTTAGTGTTGATGTTAGTAAACTTAAAACAAATAGGGCTCGTTATGGCGTTATTTGCAACGATTCTGGAGGAATTATAGACGACTGCATTGTATATAAATTTGATGCCGAACACTTTTTACTTGTTCCCAATGCATCAAACAAAAAATCGGTTATTGACTGGTTGCAACAGCTTGTTAACGACGAAAAAATAACGATTACTGATATAACTGATCAGCAGGCCATGATAGCTTTACAGGGCCCCAAAGCAATAGAAATAATGAATATTCATATCGGTAAAGACATATCGCAATTGAAAATGTTTGAGTTCATTGAAGACTCGATTAACGGTATTAATCTAATGATTGCTAGAACGGGGTATACCGGTGAAGATGGAGTTGAGATATTTGTACCCGAATCTTCAGCCAGCAAAATTTGGGAAACGCTTACAAATGATGGGGCAAAGCCATGCGGATTAGGATCTCGTGACCTGTTGAGGTTAGAGGCAGGCCTCCTGTTACATGGAAATGATATAGATCTCACCACTAATCCCTATGAAGCTGGTCTCGGACGTTTCGTGAATTGTGACAAAAATGATTACATCGCAGGGGATGCATTAAGAAAAATTCGGTCTGAAGGGGTTAATAGAAAACTTTTAGGTTTATATATATCTGGTAATCGAGTTGCTCGAAAAGGATATCCATTAATTTATAAAGATAAGGATGTAGGTTGCATCACATCTGGTAATTACTCGCCTACGCTTGACAGAAATATCGCCCTCGGCTACGTTCAAACGGGTCTTATTGAGAACAATAAAGATCTAAAATGTGATATAAGAGGTCAACTTGCAAATTTGGAAGTGACTCGACTACCCTTCTATTCTCGAAATACTTAACAAACGATTTATGAGGCAATTCAATGATTCCTACAGAATTTAAATATTCAGAAGAACACGAGTGGGTGAGTGTTCAGGATGATGGCGAGGTCATAGTAGGCATAACAGATTTTGCCGCAGGCAGCCTGGGAGATGTCGTATTTGTAGAATTACCTGATTCTGGTAGCGAAGTAAAGCAATTTGCAAAATTCGGTGAAATAGAATCAGTTAAAGCTGTTTCCGATTTATTTGCCCCGCTAAGTGGAACAGTAGTGAAACGTAATAACAATTTAATTTCCCAACCAGAATTGGTGAACCAAGATGCATACGGTGATGGCTGGTTAATTACAATAGCTCCCGCCGATTTACAGGAACTTGATGGTCTTTTATCATCCACCGATTACACTAAGTTTACCGAATCAGAGGCTCATTAATTTCAATATGAGTGCTGATCAAAATACAGATTTAGAGTTTTCGTCGCCATACACCCCTAATACCAAAAATGATCGCCTTAGCATGCTAAAAGCGATAGGCGTAAATACGGTCGATGATCTTTTCGAAGATATACCTGATTCGTATTTAAATCCAAAGCTCAACATCCCAGATGCAATTTCAGAAATGGAATTGGTAAAGGAGATGGAAAACCTTGCCAATTTAAATGCTGTGCCTGGAGAATATGCCTCTTTTATTGGTTCTGGAGTATACAGACATTTCATCCCGTCAATCGTTAATAGATTAGCCTTAAGATCCGAATTTATGACTTGTTATACGCCGTATCAGCCTGAGGTTTCACAAGGCACACTTCAAGCACATTTTGAGTTCCAATCCATGATTTGCCAACTGACTGGCATGGATGTAGCTAATGCTGGAATGTACGACGCCTCTACCGCTCTATCAGAAGCAGTGTTAATGGCCTGTAGGGTTACCAAACGGAGCAGTGTTAATGTGATGTCTTCATTATCGCCAAAATATCAGGAGGTCCTAAAAACATTTCTAGATGCGCCGGGAATAAAGATTAAATCAGTAAAAGAAGAGGATATTAATACGGATGAAAATGATGCATGTTTAATAGTGCAGCAACCGAATTATCTTGGATATTTCGAAAACTTATCTAAATTATCAGAACAAATTCATAACGTTGGCGGGTTACTAATCGTTGTAACTGATCCAATATCGTTAGGTATGTATAAACCTCCAGCAGATTATGGGGCTGATATTGTAGTTGCTGAAGGACAATCACTGGGCATCTCTCCTTCATTCGGCGGCCCGTATGTAGGACTGTTTGCATGTAAACAACAATACATTCGACAAATGCCAGGTCGGATAGTTGGTCGTACTAAAGACACGAATGGTCAAACCGGATACGTTTTAACGCTTCAAACCAGAGAACAGCATATACGTAGAGATAGAGCAACTTCTAACATATGTACATCCGTTGGCTTGATTGCTTTGATGGCAACAATTTACATGATTTCACAAGGCAAGCAAGGTTTAAAGCATATTGCCAATCTTTGCTATCAAAAAGCACATTATACAGCTTCCAAATTAAATGAGATTGACGGGTATACAGTTTTCACAAATAAGCCTTTTTTCAGAGAATTTGTAGTCTCCTGTCCATTACCTCCCAACGAAATAAATAAAAGATTACTGGAGAACAAAATAATAGGCGGTATTGATGTTAGTAATTACATCAAACATGGGATGTTAATTTGTGTTACAGAAACTAATAGCAGAGATGAGATTGATCTGTTAATCAAAAGCCTTAGCAAAATAAAGACTGAAAAATAAATTACATGAATAATGAATCCAAAAATATGAACGATTCCAGACGAAAACTTAGTATGGATCGAAGCGTTGCTGGGCGAATAGGTACCACCTTGCCAAAACTAGACGTACCGATTCAAGCTGGGCCTCCTGAACATCTTCTTAGAGACTCTTTGAAAATGCCAGAATTAAGTGAAAGCGAAATTGTTCGTTACTTCACTCAGATTAGCACATTTAATTTCTCTATTGATCACAACTTCTACCCTCTAGGCAGTTGCACTATGAAGTATAACCCTAAAGTAAACGATGATATTGCAGCACTCCCTGGATTTTCTGAAATTCACCCTTTACAGGAAGAATCTACTGTGCAGGGTGCTTTGAAATTGATGCATCATCTACAAGACATACTCGCTGAAATCACAGGAATGGCTGGCACGTCACTAGCGCCAATGGCAGGTGCAGAAGGTGAACTTGCTGGAATGTTAATGACCCGAGCATATCACCAGGATAATGGAAATAAAAACCGAACGAAAATACTAGTACCAGATAGTGCCCATGGAACTAACCCAGCTTCCGCAGTTATGGCAGGATTCGAGGTAATATCACTCAATACGGATGCTAACGGCAATACGGATATTGATGCGTTAAAATACGTACTATCGGAAGACATAGCAGGGTTTATGCTAACTCAGCCAAGCACGCTTGGTTTATTTGATACAAACGTACTTGATGTCGTGAATATGGTCAGGGATGTTGGAGGAATAATTTATGGAGATGGCGCAAACCTGAATGCCCTTTTAGGGAAAGTAAAACCCGGCCAACTCGGTTTTGATATATTACATTCGAATTTACATAAAACATTTACCCAACCACATGGCGGCGGCGGCCCAGGGGCTGGTGCAATCATGGTTAGTGAACGCATGTTGCCTTTTTTACCAACACCCTTGATTGATTGCCAGACTGACAAGTCAAATAATGAATTCTTTACTTTTGTAAGCCCAGAAAAAACCATCGGTAAAATGGGCGCGTTTCATGGAAACTTTGGAGCTCTAGTACGGGCATATGCTTACATTAGAATTCTAGGCAAACAGGGCTTACCCAAAGTTAGTGAAGATGCAGTAATAAATGCTAATTACATACGCTCACAGCTAAAAGAAGTTTTTGATTTGCCATATGACAGAACTTGTATGCATGAGGTGGTTTTCTCAGCTAGAAATTTAAAACGCGATAATGGAATCACCGCATTGGACGTGTCAAAACGATTGATTGATTATGGTATTCATCCTCCAACTATGTACTTCCCTCTCATTGTTGAAGAAGCTTTGATGATAGAGCCAACTGAGACTGAATCCAAAGAAACAATTGACGAATTTATAGATATCATGAAGAGGATTGCCCAAGAAGCTGCAGATGACCCCTCACTACTTAAGAATGCTCCTCACAATACACCAAACACTCGACTCGACGAGGCTTTAGCCGCTCGCAAACCAGATCTTAGGTGGAATTGAATAATCCAGGCATTAACCAATAATACGACTATAAGCACGTCGAAATTAGATATTGGTATCGTCTTGAATACACAAGTAGAATATTCATTAAAATAATATAAACATGGGATAGCAAAACCAGCTGGAGTTTTATTTTATGAAAATTGGTTCATCCGCTTTTGACTTTGAAATACCTGATCAACACGGACAAATACACAAGTTAAGTGATTATGCCGGCAAAAGAAATATTTTGCTTTCATTTCATATATATTCTTTTACCAAGGGTTGCACTAACCAAATGATCGGTTTCAGAACCGCTTATCCCGAATTTAAACAACTGAATACTGAAATACTGGGCATAAGCTGTGACTCCCAGCCAACCCAGACAGCTTATTCAACTTCATTAGGCAACCTGCCCTATCCGGTATTGTCAGACTTCCACCCTAAGGGTCAAGTATCCAAAGGATATAAAATCTATAACGAAGAAAGAGGAACCTCAGGCAGGGCTATATTTATCATAGATATTAAAGGGTTGATCAAATACATAGAAATCTACTCAAGAGCGGAAGACATAGATATTGAAAATTTGCTTGAGGTAATAAAGGATTTGCCTCGACAAAAATAACCTTCTATAAAAATTAATATATTCAAATTCTAGGAGATAAATATTAAGGGTCATTTTAAAGAATCGGACATCGTGCTGATAATAGATCGGCGCGGTAGAGAATATATGGTTAAATTGCAATCAGGAGAAGTGTTCAATTCTCACAACGGCCATTTCAAACATGACAGCCTGTTTAAAAAACCAGCTGGATCCTGGGTTAAAACATCTCAAGGCAACTTAATGTTGGCTTTCCATCCGACAATGGGAGACTTCACTAAATTAATGCCCAGAACCGCTACCGTAGTATATCCGAAAGACCTTGGAGCTATACTTATCTCAGGAGACATATTTCCAGGAGCAAAAGTGCTTGAAGCAGGGTGTGGATCAGGTGCGGTCACTATATGCCTTATGAGGGCAGTAGGCGCCCAAGGGTTCGTATACTCCTACGACATTAGAGAGGATATGGTAGAACGTGCTCGTAGAAACGTTAACGATATGTTGCCTAATATGAAAAACGTATCAATTGAGTTGGGTGATGTCTCAGAAACCATTGAACATACTGATTTAGATAGAATCGTATTAGATTTGCCTGAGCCATGGAAAGTTGTTGACCATGCATCCAGGTCCCTAGTGTTAGGTGGAATATTTATAAGCTTCCTACCAACGATATTACAAGTTCATGAATTAAGCGAAACCTTGAAAGTAAGCCCTAATTTCTCATTAGTGGAAACTTCAGAATTAATGGTAAGGTCATGGCATGTGGCACAGCGTTCAGTAAGACCAGATCATAGAATGATTGGACACACAGGTTTTATTACTACTGCTCGAAAATGTGTACCAATAAAAAAGTAGCATCAGAACGTCTTGGGGGGATCTTCAAATAAATCATAAATTTCAAAATATGAATTTAAATATTGATTAGGTCTTATCGAGATATGGTTGTCTCCCTTTATTGGCGGATTCTTACACAATACATCTAATTGATCAGTCAATGGGCGCAAATTTTCCAATGACGAAATTTCTTGATCTTTCGACTGAATCAAAACTTTAAAACCTCCCAAACGGTCACTGCGCCGTAACATCTCGAGACAGTATAGATTCTCTTGTCTGTCCAGGTTTGTTAAGTCCATTTTCATAATCTCGGCTGCCATCAAATTAATTCCGTTGATTGTTAAAAATTCTGATTGATCAACCAACCCCACGGTAGCAATCCCATTAACAAATCCGGAGTCTATAAGTCTTGAAAAATCTACTTTTGTAGTAATATCCTGTTCGCCTATTTTTTGATATGGACTTAACCCATAAACATGTTTGTAATATGTTTGTAGAGTTCCTTTACTATTCGATTGAGAATATATTTCATCTTTATATCCACCATAATCAAAAGTGATTACAAATCCGTTATCCAATATTCCTGAAACTTTTTCCATCCAAGGATCAATTCCAATATTAAATTCCCCGGCAAACCCTTCCTTTACCGGACTTTCAAGAGAAGCAAGATATTGTTTAATCTTTGGGTTTAAGCATTCTTGGGTAACTTCGATTATCTGTTGATTATCATCATCCAAAGCAACAAAAATCTCATGAATCGAGTTTTCTATAATTCGAAATCTGGAAACTGGAAAAGCGTCTACAAGTTCGTTTGAAAGCACACATCCAGTTATCCCACTTGGAACGCGGTCATATATGTCAGTGTCAAAATATTCTAGCGAACCAGCAAATTCAAGGTCCAGTTCAGTAGCAAATCGGGTAATATCGCAAAATAGATTACTATTGCCTGAACCCATTTCGACCACAGTAAACTCAGCAGGCTTATCTAACAACAACCACATTTGCCTCAATTGAATCGCAATGCACGCCCCAAATACAGGCGAAATCGACGGACTAGTATAGTAATCATCTTGATATGGCTGTGTTTCACTTCCGCAATAGTAGCCATAGCCTGGGAAATATAATGCCAAGTCCATAAATTCGGAGAAAGGGATTTTGCCTTTTTGCTTTATTCTAGACCTAATCTCATTGATAACATGGTTTGAATATTTGTTATCTGAATTCATAATTTTGCAACATCTTTAATAACACTTTATGTGTTACCAAGCATTTGTGTATGTGCTTAAACAGTAATTATATTTCGTTGGCGATTCGGAAATGTGTAAGATGCTCAAAAGTTATACTAGCGATTTTTCATAGCTATATACTCTCGATTTTTATCTCCAACATATAAAAGACGAGGTCGTAGAAGTATGTTATTGTCAAACTGTTCTAAAACCTGTGCTGTCCAGCCAGGTATCCTGCCCATGGCAAATATAGAAATGTACAATTGCTCTGGTATGGACAAAATTTGATATATAGCCCCTGACCAAAAATCTACATTTTGGGCTATCCCTTTTCTGGCATATGGCTTCATAGCATCAGCAACTTCTTCAAGAATACCAAACCATTTAGGATCACCTTTACGTTCACTGAGTTTGCGTGCATCTTCTTTCAAATGTTTAGCTCTTGGGTCTTCAGTTCTATATACTCTATGGCCAAAACCGACTATTACTTGTCTATTTTTTAGCCTGGATTTTACATACTCTCGAGCCTTATCTTTTGAACCAATTTCAAGAGCCATTTGCATCACTCCTTCTGCCGCCCCACCGTGAGACGGGCCTTTCAAAACGGCAAGTCCAGCTGTAACTGCACAATGTAAATCGGCTTTAGTAGATGCTGCAACTCTAGCTGCAAACGATGAGGCATTAATACCGTGTTCAGCATGTAAAACGAAGTCTTTATCAATCAAAGCAGCATCTTCCAAAGCTGGTTCATCGCCAAACAACATGTACAGAAAATTTGCAGCATGACCTAAATCCTCACGCGGTTCAATCGGAATTTTACCTGTACTCAACCTCCAGTGAGCTGCCACAATAGTTGGAGCCATGGCCGTAAGGTGTATGCCTTTACGTAATGTAGCTTCAAGTGATATATCTTCTACATTATTCTCAAATGCAGAACTTGCTGAAATTGCTGTTCTTAAAGCATCCATGGGGTGAGATTCTTTGACGACATCTAAGATATTTAATATTTGCGTCGATATCGGTCTAAATGACTTAAGGACAGAGTCAAAATCTGATAGCTCTTTCTTGTTGGGTAGATTTCCATATAAAAGAAGGTATGCTGTTTCTTCGAAACAAGAATTCTCCGCTAAATCATCAATATTAAAGCCCCGGTACAATAATTGTCCTTTTTTGCCATCTATAAAGCTCGAAAGTGTTCTGTCAATATAGACGTCTCTAAGTCCACGTCGTATGTCTGCTTTCTCTTGTTCACTCATGCAATAATAAAAACCTGTAAATTTGATTTAAACGATGCAAACCGAAAATGCAACAGTTGGCTATCCTATATAAGTCCCTTACTGGCCTTCATACGTAACCTTAAAAACACTGATTATTAATGGAGTTCATACCTAGTAATAAGGGCATGAAAAGGGTACCATTTCAAGTTCCCAATGTCAACAAATGAATTTCTTTTAAAGCCCTGTAGCATGCGATAAACAGCATTAATATGGTTATACATATTGAGTTTTTCATTGACTGGAAATTATATTTCTTTAGTGATATAACTAATCCGTACAATAGCCCACAAAGCCTTAGACTCAAAATAAATTCAGAAAATAAAACATGGTTAAAGAATCTAGCGTTCCTGAAGTAGTAATATTACGTCTCCCGTTGTATATAAGAGCATTATCACAAATGTCTGCTGAGGGAAAGACAGTAATAAGCTCTAAAAGTTTAGGGAGCAGACTTCAAATCACACCAGCTCAAATCAGGAAAGATTTGAGTTACTTTGGCCGCTTTGGCAAACAAGGCCGAGGGTACACAGTTGATTCATTAATCGAGACATTAACGAATATATTAGGCCTCGATAGACGCTGGAATTCCTGCGTCGTCGGGGTTGGGCGTTTAGGCAAAGCTATCATCAATTATCCTGGATTTGTACCTGAAGGCTTTAAAATAATCTCGGCTTTTGATAATGATGTAAATAAAATTGGACAGAGTGTTAATGATATTAAGATACTACCGATGAACATGATTAGATCAACCGTAGAAAAACATGATATTAAAATTGCAATACTAGCTGTGCCCGCTACAAGTGCCCAAAACGTGATAACTGAACTAGTAGATACTGATATTAAAGCAATACTGAACTATGCTCCTATAGCGCCAAAGGTGCCACCCACACTGATCTTAAGAAACATAGATCCTGTTCTTTCCCTGCAATCGATGACTTACTACCTGCAGTAAACATAAAATTAACCACATTACATCGTTTCTTAAACTATCGTAAATGATTCTTTTCTATTGCCGTGTTTTAGAACGCGCTGCTGACGACCGTTTTCTTTTTGACACATAGACCCTAGATTGAGATCTTTTCAATGCTTGTATAGCTTTTTCAAGATCCAGGTCAGATTCAGACGAGTCAAGTTTATCCTGGGCACGTTTAAGTGCAGCTTCGGCACGTTCAACATCGATATCTTCGGCTCTTTCGGCTGTATCTACTAAAACTGTAACAACATTTCGTAATACTTCGAGAAAACCACCAGATACTGCAATATTAGTCTCTTCACCTTCTTTAACGACTCTCAGCTCCCCAGGCATTAGTGAGGTAAGTAAAGGGGCATGATTAGGTAAAATGCCTAACTGTCCTGCTACTCCAGGAGCGTTTACGCTACTAACATCATCAGAATAGACAAGCTTTTCAGCAGTCACTATATCTAAACGCATAGTCGACAAATTACTTCTGCTCCGATTTCATCTTCTCGGCATTTTCTACTGCTTCATCAATTGTTCCAACCATATATAGAGCTTGCTCTGGCAAATTATCATGTTTACCATCCAAGATCTCCTTGAAACCTCGTACGGTTTCCTTAATTGGAACATATCTACCTTCCTGTCCAGTAAAGGCTTCAGCCACAAAAAATGGTTGTGACAAAAATCTCTGTATCTTCCTAGCCCTGACTACTATCTGCCTATCCTCATCAGATAATTCTTCCATTCCAAGAATCGCAATAATATCCTGNNAAAAACTTGTCAAAGGATCCACTGCTGGATATAAGCCTAGCTCGGCGATCGATCTCTCTAACGCCACCACCGCATCCAAATGACCAAATGTGGTTACAATACCCGGATCCGTATAGTCATCAGCCGGA
>DBZU01000017.1:992-38935 GCA_002311285.1 Dehalococcoidia bacterium UBA1152 | reverse complement strand
GGATCCGTATAGTCATCAGCCGGAACGTATATAGCCTGTAAAGACGTTATTGATCCAGATTTACTAGATGTGATTCTCTCTTGCAAATCTCCCATTTCTGTAGACAGCGTTGGCTGGTATCCAACAGCAGAGGGCATTCGGCCTAGCAATGCAGAAACCTCCATACCTGCCAATATGTACCTGTAAATATTATCGACGAACAATAGTACATCCTGGCCTCTTTCTTCCTTAAAATACTCTGCCATGGTAAGTCCACTTAAAGCGACTCTAGCTCTAATTCCTGGGGGCTCATTCATTTGCCCGAAAACAAGAACGGTATTATCTATCACACCAGATTCCTGCATTTCACGCCATAGATCATTGCCCTCTCGAGATCTTTCACCCACTCCAGCAAATACCGACACACCTTGGTGTTCAGTACCAATGTTTCTTATTAACTCTTGGATAATAACTGTCTTACCAACTCCAGCACCACCAAATGTCCCAATTTTCCCGCCCTTGGTAAATGGAGTTATAAGATCCATAACTTTAACGCCTGTCTCAAGGACCTGAACTTCAGTCGCCTGATCTTCAAATGAAGGGGTGGGCCTATGGATCGGCCATCTTTCACTGTCTTTTATCTCATCTAATCCATCCAGGGTCTCCCCAAGAGTATTGAATAGCCTACCCAAAGTGGGATCACCTACTGGCACAGATATTGGTCCACCAGTATCAACTACTTCAACGCCTCTGGTAAGTCCTTCAGTTGGCCCCATTGCTAAACATCTGACACGATTGTTTCCAACATGCTGTTCAACCTCAAGAACTAAACGCCGGTCTCCTATTTTAGTTTCAATAGAATTAAATATTCCCGGCATTTCTTCAGCCGAAAACTCTACATCGACTACGGTTCCAATTACTTGGGTTACCTTTCCACTAGACATCAATTTCTCCTATAAAATACTCAATTATTTGTTAAGCTTCTACCGCCGCTACTCCACCTACGATATCCAAAAGCTCGCTAGTAATAGATTCCTGTCTCGCTTTATTCATTTCTAACGTTAAATCAGATTTCATTTCTAGTGCATTATCTGTTGCATTTCTCATCGCAACCATACGGGCTGACTGTTCGCTAGCCACAGACTCCAGAATTGAATGATAAATTTGCATCTCAATGTACCGAGGAAGTAGCTCGTTCAACACGTCTCCAGAACTGGGTTCATAAATATAACCCACTTTATCCTTCTGTTCTAATGTAGCTGGCTCTACTGGCAGAAGAGTTATTAACTCGGGAACTTGTTGAGTAGTGTTCACAAATTTTGAATAAATTATGTAAACTGCATCCACATTACCTTCTAAGTATTCATCAACTACGATTTTAGATATAGGCGTTACATCCGCAGGCGACGGACGATCACCCATATCAGTAAACACTGCTTTGAGATTGCCTGTTCTTGAAAAAAAGTCTCTTGCCTTCTTACCAACAGCCACCACTTCAGCTTCATGGCCCGACTGCAACATATGTTGAGCAGCAAAACGATTAACTGCGGTATTTAGCCCTCCAGTCAGTCCTCTATCTGGGGTTATCACTATAAGCCCTATTCTGTTTATATCTCTAACGGTTAAAAGAAGATGTGCATCATCTTCAAATTGAGGTTGAGCGGCCAAATCAGCCAGCAAATTCATCATTCGTTCAGAATACGGTCTACTTTTCAATGCCATTTCTTGAGCCCGGTTCATTTTAGATGCGGCAATCATCGACATTGCTTTTGTTATCTTAGCAGTATTATCAACGCTCTTTATTCTACGTTTTATTTGTTGTGCTGAAGGCAATTTTAACCAACTATAGTCTTTTTAAATTCTTCGAGAGCTTTGTTAAGATTTTTGGAACCATCGTCGCTTAATTCACCAGAATCATTAATTGAGCTTATAATCTCAGCATGGCTAGACTGCATAAAACTACGTAATAACTCCTCAGTAGCTTGAATCTTTTCCACTTCAACATCATCCAAATAGCCATTAGATAAGGCATACATAACAATTACCTGATCCGCTACGCTTAGAGGTTGGTTTTGGTCTTGTTTCAAAATTTCAACGGCTCTTTGCCCTCTAGCAAGCTGTGATCTTGTAGCTTCATCCAAATCCGCCGTGCCGAACTGAGCAAACGTTGCTAACTCTCTATATTGAGCCAATTGAATGCGTAATCCACCAGCAACAGATTTCATTGCCTTCGTCTGAGCCGCAGCTCCCACTCGAGATACCGATAAGCCTGCATTTATCGCTGGCCTTATACCAGAGTTAAATAATTCAGATTCTAAATATATTTGGCCATCAGTAATAGATATAACATTTGTAGGAACGTATGCCGACACATCTCCGGCTGTAGTTTCAATGATTGGCAAAGCCGTTAGAGACCCCCCTCCGCTAGCTTCATCTAACTTTGCAGCGCGTTCCAAAAGACGACTATGAAGATAGAAAACATCCCCAGGATACGCTTCACGTCCTGGAGGACGCCTTAACAAAAGAGACATTTGCCTGTAAGCCCAAGCGTGTTTAGATAAATCATCATAAACAATAAGTGCATCTTTGCCTTGATTCATAAAATGTTCTGCCATCGCGCACCCAGCATAAGGAGCAAGGTACTGCATTGCAGCTGGGTCAGCAGAGTTTGCGGCGACCACAATGGTATGCTCCATCGCTCCAAATTTGTCTAACTGCGCTACTGTTTGTGCTACTTTAGATGCTTTCTGTCCAATTGCCACATAGACACAAGTTAAATCTCCGCCTTTTTGATTAATAATAGTATCAATCGCAATCATCGATTTTCCGGTCGACCGATCTCCGATTATTAGTTCCCTCTGCCCTCTTCCAATAGGTATCATCCCGTCTACTGATTTAATACCTGTGGCTGCAGGAGAATTTACCGGACTACGGGAAGCTACGTCTGGGGCGACTATCTCTGCTGGCATACTCTTAGTCGAGCCCGTCGGCCCCTTACCATCAATTGGCTCCCCTAACGGATCAACAACTCTTCCAATAAGCTGTTCCCCAACCGCGACTTCAATTATCTTTCCAGTACTTCTAACTTCAGAGCCTTCCTTAACTGACAAAGGATCGTCTAAAATCACTGCACCTACTGAATCTTCTTCTAAATTCATGGCAAGGCCAGTTATGCCACCCTCAAATTCAAGGAGTTCAGAGTAACTTACACCAGATAGGCCATGTATCCGTGCAACTCCATCTCCGACTTCAATCACTGTTCCAACATCCACAAGAGTGAGCTCACTACCAAAGTCTTCAATCTGTTTCCTAATTACTGCCGCTATATCCTGTCCCTTACCTGCCATTTTTTTCTCCCAGAATTCTTAACTTATTTTTATCTAGCTAAATCGCTTCGCATTTTCCCGATTTTATATCTCAACGAAGCATCAATTAATTTGTCGCCAATGCGAGCAACAATGCCGCCTAATATCGATGTGTCAACAGTATTTGAAAGTACCAGCTCATTGCCTATAAATCCTTGTAATACAGTCTTTAGTTCAGCTAACTGTTTATCATTTAACGGAACTGCTGAAATAATTTGCCCTCTAGAAACATGGTTTCGATTGTCAATTAATCCCTTAAATTGATCTATTATCGTGCTTAAGGAATCAACAGTATTTCTATAAATCAATAAGGCAACCATATTTCTAGGGGAGTTTTTGACCTTGCCATCAACAATTTTATCTAGTAATTCAAGCTTTTTGCTAAATGGCAATCTTGGCGAATTAAAATATTCAGTCAACCCTTCAGTGGACAGGGCGTCCTGAATGAAATTCATGTCGCTAATCCAGGTCTCTAATTCCCCTTCCTCAACAGCAATGTCAAATGCTGCCTGAGCAAATCTTTTTGTTGCAATAATAGCCATTAATTTTGAGTAAACTACACTGTTCGTAATAAATTCATAATTAGTTGTCTTTATTTAAAGCAGAACTCTCTTCAAGAACTTTGTCGATTAGGTCCTTGTGTTTCGATTGATCAAGGGATCTCTCAACAATCTTCTCAGCAGCATCAACAACAATTGATGCAAACTCTCGTCTCAGACCTTCTATAGCTGCATCGCGTTCCCTTTGGATATCAGCTTCAGCTCTCTTTTTCTCAGCCTTAATCTCTTCACGAGCTTTTATTAATTCTTCTTCTTTGAATTTATCAGCTATATCTTTCGCATTAGCAATCATCTTTTGACCTTCGGAGCGGGATTCGACAATTTGTTTTTCCATTACCTCCCGCGACGCGTCGGCTTCTTTGCGTGCTTTATCTGCCGCCTCTAAACTATCTTGTATCTTTTTTGATCTATCTCCGATAGCCTTGGAAATAGGTTTATACAAAAGCTTAGAAAGAACGGCAAAAAGTATTAAAAAACTTATAAGCTGCGTCAGTAATCCAGGCAGGTTTATTCCTAATGCGTCCATAAAATACCTTCTAAATTTCTAAAATTTGCTATCTGATCGATCACTTGCATTCGACCACTTAAATTCGATCACTTTGCCGATTAGACGAATTTAATAATTATAGCCATTACCAAAGCGTAAATAGCTATTGCCTCGGTAAAAGCAATCGCCAAAATCATATTCTGCTGAATCAACCCTACAGCATCTGGGTTACGTCCTATCGATTGCAAAGCTCCTGATGCTAAAACGCCTATTCCTATTCCAGGGCCGACTGCCCCTACACCCATAGCAATTCCAGCACCTAAACTAGCGACATCACCTTCCATAACAATTAACCTCCTAGGTCTTTTAAATTTCTAAAATCTATTTTTATAAAATATCCATTAAAAAGCTTACTTAATGCTCATCATGCGCAGCTCCAGCCACACTGGCAAATATTAACGTCAACATAGCGAAAATATATGCTTGAATTAAACCAACAAATAACTCCAACCCTAAAAATGGCATTATGCCTATTATTGGGATAAGAAAAGCCATAGCTACTAACAACACTTCCCCGGCAAATATGTTTCCAAAAAGCCTAAATGTAAAACTAATGACCCTGGCTACCTCACTTATAGCTTCAAGGATACCGACTGCAAACCAAATCGGTCCTTGTTTGAAATTTATATATTTACTTACATGAGAAAAGAATCCTAAACTCCGAAGCGCCCAAAAATGAACAAGGAACATCGCAACTAAAGCGATGGCTAAAGTTGTATTAACATCCGTATTTGCAGAACGCAAAAATGGTATAAGGACACCGGCCTGCTTCCCTTCTTCTACGACATTTGGGTCATGTTCCCATTCCTCTGCAGTCACAGTATCCCTTATGGAACCAAAACCTAAAATCCCAACTTTTTCACTACCATCAAACACGTTCAATTGAACTTTCGATAAATCTTTATGACGTTCCTCTGCATGGTGTATTAGGTCTTCAGGGGTCTCAATCCAGCCAATGGTCCCAAATCCAGGCAGAATCCCAATCCAATTTGCAATTAGGATAAATAGGAAGATGGTTATAACTAATGGAATAAATTTAGCTGACCGTTTCCCTGACACGCCTTCCCCAAGTTTTTGAAAATATTCGATTGCCGCCTCAAAGATATTTTGTAGCCCAGTAGGTACTTCTTTAATTTTTCTTGTCGCAAAAAAACTTAGTACAATCAGTATCACAATGGTGGCCCATGTGGTGATCATGGTGTTAGTAATATGGAAGCTGCCTATGTTGGGCTCAGATGAAATTGACTCTGCTGGCACTGACAATGTCGCAATAGGAGCCCCTAAAAATCCTAGGCCAAATGCTTCGCCGAGTGCCCCACCGGCAAGTCCTACTATAAACAGTCCTCCGAAAACAATGATAGCGAATAAGAGCTTCGGTCTTTGCAGCACTTTCAATTCATATTAACCTTTCAAAATAAACCGTAACTAACAGTATCACTTATTCCCTCAGTATAGCCAGTATCATTCTATACATTCCAAAAACTGAAAGTCCTAAACCTACAAGAACTCCAGTCATAGTAAAAGCAGGGCTTAACCCTAGCCATTCATCCAAAAAGAAGCCACCAACAGCTCCGCCAGAAATCAAAAGTGCAACGAACCATCCAACGCCCACAAGTCTAGCTATTAAATATCGTTTTTTTGAATTTCTTGCCTTATGGAACACAGGTTTCTACATCCCGAATACTGGATTATCCAGTGACCAATTTGGCTTCGATTGAAAAGTTTATCACAATCTAAATTTTGTAGTCAAAACTGCGGTGAACGGGCTGTTCATTGCTACTTTTCGGTCCTTATATTTAAGATTCCTTGATTGTATCGCTGGAATCCCCTTCATCCGGTTTTGTTTCACCTAAATCATCTAAATCCAATGTTGATACAAACTCAGTGAAAGCTGAAAGGCTTCTCAGCTCTTCTTCCCTCAACGGTACTTGTTGATTCGAATTGCTAAGTTGTTTTGGTTTGCCGGTTTCTGCATCCATATCTACTCCGGCTTTATCCAATACTGAATCATCTGCAAATATAGGAGCAGATGTGCGTATAGCCAAAGCAATAGCATCACTGGGCCTTGAATCAACTTCTAATGTGTCACCATTTATAGCCAAGATCACTTTAGCATAGAATGTGTCTTGATTGAGGTCAGATACGACAATCCCATTCACTTTTGCCCCAAGAGAATTTATTATGCTTCCTAATAAGTCATGAGTAAGGGGCCTAGATATCGCTACGTCTTGCAACTTTACTGCGATTGCATCGGCTTCAGATGCGCCAATCCAAATAGGTAAATATCGATCAGCGTCCTTTACTTTGAGAATGACCACCCTCTGGTAATTCATAAGGCTCACACGAATGCTATCGATCAACATTTCACGCAAAAACAACTCTCCTTAACTTAAATGTGTCATAAAAATGGCTAGCTCAATAAGTTTTCTCAGTTAATCTCAGTCGGACCAAGGAATTTTATTTTCCAATTCTAAAGTTGACTTTTCTACGATGTCAACCGATTAAATCTTAGGTGTGTTTATTTAATTCACCATTGGAAACCATTCTCACAAAGAACTTGGTTTATGTCATCTTTTAATTTCGATACAGCCAAATTAGCTGCTTTTCCATAACTTACAGCAGAACCTGATGCGTACAATATCGACCGTGACGAATTAATCATTAAACCTCTGCCTAAATCATTAATCCCAAATTTAATTACCGATTCTAGATCACCGCCTTGAGCACCGATTCCTGGAGTTAAAATTTGAGCTTGAGGAGCTAATTTTCGTAATCTTTCAAGTTCATCGATGTAAGAAGCTCCTGCCACTAAACCTATCATGGCTTTGGACTCCCATTTCGTCACGTTTTGCGCAATTTTTTCAAACAATTTAATTTCTGAATTGGTATTATCTCTAACTAACAAATCTTGAAATTCAACTGCCCCGGGATTTGAGGATCTGCACCACACGTATACACATTTATCCTCATAATCAAGAAATGGAAGTAACGATTCTCGACCACCATAAGCATTAACAGTTGTAGCGTCAAAACCCCATTTATCAAACATGGCTTGTGCATACGCGTGGCTCGTGCTAGCTATATCGCCTCTTTTACCGTCTCCAATTATGATCGCATGAGGAGCTCGAGCGCGTATATGTTTGATGGTATCCTCAAGGTGTTTTAGGCCTTCTATGCCCATAGCCTCATAAAACGCTAGGTTTGGCTTGTAAGCACAAACATGCTCAAAAGTTGAGTTTATAATTTCACGATTAAACTCACTAACGTTGGTCACAGGAATTTTTGAAGCAACCGGATCCAAACCAACGCATATTAAGCTATGCGTCTCATTCATTGATAAATCCAATCGAGTTAAATAGTTATGCAAAATATCAACCACACCTTCNNCCCAATTATTGAAAAATTTACTCTGTTGAGAATTACCTTATTGAGCTATAAAACATATCCAAAAACCTACAACGGGGCTACTAATTTTAAGCTTGATTTTCTAAATTGTTAAAATCGTAGTTAGTATTCAAGTGACCGTTGAAAAACATCGCTCTACAGGCTTTGTCGGGACACTCAGGACATATTAAAACAGCCCTCACATAGAGAATGTAAGAGCTATTTTATTTTGCGTTCTATTTGTGATTAGTAACGAGGCTTTTCGGCACGAGGCTTAGCCTCATTAACCTTAAGCTGACGTCCACCAATCTCTTGATTATTTACTGCTTCTATAGCAGCTTTGCCGTCTTCGTCATTTGTCATCTCAACGAATGCAAATCCACGTGACCTGCCGCTTTCTCTATCAGTAATTATTTGTGCCGATGCCACTTCGCCATGAGGTTCAAATACACCTCGTAACTCGTTCTCATCAGTCTGCCATGACAAGTTGCCTACATAAATTCTCAAAACTATCTCCTTAAAACTTCTACATATACCGGATTCAAGAAAGAAGGGTTTGACAAGTGAATGCTAATCTACAACTCGAGCGGACATACGTGAAAAACGTTGATTAAATTTAACGTCTGCATTTATTTTACATTAAAAACCAAGTTGATGTATTTAGCTATCCTTATATTTTCTTCTCTGTATAGCAACCCTAGAGACTCTCAGGGCATATAAAACACTCCCTGAATTACCTTAAATCCATACGTAAATGGTAATATTTGAGGATGGCTAAAAAGAAACAAATATCAATCCAATTAGATGCAGAAACTAAGGCAGTATTAGATAAGCATAGGAAGGTTTCTGGGAGCAAGAGCTACAAGGATGCTATAGCTAACCTATTGGGTTTGGGTATTGATACTCCACAATCGAAGGTTAAGAAAACAAGAGGAATCTACAAGGAACACAGTGGCGTTTCACCTCTAATCATAGATGCGGCAATCCTTAGATGTTGGGAATATGAGGCTAGATATTATGAGGTTACTAAAGATAAATCGAGAGCTGAAATAAACAATGCAGTTAGAGAATGTATGCAGAGGCCATACCTCAATGGAACCACATGGATGAGCATATATCCTAGATGGCACAAGGAAAGCTTAGAAACCTATATTAATGACCGACTTCACTCACTTAAGGCTAAAGGATTCATTAATAATTCTAAGAAGGGTGTTTGGACTATGGTTTCAAAAGTTATTAAAGAAGATGAATGGAATTTACTTAGATTAGTCAGTGAACGCATTCAACCACATAAACAGTTGAACATATCTGATTTACTAAGACGGGATGAATAAATCAATTGTCTTGAACTAGGTTAGGAAATCTGATAAATCTTTGCTCCACCCATATTGAGAACCTATAATTAGGGCAATCACCATCCACACAACTCCTACAACAGCCATTGGTATAGCATACTTTATCCCCATTGCAACTCGCACTACGGGAACAGTTACTCCACAAAAAAGTCCGGCGGCGGCGATTAGTGGCATCCAAAATGCCATGCCAATCCCCCAACCCAACATGAGGACGACAGTGATGTTACCCATGTTCTTTTAAGCTATTCAATCAACAGAATCCCAATAATTTTTACAAGAAAGTTAAAAAAACTGTTAAAACTCTAGCAGAAAACACCCTGTTTGAACTTAATCCGCACATCTCATATTAAGCTATGCGTCTCATTCATTGATAAATCCAATCGAGTTAAATAGTTATGCAAAATATCAACCACACCTTCGTTACTAATTAATACTTTACAACATATTAACGAATTATTAGCGTATGTCAGCTTATCGCAGCTACAGTAATCGAGTTGGCTTTAATTATCAGGTAAATATCTGAGTTAATTTTGATATCTAATTCTGATAACGAGGCAGTAGTAATTTCGGCTATCAAACGAATTCCAGCATCAACGTAAACAACGGATGTCCAGCCAGCGTTTACAATTTGTTTTACAGTGCCCTTTAAAATGTTTCTTGCGCTTAGGCCTTCAGGGTAAGATGTGGCAATTATTATGTCAGATGCTTTTATTGAAACGGTCGCATTACAACCTGTTTCTGCCTTAAAGAAGGGGACTTCGATTTCTAACTGGTTAACTAACACAGTGGCGACACCTTTAACCTGTCCGTTATCTTTAACAGTTCCCTCGAAAACGTTCTCTAATTCTGACAAATTAATAAGTTGATTTAATCCTTTATTTGATAAAATCTCACTGACTGATCCTTCAATAACTTTGTTACCTTTATCAATGATAATCACATGTTGAGCTAATGCGACAACTTCAGAAATAGAATGTGAAACTAATATGATCGGTATATTTAATTCAGTTTTTAGTTGTTTCAAATATCTAAGTATTGAGCCTCTAACTCCAAAATCTAACCCCTGCATTGGCTCATCCAGCATCAAAAGATTTGGTGAAATGGCCAAGGCTCTTGCTATAGACACTCTTCTCGCTTCACCGCCAGACAATTCCGTAACTTTACGATCCATAATCTCAGTTAACCCCATAATTGTAATTAAGTCATCTGGATCAATCAGTCGTCTTTCATGGTCAATAAGGCGAAATCCATATTTAATATTGTCTAAAACTGACAGGTGAGGAAATAGCAGAGAATCTTGTAACACATATCCTATTCTCCTTCTCTCTGGGTTAATATTAATTCTTGGGGATTTTGTACTAAATAATGTTTCTCCATTCAACTGTAGGTACCCTTGCTCTGGTTGAGTTAAACCAGATATACAATTTAATAATGATGTTTTACCACTACCAGAATTACCAAAAACAGCTGTAACACCTTGTTTAACTTCTCCATCAATTGAAAGTTTGAAGTTCTTATATCGTTTTATGAATGAAAATTTCCCCATCACATTGTTTTCACTGCTTTTATTCATAGCTAGTTCCTATCAAAACCATAGTTGTATTTATTCATCAACCAATTGTGAATTAATAAAGTAATCACAGCGAAAAGAATGCTAATTCCAATTAATTCAAAAACTTCGCCGTCTTTTCCAGTCAATATCCGTCCATATATTGCAACAGGTAATGTCTCAGTAGACCCTGATATTGAACCTGCCACAACTACCGTAGCACCAAATTCGCTAAAAGCCCGGACAAATCCAATTAACAAACCCGCCAGAATTCCTCGATATGCTAAAGGCAGGGTTATAGTAAAAAACACTCTCCACGCCCCAGCACCTAATATCCTGGCACATTGTTCCAGCCGAACATCTACATCAGCTATTCCCACCATTACAGACCTCACCATGAGAGGAAATGAAACCACTGACGAAGCGATTGCAGCTGCAAACCAAGTGAACACAATATCCTTGCCAAAAATAATCTGGCTTAATTGCCCCAGTGGACTAGAATTGCTTAAAATAATTAACAAAAAGAACCCGATTATTACTGGAGGCAGTGCTAAAGGTAAAGAAACAAGCAGATCCAATACAAAATTTAATGGCGTCTTTCGCTTTACTAACAACCATCCTACGCTAAGAGCAGGAATTATATTCATCAGTGTGGCAATTATGGAAACCTGAAATGAAAGTAATAGAATTTCTAGATACATATACGTTCTACATCACTCACATTAATATGACGTCATACTATGGAAATGAAAATCCATGATTGTCAAAAATAGTCCTCGCTTTTTCAGTCAGCAAAAATTCGCAAAAGCCAATCGCTTGATCTAGATTATGGCTAGATTTTTGTACAGCAGCGATATACAAGATTTGATCATAAACATTCAAAGGAATGATATCCAAAACCAACAAATTTCTGGCGAGCGCTGCGTCCGTTCTATATACTAGCCCGGCGTCTGCATTGCCTCGCTGTACGTATGTTAGGGCTATCCTAACATTTTCACCTTTAACTATCTTTGATGATAAATCATGATTAAAGTCCATATTATCTAATGCTTGCAATGCATAGATTCCTGCTGGTGATGTTTCGGGGTCAGCTATAGCTATTCGCTTAATATTACTTGTTTCTAAATCTTCCAGTGTGTTTATTTGATCTTTAATACTACTTCGAACAACAACAACAAGCTCATTAGTCAACACGTTATATTTCCGGCCATCAAGCAATTGTCTTGAATCCAGGAATTCAATTGGGCTACTCCCAGCAGATAATATTACATCCGCTTTAGCCCCAAGTGAAATTTGTCTGGCAAGATTCTGAGATCCTCCGAAACTGAACGTCAGTTTGGTTTCGTGTTCTGATTGATAAGCCACTTTTATTTCTTGCAATGCATCATTAAGACTGGCTGCTGCAAATATTAAAATAGTGTCAGTATCACCATTGCTACATGTGATGGAAAACAGGGTTGTTATTATGACAGTAAGAATTGATAGATTGCGTGCAAATTTCATTAGTTTTACATACTATCTTTTTATCATGATTATTACTCTAATTTTATTGATTGGTTATATTGTTACCAACGATGCTTCTTGATATACTCATATGACAGCTTTTATCGACGGTGGAAAAGTGGGGCAACCCCACTTTTCTTAATTAATGGGGCAATTGTATAAAAATGAAAAGTGATTTCCTAATTGCACTAACTCAGCTTGCAGCTGAAAGAAATTTGCCTAGAGAAATTGTGTTATCGGCGATAGAAGCGGCTTTAGTCTCAGCATACCGTAAAGACAGCATTGCTACAGGGCAAGAGATTTCTGTAAAACTTGATCCCGGAACTGGAGACGTAAGTGTATATCTCTTAAAAAAAGTAGTGGATGAAGTTGAGAATGAACTAGTTGAAATTACCCTAAAAGACGCAAAAAAATATCAACCCGATGTACAGGTTGGCGAAAATGTAGCATATAAAAAACTTCCTGCCAGTGCTGGACGAATCGCAGCCCAAACAGCTAAACAGGTTGTTTTACAGCGATTGAGAGAGGCTGAGAGAGAATTAGTTTACGAAGAATATGCTGATAAAGAAGGTGAAGTTTATACAGTAAGTGTACAACGTATAGATGCCAAACAAGTGATTTGTGAGATGGGCCGAGCTGAGGCAATTTTACCTTTGTCAGAACAAATACAAACCGAAAGATACCGAGTGGGACAAAAGATCAAGGTCCTCTTAAAATCGTTAGAAAGGTCAATAAAAGGCCCAGAATTAATAATATCAAGGTCGGACGATGAACTTCTAAGACGCTTATTTGAAATGGAAGTACCAGAAATCTATAACGGCTCTGTCGAAATCAAAGCAATAGCTCGTGAACCAGGAGCAAGAAGCAAAGTGGCAGTGTCCGCTAGCCAAGAAGGTGTTGATCCAGTAGGTTCATGTGTAGGGCTTAGGGGCATAAGAATCCAGAATATCGTTAATGAATTGCATGGCGAAAAAATAGATGTGATCCAATGGGACGAAAACCCTGTAACTTTTATTTCTCAAGCTCTGAGCCCGTCACAAGTTTTAAGGGTAGATCTTGTCCAGTCAGAGCTGTCTGCAACCGCGATAGTACCGGAAAACACACTTTCTTTAGCAATAGGAAAGGAAGGTCAAAATGCTAGACTGGCTGCTAAACTAACAGGTTGGAAAGTTGACATTAAAAGTGATGCTGAAGTCACTGCTAAAGGTCCAATTGATGAGGAGTCAGTTGAACCAGCTGTAGAAACAGTAGATCCAGTAACAATGGATGAAACTCCCATTGAAGTAGAAGCCAATACAACGAAAAACTCAATAGATGAAGATAAAACTGATGATACTCCTGAAGCTTTAGAGCCAGACGGATCTACTGACAGTGAGTCAACTATAAAAGATATTGGAACAATCGAACCTAAGGTGATTGAAGAAAAAAAGATTGTAGATGCAACAAGTGATTTACCAGCAGAAGAAACGGCAACTCCTGAACCGATCGAACCGTTGGAACCAGTAAAGTCTACTGCAGAACTATCCGAAGAGGTATGGAATATTCGCAAACCTAAAGTGCCGGCCAATCCTGGACAAATAAGATTTGCAGAGGACATTGAGGAACTTAATAAAAATGGCCCCTCAAAGCGAAGAGGCACACGAAAACGTAGGCAAAACACGCACAGAACTGCTCGTAAATAATAAACTTATCTCAAACGGCATGAAAAAGGTAAAGATATCGTCCAACGCGAAGAGGCGTCCAGGGCGAACCTGCATAATTTGCAGAAAAAAGAAACCTAAACAGAGCATGGTTAGGCTAGTGGCAAGTGGAAACGGAGTTAAAGTGGATGTAAAAGCTAAACTTGATGGAAGAGGAATCTATATCTGCTTATCCAAGGAATGCAGACTATCAAAACTTAACGCTGGTAGTTTATCCTACGGTTTAAAAACGATGGTTACAGCAGAAATGACAGTTTCTGTCATAAAACAATTAAGGACGTTGGTTAACGATTAACCCATAAAATGGTAAAGCGAACAGCACAAGAAACCACTACCGATAATATCGAATCTAATGGTGAGATATCCGTCGATAAAGCTAGCTATGATGGAGATCCACCAGCATTAGAAATTCCTAATGCAATTGCTGTTGCCAATCTTGCTAAGATAATGCAAATTAGTTCTATAGATTTGATAAAACAGCTGATGCGTTTAGGACACATGTACACAATTAACGATGTATTAGATTATGAACTAGCTGCTGATGTAGCGGAGTCCTTTGGATTCGATGTTTATGAACCTGAAAAAAAGTCTGATGATGCTACTTCAATAGTTCCGTCACACGAAAAAGAAGACGCCGAACATTTGGTATCGAGACCTCCTATAGTCACTATATTAGGACACGTCGATCATGGTAAAACTACAATACTTGATGCAATAAGAAAAACAAAAGTAGTAGATGGTGAAGCAGGCGGAATTACGCAACACATAGGCGCATACCAAGTAGAACACCAAGGGAAATTAATTACTTTCTTAGATACGCCAGGCCATAAAGCTTTCACAGCAATGAGAGCTCGTGGAGCTCGAGTAACTGATATAGCTGTTTTAGTAGTAGCAGCTGATGACGGCATAATGCCTCAGACGCATGAAGCTATAGACCATATACGGGCAGCGGGCGTGCCAATGCTAGTATGCATCAATAAAATGGATAAGGCTGAAGCAGACCCTGAAAAAATAAAAAGGCAACTTTCTGAAAAGGATTTATTGGTTGAGGACTGGGGTGGTGACATAATTTGTATACCAGTATCAGCTATCAATAAAGATGGAATACCTGAGCTGTTGGAAAGCTTACAACTTCTATCAGAGATGGCTGAACTAAAAGGCAACCCAAATAAATTGGCAACGGGAGTAGTAGTTGAAGCTAGGCTAGACAACCGAAAAGGACCGGTTGCTACTGCTTTAATACAAACAGGCACTCTAAAAGTTGGTGATCATTTAACAATCCGCAATTTACGAGGGCGGGTAAAGGCTATGCTGAACGATGATGGATCCAAAATAGAACAAGCTGGGCCTTCTACCCCTGTTGAAATTCTAGGTATATCTGGCCTACCTGAGCCTGGAGACATATTTAATGTTGCACCTGATGAAAAGAGTGCCAAGCAGATGGTAGCTGAATATCAGCAATTATTGAACAATCGGGCAACAACACTACAAGACGCATATACCCGCATTGAATCAGGGATAGCGAAATCTATGAACTTAATTATAAAAACTGATGTGCAAGGCAGTGTAGATGCTGTACTAAATATGATAAATGGCTTAAGTGACGAGAAGTCTAAAATAAAAATTATAAGGGCGTCAGCGGGCGGCATAACTGAGAATGATGTAATGTTGGCTTCAGCATCTGACGCAATCATAATTGGATTCAATTCTGAAATGCAACCTGGAGCATCCGCTCTTGCAACTCAAGAAGGCATCGAAATAAGAACCTATAAAGTTATATACGACCTCACAGACGACGTAGCGAAGGCTTTAGCCGGATTATTGGAACCAAGCTATAAGGATATTGTTGAAGGTGAAGCGGCTGTCAGAGAAACATTTGAAGTTGGCCGTAGAGGCACTATAGCTGGCTTTTACGTCAATAAAGGGAAAATCACACGTGAAGCTACTATCCATGTGCTCCGAAATGGAGAGTTCTTACACGAAGGAACCATAACTAGTCTTAAACATTTCAAAAATGATGTTCGTGAAGTTGCTAATGGCAATGAAGGTGGCATGTTAATCAATGGTTTTAATGAATTTGAAGAGGGCGATATTTTAGAAGCCCATCGTTCTCAACAGGTATCTAAAAACTAATAACAAATTAGGTCTAATACCATGACATGGCGTATGGAAAGAGTGAACTCCACTCTTCGTCAAGAGATAAGCTCAATAATTTCAACAGTACTTAAAGACCCTCGACTGGCGTCTATAGTCAGTGTGATTGATGTAGAGACTGCGAAAGATCTCAGGTCCGCGAAAGTTTATATAAGTATTTATGGAGAAGTAGATACTAAAAAGTCAACAATTAAGGCACTAAACCACGCATCTGGATTTATTTCAAAAAGCATTTCTTCTAAATTAAAAATGAAATTCATTCCTGCATTAAAGTTTCGTGTCGATGATTCCATTTCAGAGGGTTCATTATTGACACAAAAAATTTCTGACATCACATCTGGACATAAACCCAGAGAGAATTAAGCTCAATTACAATGACTCTCTATTCCCGATCTATAGATGGTATTCTGCCAATTGACAAACCTTACGGTATTACGTCCATGGATGTGGTGCGCCAGATAAAAAAGGTTAGTGGCCAAAAGAAGGTGGGGCATGCAGGCACTTTAGATCCAATAGCCACCGGTGTGATACCGATATGTATAGGACAGGCTACTCGACTAACTGAGTTCCTCATAGACTCTACTAAAGAATATCGAGGAGTATTTGAACTGGGTGTTGAAACGGACACTTATGATAGTTTTGGCAAAACTTCAGCTGTTAAATCTACGTCGGGCATTACCAATAAGTCGATCAACAATATTTTAGTGAACTTCGTAGGCCGTGTTCAACAAGTGCCTCCAATCTACAGTGCCCTCAAACAGAAAGGCAGACGATTGTATGAATTAGCCCGAATGGGAGAAGACGTCATAGTGGAATCACGTTTTGTTGAAGTTTTTGACATAGTACTGGAATCCTACAACGAACCATTTATTACTGTTTTTGTTAAGTGTGGGAAAGGTTTCTATATGAGATCATTGGCACACGATATAGGACAGGCTTTAGGGGTAGGAGCTAATATGAAAGATTTGCGTCGGCTAAGAACTGGGCCATTTCTTTTAAAGAATTGTTACAGCCTTGACGATGCCACGAAAATGTTGATGGATGGCACTTACAGTAAAGTGATGTATGCTCCTGATTCGATACTTGAACATTTGAAAGCAATTGTAATGGACGACCAAACTATTCAACTACTTCGGAACGGGCAAGCTGTTTCTTTAAAGGCAGGACTTCCAAGTGGCATCGATAATGAATTGATCAAGGTATATTCATCTGGCGGACAGTTTATTGCGTTGGTGAAATATAAACAATCACTTAAACAATGGTTACCTAAAAAGGTATTTAACCTTGTTTAATTTAACACCTCCATTTCATAAAACTTATCAATCAATGGCGTTTGGTTAAGATTAATGCTTCGTTTAGCTTGACCGACAGCCATCAGAATTCTAAAATTAAAGGGTCAATTACATTTAGGTAAATCACTAGCCTAAAGGTTCAATCTCACATCTCCTGGAGTAATTACGTTGTCTGAATATGCCATAGTAAAAACTGGTGGTAAACAATATCGAGTAAGTCCTGGTGACTTAGTTCGAGTTGAAACATTACCTGGTGAAGAAGGTGATATAGTCATCCTAGAAGAGGTCTTGATGACTTCTTTAGACGGAGTCATCGCATTTGGTGAACCAATACTTAACAACAGTAAAGTAACGGCAACAATCATTTCAAGTGGCAAAGGGAAAAAAATAACTGTGTTCAAGTATAAAGCTAAAACTCGATACCGACGAAAGAATGGACATAGACAACCATATACCGATTTAAAAATAACAGAGATTTCATAAGGAATCCCAATAAGGAAATATATAGGAGTGCTAGTATGGCACATAAAAAAGGGGCAGGAAGCACCCGTAACGGAAGAGATAGTGCTGGGAAAAGACTTGGCGTTAAACTATACGATAATCAGTTTGCAACAGCTGGATCAATAATTGTTAGACAACGTGGCACGAAAATTCGTCCCGGTAACAATGTTGGTATAGGAAGAGACCATACGCTTTACGCGTTAATTGACGGAAATATAAAATTTGAACATGAAACCAAAGATAAAAAACGCGTCAGCGTATACTCATAAATATCAAGATTTTATTAAATTGTAAGTAAAACTAATCTTAAAAGCGACTAATTAATGAAAGACGGAATACACCCTAAATATTATAGTGAAGCCAAGGTAATATGTTCATGCGGAGAAGTATTTATCACTGGGTCAACAAAAGCTGAACTCAAAGTCGAGTTATGTAATAAATGTCATCCTTTTTACACCGGAGAACAACGTATTGTTGACACTGAAGGCCGTGTTGACCGCATGAAACGCAGGTACAGCCTTACTTAATTTTTGAACTAAATTAGTTGTTCGTTTACAAAATTAATGAATTTCATCTCGCATAATCATCTATAGCTTTTAAAAAATTATGGATCAAAAAATCATCTATGGCGGTCAGGCGGTAATAGAAGGGGTTATGATCCGAGGCATGCATGTAGTCTCGGTGGCCGTTAGAAACCCTCAAGGCACTATATCTACTCACTTAGTTCCCATCAACTCATGGTTTAATAGTTTTATAAGAAAAATACCTTTAATAAGAGGGATTTTGGTGATGGCTGAAACACTTGCGATAGGAATGAGAGCTCTGACTTATTCTGCAAACATTGCAGCTGGAGAAGATGAAGAATTTGGCAAAGGTTCAATAGCTATAATGATGATAATGTCATTGGCATTTGCGATAGGCGTGTTCTTTTTGATACCTGTTTTTGCAAGTAAAGGATTAGAGAATTTAATCGAGTCAAATTTGGTAGCCAACATATTCGAGGGCGTAATCCGGCTAGTCCTTTTTCTTTTGTATGTAGTTTTAATAGGACGAACTGAAGAAATACGGAGAGTCTTCATGTACCATGGTGCCGAGCACATGACAGTTCACGCTTACGAACACGGGGAATCTCTCACAAGTGAGTCAGTATCAAAATACCCTACCGCGCACCCTCGTTGCGGAACAGCATTTTTGTTAGTAGTAATGCTGGTTGCAATAATAGTATTTGCATTTATTCCAAGAGATCCGCTCTGGTGGTTAATAACGTCACGAATAGTATTGCTTCCCGTAATAGCAGCAGCGAGTTATGAAGCAATAAGACTTAGTGGTATTTATTCTAATAACCCTGTCTTAAAATTGATCTCAGTTCCAGGTTTGGTTCTTCAGCAACTTACAACTCGAAAGCCTAATCGTGCTCAAATTGAAGTGGCGATTGTCGCCATGCAACAAGCAATTAGCCACGACGAGATGCAAGTGTCTCCCAAACAGCATTCAAATTAATTCCTGAAGCTGCTACCAAAACCAAAGTATGGTACATCAAATCTGCGATTTCCTCGGGTAATCTATCAGATTTTCCTACGGCTGCTGCTATAGCCGTCTCTGCTGCTTCTTCAACAACTTTTTGACCAATACGTTCAACGCCTTCATTAAATAATTCGACAGTATAACTACCGGTATTCATGGATTTTTTCCTGTCCTGAATCACTGAATACAAGTCCTGTAATATGCCTGGCCCTATATCCTCTCTTTTTAGCTTGGGAACTCCATTTATTGGCATTGAGTAAAAACAGGTTTTTTCTCCAGTGTGGCAAACGGGTCCAATGGGCTCCACTTTAATCAACAAAACATCACCGTCACAGTCTGGTACGACACTAATTACATTCATAGAATTGCCAGATGTTTCCCCTTTTCGCCACAAGTCATTTCGGCTTCTACTGTAAAACCACACTTCTTTAGAATCTAATGTTCGCTCAAGAGACTCAGGTGTCATCCAGCCCATCATTAAAACTTCTCCTGTTTTATGATCTTGTACAATCGCGGGTACTATTCCATTTTGATTGAGTTTTATCATGATCTTAATGCCTCATTCCCAGATTTAACTAAACAGTATAGAAATTCTTCACGGTCTTATTGGAATACCTCTATCACTCATATGTTTCTTTGCTTCTTTAATTCTGTATGTGCCAAAGTGGAATATGCTTGCCGCAAGCACCGCATCAGCATTACCATCAAGAATGGCCTCACACAGATGATCAAGTGTGCCAGCGCCTCCACTGGCTATTACAGGTATAGAAACTATGTTCGATATTTCACTCAGTAGTTGTATATCGTACCCACCCTGCACGCCGTCAGAATCCATTGAAGTAACTAATAGTTCCCCCGCGCCTAACTCAGATACATATTTCATCCATTTAAGAGCATCTATTCCGGTTGCTTCACGACCTCCATAAATAAAAACTTCCCATTTTGTATACTCACTGATTGCCAATTCAGACGGAGTTACAGAAGTTTTTTTATTGCTTCTTCTGCGGTCATCCTTGTTTTTATCAATCCGTCGTGCATCGACAGCAACTACAATACATTGATTTCCGAAGTGTTCAGCTGATTCTTTAATTAAATTCGGGTTGGATACAGCAGCGGTATTGATCGACACTTTATCTGCTCCGGATTCAAGCGTAATACGCACATCACCAGCAGACCTAATGCCTCCCCCGACTGTCAAAGGTATAAATACTTGCTCAGATACACTTTTGACAACATTTAACATTGTTTCTCTACCTTCTGAACTAGCTGTTATATCTAAGAACACCAATTCATCAGCTCCTTCCTTGTTATAAAAGGAAGCTAATTCAACGGGATCTCCGGCATTTCTTAGATTAACAAAATTAACGCCTTTGACTACTTTGCCTTGATCCACGTCCAAACATGGAATTATTCTTTTAGTTAGCATTTCGCAATCCGAGGTAAGTTTTTTACAGAGAAATTATATTAAGCAAAAAACACTAACATGTAATGTAATTCACTCACATGATAACGACCAGTAAATTTAAATCCTGCTTTTAATGCCATGGATTTAAACTGATTCTCACTAATGAAATTCGCCTTATTTGGCCCATTTTGAACACCATAGTCTTTCCACTCTATAATTGCCATCCATCCGCCATTTCTCACCGCAATTTTGGTGTCTTTTAATACCTTGGGGGGGTTACTGGTATCACTAAGCACAAAAGACAAAAGAGCTCCATCAACAGAATCTTTAGTCAATGCAACTTTCGCTTTTGTTGATTTAACAGTAGTGATATTACTCAAATTTAATTTACGAGCGGTGTCATCAACAGCTTGCAACATCTGTTTGTGAATATCTAATGCTAGCACTTTACCATTAAAGAGAAATTTAGCTAACGGTATTGAAAAATAGCCAGGTCCGCTACCGATATCAGCAACATCTTGATAAACCATCAAAGGTAAAAGGGACATCACTCTATGAGTGTCCAAAATTTTCAAACGATCTGCAGATAATAAAGCTGCTTTCTGTCTAGTATTGTATTTTCCTGGCAAAATTATACCTACTATTTAAATTAACTGGAGAGCCTTTATAGCATATGTCAATTCAATATCTCCAGTATACAGGGCTCGGCCCACAACTGCTCCTTCAATATTATATTCTGCTAAGCGAATTAATTGGTCAACGCTAGATATTCCACCGGCTACAATTATTTTTAACTTATGTGACGACACAAGATCTTCTATCGCCTCGTAATTGGGTTCAGTTAAAGTTCCGTCTCTATTCACATCTGTATACATTATCCTTATCACACCCATCGCCTCAATTTCAGAAATTAAATCAAAACTGGTTTGTCCACTGGATTTAGTCCACCCATCTATAACCGCTTCCCCATCTCGTACATCAACACTCACTAGAAATTTTTCAGGATCAATTGTACGACACATCTTATTAATCAAATCCTTGTTTGTTGCAGCGGTCCCAATCATAACTCTATCTACGCCTTGCTCAATAGCTTGAGCAACGGCTTCTATGTTTCTGATTCCTCCACCTAATTGAACAGGAACTTCCACTGAACTAAGAATTTTTTTAACAGATTCTATTTCAATCCTACTGCCCACTCTTGCTCCTTCCAGATCAACTATATGTATACGAGTCGCACCTTGTGAGACCCAACCTAAAGCAGCGTTCAGCGGATCCGCAGAGTAAATCGTCTCTTTGCTGTAGTCTCCTTTCAGCAATCTTACGCAGCTACCATTTCTGATATCTATGGCCGGTATAATTTCCACTATGAACGCTCCCTGGCAAACTCCAAGAAGTTCCTATATAAATTCAATCCTATTTCACCACTTTTCTCTGGATGAAACTGTACTGCAATTAGGTTTCCAGTTGCTATAGCACTACAAAAAGTCTTGCCATAATCAGTTGTAGCTAAAACTAAATTTTTGTCTACAGGATCTGCATAATAACTATGTACAAAATAGAAGTATGGCTTATCTGGCAAATCATCAAATACTTGATGTTTCTTTTTACGCAATACTTGATTCCATCCAATATGTGGGATTTTCATTTTCCCGGACAATCTTTTAACACTGCCATCAAATAAGCCAAGGCATGGCTCACTTCCTTCTTCTGAATTCTCCATCAAAAGTTGTAAGCCCATACAGATTCCTAAGAAAGGTCGCTCATTTTTCACAAAATTTACGATCGGTTCTACCAGAGACGCCTTTTTCAATGCTTGCATTGCTGCGTCATTTGACCCTTGACCCGGAAAGATTAACGCATCAGCATTGTCTAATTCTTCACGGCAAGAAGAGACAAATGTGCTCGCCCCTAAATATGCAAACGCCTTCTCAACGCTCCTAAGATTGCTTGCCGCATAATCTATAATCCCAACTCGGATGTTTCGCCGGGGCACGATGTTAACTTAACCTCCTGTCGTTAGCTCAAACGGTAATTCTCTATCCTCATATCTAGCCATTACAAACAGTAAGTCGGATAGCCTGTTCATATAACGTAAAACCTGAGAGTTTGGTAGTCGGTTTTGATTTTTTAGTTCAACTATCCTCCGTTCTGCCCTGCGACAAACCGCACGTGCCACATCTATATAAGCTGATACTGTAGATGCTCCTGGAACTATAAACGCAGCAGGCAATTCAACTTCCGACTTAAATTCATCAATCATGTTTTCCAAATCTTCTACCATCCGTTTGCTGATCATTCCTAGGTTTTTTTCTAATTCAGCATGATTTTGAGGTAAAGTTGCCAATTCGGATCCGATTTGAAATAACTGTTTTTGTAAAACAATTAGGGTTTGTTTTACTTTATCTGATTGTGAAATCGATCTAGCCAAGCCCATGATCGACACCATTTCGTCCACTGTTCCATAAGCTTCAGTTAACAAATCTGATTTAGATATCCGGCCACCATAAAGTAACCCTGTATCTCCATCATCTCCGGATCTTGTATAAACGCGTGGCATAATACCTTGACTATAAAAGAGGTTAAAGCAATCAATAAAATCAATCGCTTTGTTTGATAATTATAACAATTCTATGTATCTATTATGGTGAATTAAGTTCCAATATTGAGACTGAACTTAACAAGTTAATATAAAAAGTCGTAATATACTTAGTATTACAAGGATCGTTAGTTTAAGAATAATGTGTTACGTTACATAGTCAAACACCTATAGAAGTAAAAAGTAAAAAAAAATGACCAGTGAATATAAATTTCCAGGATCACAATCAAATAAGATAAAACAGTCGCCTTGGGCATGGATTTGGGGCGGTTTACCATGGGTGATATTAGGCATATACTTTTGGCGTTTTGCGGAAAGCACAAATATGCTTATATTCGCAATCGTACTTGGGATTGCGATTACAATTCCAAGGTATTTATCCTGGAAAAAAACCTCCTATGTTATTGAAGACAACTCTGTTACATATCACAGGGGCTCTATAGGACGAACCCAAACAATAGAATTACCCGCATCTCAATTTCAAAGAATCACTGAAAACCCTGGGATGTTTGGACAGTTTTTGGGTTACACTACGATATCTATGAGAATGAAAGGAGAGACCAACCTTATACGCCTTTCTCACATTCCAAGATCAGCTGGTCTCACTCAAAAGTTAATCCAATTAAGAGATAGACATTCTGACTACGATGAAGCCAAAGAATTAGAAGAATTAGCCATTATTGACGCTCGCCAACGCGGGGAACATAAAGAAGAAATACAATCTAGTCCAATTACCGGTACATACGATAATTCTGAAGCTATAGAACCCGAATTTACGGACATTTCTAACACGATTACGTGCTCCAATTGTAGCAGTGATATTCAGTCTGATGCACGATTTTGCCCATATTGTGGTTCTGCAATTACTCCTCAAGATTCGCCATAAATTACAAAGAGTAATTTGGGTGACAGGGAAAAATAATAACTAATTGTTATATAAAATTGCTTATTGTCACGTATTAGTTATAGTGACTTAAGAATTACAGTGGACTCAAGATATCCACTGCTCATTATCTACTGATAAACATCTTAACGATTTACAGAAAACCAATTGGAGAAAGTATATTGAATCATGAACATGTTCTTATCAAAGCTACAAGATTAATTGATGGAACGGGAAGAAAAGTTTTAAAAGAACCAGCGGTTTTAATAAAGGGATCAAAAATNNACAATCGTTCAGCATTACCGATACCTCAAATATAAACATAATCGAATACCCAGGTAAAACGATAATGCCAGGACTAATTGATTGCCACGTCCATCTAATAAGTTTGGGAGACGGTCGAGCCGGTGATGACTTAAATTTATTGCCAGATGAAATTTTAACTTTACAAGCAGCAAAGAACGCCAAGATGCATCTGCAATCAGGGGTAACTACTGTACGTGACTGCGGTGCAAAAAACCAAACAACCTTTATGTTAAGAAAATCTGCTGAGATGGGTATAACTGTTACTCCTAAATTATTATTAACTGGAAGACCTATCGCCATTGTAGGAGGACATTTAAGTTATTTTGGGTCTCCAGCCACAGGCCCAGATGAGTGTCGTGCAGAAGTCCGAAAACTTGTTAAAGAAGGCGCAGATTTTATAAAAGTAACTGCTACAGGCGGTAGTACTAGAACATCGTTTCGTCATCATGCATCCTTTACTAAAGAGGAATTGACTGCAATAACTGATGAAGTTCACAAATTTGACAAACACGTAGTAGCTCATTGCGCATCGTCAGAAGGCATAGAAAACGCCCTGGATGCCAAAGTAGATACTATCGTTCACTGTATGCATATAGAAAGAGATGGCACATTTAAATACAACAAGGAATTAACAAAGAGAATAGTTGATCAGGGTGTGTATGTTAATCCTACATTACATGCTATAAGACATCAGGTATGGCATTTGGAGAATCTGAAAAACACCAAGGGGTTAAGTGAAAAAGAGGATATAGACTATCAAAGTCTTATAGACATATATAGTAGTCACACCAAACTCGTATCAAGAATGAAGGATGAAGGTGTGACTCTTGTAGCTGGATCAGATTCAGCATGGCTAAATTACAAAATGGGTGAATTTCCCCATGAGCTTGAAGCAATGAATTCAATAGGATTGTCTGAGATGGAGGTAATTAAATCAGCCACACTCGACTCAGCACGATCATGTCAAATCGACGCTCAAACTGGGTCTATCGAAAAAAATAAACTGGCAGACATAATAATAATAGACGGAGATCCAACCAAAGATATTTCGGCAATGTGGAAAATAAATGAAGTGTTTAAGGACGGCGAAATTGTCACAGGCAACAAATAAAGTTAATTTCGCGACAGTCATAATCACTATTATTATTTCATTGATAGCCGGGGTTTCCTGCTCCGAGAAGATAGTTAATAGCGACTCCGAAGCAATCCAACAATCTAATGATAGTACAGCCCAAGGTAGCGACACGACAGTGGATTTGGATACTCAATTCAGCATCGGTTCTGACTTGGGCGCCTATAGAGAACGCTTCTCTGTTATAGCGCTTATTGATGGCCGAATTATGGCAGTCGGAGGCAAAGCAATCGGTCTACGAAACGTTGAAATGGGAAATTTTGAGGACACTACCGAACTTCTTGACATTAACACCATGAATTGGAACTTAACGGGGAAAATGGATGAAAAAAGAAGGTCACCAGGGCTAGCTCAGTTAAATGATCTAACAGTGATTGTTGCTGGCGGAACAGGCGCTGCTAAAGTACCGTTAAACTCCACCGAAATATGGGACCCGAACACAGGTGAATGGAAGCTCATTGCTCAAATGAATACTGCCAGGGATTCCATGAGTTATGTTCTGTTGCCTGATGGCCGTTTTATGGTGATCGGAGGTAAAAGCATAAATAAAAAAGGCGTTCTAATTTCATCCATTAAAGAGTGTGAAATATACGACCCTCAAACTGGAAAATGGGAAGAGGCTGCTCCTATGAATGAAAAAAGAGTTAATCACACAGCAACACTACTAAATGATGGCAACGTATTAGTGATGGGTGGCGGAAAGGAAGACGGACCTTATTTAAAAACAGTTGAACTTTATGATCCGAGAAGAGATATCTGGATTCAATTGGCTCCAATGTCTGTCGGGAGAGCAATGCACACTACAACTAAGTTAATTGATGGCAGAATCCTAGTAGTTGGTGGCAGAGGTAAAAAGACCTCAACTGAAATATACGATCCCAGAAGTAAAACATGGACAAGTTCAGGCAATACTGATCATCCAAGGGCAGAGCATAGCGCAATCCGACTGCCAGATGGCAGCATATTAATTACTGGGGGAATTGGACAACTAACTCAAGTTGAACTATACAGTCCTCAAACAAATACTTGGGCAACCGTTAGTCAACTATCAATAGGACGCTATCGACACAGTTCTGCTGTTATGAAAGACGGGACTGCAGTTATTATGGGCGGTATAGGTGAAGATGGTATATTAGCTTCAACTGAAACTTTAAGATTTGTTGGAAAAATCATTGAATTACCCGATATTACATATGATGAAGATTTATATTCTTTTAATGATTATGAGGCTAGCGGCCATATTGATGCCACTGAAGAAGTCACTTCAGATACAAATGAGGCCGCTGTTGCCACCCCAACATCTGCCGTTGATGTCGCTTCATTGAATCTCTCTGAACCAGTAGAACAGGTATCAGGTGTTGGCACAACCAATGTAGCTCTGGCAGTACCAGTAAGGCTTACTCCTGGTAAAGAGATAGTTGCACCAGATAGCCTTCAAAGAGGAATTGCTGTGAAATTTATGCATGTTGTGGAAGATACCAGATGCTCAGATTGTGATGATCCCGGTCAAGCTGTAATACGCATAAACCTGCGCGTGCCGAGTGGACCCTTAGGAGAATCAGACATGATATTAGCCGGAGATCAGACTACTCCGTATGTAAAAAAGTTTGGTCGCTATTCGGTTGTGTTCGTCAGCTTGGAACCAGGCCCTGGTACTGCCATTGAATCAAATCCAGAACAGGCAATTGCTACACTTGCAGTTGTGGAGTAAGTTCAATTATATAGTTAGTGTTTATTGTATTGGTGCAGTGCCGCAGAAAACGTCATAATCGATTAACTCGGTAACAGTGGGGTTGTCGCCACACAACGGACAATTGGGATCTCTGCGAATTTTTACGGCCCTAAATTCCATATCCAACGCATCAATAAGTAACAATTTGCCAGACAAAGATTGTCCTATGCCAATTATCAATTTTATGGCTTCTGTAGCTTGTATGGTTCCCACCATACCTGGCAAAACCCCCAGGACTCCTGCCTCAGCACAACTGGGAACTTCGCCTGGAGGTGGTGGTTCCGGGAAAAGACATCTATAGCAACCTTTTCCTGGTATAAATACAGTTGCCTGACCGTCAAACAGGAGAATGCTCCCATCAACCAGTGGCTTGCCAGATAAATATGATGCATCATTCACTAGGTATCGAGTTGCAAAGTTATCAGCCCCATTAACAATGACGTCATATTGAGACATAATTTCCATTGCATTATCCGACATTAAAGGACACTCATGCAGTATTACATTTACGTCCTTGTTGTAAGCCTCTAATGTATCCTTGGCTGACTGAACTTTAGGTCTACCAATATCAGCATCAGTATGTAGAACTTGTCTTTGAAGGTTACTAACGTCTACGTCATCAAAATCAACAATACCTATAGTTCCGACACCTGCCAAAGCTAAATATAATGCAATCGGCGATCCTAATCCTCCAGCACCCACAATCAATACTTTAGCTTCTAGCAAAGATCTTTGTCCGGCAGAGCCAACTTGAGGCATTATGATATGTCTGCTATACCTTCGTACCTGATACGGTGTTAATGCATTGCTTTGGCCATCAACACGGTCTACAACTGTCATTTCATGTCTCCTCTATACATTTAGATAGACAACGTCTACCGTAAAAGTCAAATGATAAAGTTAATTTTGTCATAACAATAAAGTAAATGACTATAATGATATCCAAGTTAGATCATTTTGATCTAACTTACACTCTTATAAAATGATACTACAGTAGATTAAACAAAAGTGGAGATAAATTTTATAATAATGTAATCATGTTACTTACTATCGATGTAGGAAATACAAATATTACTCTCGGTGTTTTTAGTGGAGCCGAATTAATAGCTAGCGGAAGAATAGCATCTGATCCATATCGCATGGCGGATGAATATGGGTTAATACTTAGTAATCTTTTACCCGCAAAAGGTATTAAAACTGATCAGATCACTGCTGTGGCTATGTGCAGTGTTGTTCCTCAAATGACTGCTACTTTTGTTGAGTTGTGCGAAAAAGTTTTGGATCTGAAGCCTCTTATAGTTGGTACAGGCATTAAAACTGGAGTGCGTGTTCTTTATGACACTCCAAAAGACGTGGGTTCAGACAGAATAGTCGATGCCGTAGCGGCATTTAAAATCTACGGGGGTCCATGCATAGTCGTTGATTTCGGTACGGCAACTGTATTTGATGCCATATCAGAAAAAGGCGATTATTTGGGAGGAGCAATTGCGCCTGGCCTTGACGTATCAGCGGAATCCCTATATCGAGCAACTTCTCAGCTACGCAGAGTTGAGCTCAAAAATCCAACAGAGGCTATCGGCAAAAACACCATCCATTCTCTCCAATCTGGCTTAGTACTGGGTTATTACGATATGGTGAAAGGTATGATTTCCCGATTTAAACATGAGTTAGGCGCCAGTAGTAAAGTAATAGCAACTGGCGGTCATGCGCATCTATTTGATATGGAAAACAGTCTTTTTGATGTGATTGATCTTAATTTGACTCTGTATGGCCTTCGCATTACCTATGAACTGAATCAATAGTAAAATTTTGTTTAATCTATAAAAATCTGTTATATAAGTAGTAGGCCTTTACCTAATCAACGAGGAAGGGACCAGAAAATGAAAAAACCCCTACATAACTGTTCCATAGCGCTCGGAGTAACAGGAAGTATTGCATCTTATAAAGCATTGGACCTGGCAAGCAAGCTCGTCCAGCAAGGTGCATCAGTAAAAGCCTTACTTACTAGCGGCGCGACAAAAATAGTCACCCCTCTTGCATTTACTGCAATCACTCACAAATCTGTATCTGTTAACCTATATGATCCAAATTCAGACATAGGCATGGATCATGTATCTGTAGCAAAATCAATAAACTTGTTGATAATTGCTCCTGCAACTGCAAACACCATCGCAAAGTTGTCATATGGGATTTCGGACAATCCAGTTACTACAACATATTTAGCTACAAAGGCACCTGTGCTTGTCGCTCCCGCCATGGATGGCAACATGTTTTCCAATGAAGCGACTCAAACTAATATCAACATATTAAAAGATCGAGGAGTTTACATACTTGGTCCTTATGAAGGCCATCTTGCATCGGGTATGGAAGGAATAGGCAGAATGGCCGATACTAACGAGATTTTAGAGTGGGCTAAGTTAATTATTGCTAAAAATGGTGACATGAGTAATGTAAAAATTGTAGTGACAGCTGGCGGCACAAAAGAACCTTTAGATCCTATTCGAGTAATAACAAATCGCTCTTCAGGCAAAATGGGTATTGCAATTGCAGAGGCTGCCAGAGACAGAGGAGCTTCCGTCAAGCTGATAACAAGCCTGGATCCTCAACCTAACATTGTCGGAGTGGAAATAATAGATGGAGAGACAGCAGAGGAAATGGCTATTCAAACTAAACTTCATGCTCAAATGGCTGATGCAATTATTATGGCAGCAGCAGTGTCAGACTGGAAACCGACTGATTCATCTTTGGCAAAAATCAAAAAGGATGATCTTAGTAACATGAGCTTGGATCTAACTAAAACAGAAGACATAATCGGTTCTATTAATGACCCAAAATTAATCAAAGTCGCTTTTGCTGCAGAAACACAAAACCTGTTGAAAAATGCAAAACTAAAATTAACAGCAAAGAAATTAGACCTTATAGTGGCCAACGAAGTGAAACAAACCGGGTCCGTTTTTGGCTCAGACACAAACAAGGTTATCCTTATTGACAAAAATGGCAGAGAAGAAGATTTACCGGAGATGAGAAAGTACGATCTAGGTCATCTCATAATTGACCGTGTAAAAGCCATGATTGAAGCCAGGACTTAAGTTTACAAAAACTTAATTGGTTAATTTATCCAGCATGGAAATTGGTGAGGTAGTAAGTAAACCTGCGTCCACGGGTAAGGTCACCCCACTAATCCATCTGGATTCATCGGATGCTAAAAATAAGGTTGCCCATGCAACATCCCATGCATTGCCTTCTGTCTGTAATGGGGCTGCTTTCCTGCGAAGTTCTCTTTGTTCTTCATTTACTCTATCTTTAACCATCGGCGTATATACATGCCCAGGCGCGATACAATTGACTCTAATTCCAGCTGGCCCATGATCGTGGCACATCTGTTCAGTTAAGGCAATTACACCGGCTTTAGACAATGCATACGGTATAGCAGGACCAAATCCTCCTGATCTCATAGCTCCAAACGACGACATGTTAACTATAGAACCTCCGCCGTTATCAATCATGTATGGTATTGCATATTTACTCATTAATACCACGCTACTTAAATTTACGCTTAATACCCTATTATAGTGCTCTTCATCTAAATCAGTTACCGATCCCAATCCTTTGATGCCAACATTATTAATAAGAATGTCTAAATTTCCATAATTCTCGATAGCAGTATCAATTACGTTTTGACATTGATCTGCAATGGTCACATCAGCTACACACAAAGATGCTGCGATGCCGTTTTCGACGATTGTATTAACTGTGCGTGACGCTCTGTCTGAATCAATATCTACCACAAGAACTTTCGCGCCCTGGTTTGCAAATAGGATAGCTATGGATTGACCTAAGCCGTAACCCGTTGTTCCAGAACCAGCTCCAGTCACAATCACGTTTTTCCCGCTAAGTCTATTTCCTTTCAAATGTTTCATTTATTAAATATTATTCCTCAATTAATCTTGCACAGGTATCCTAACCTAAATTAATTTCTTCCATTTAACTATCGTGTGGGCATCATGATATCCACTACCAATAATGCGCTTTTGATATTCAATTGTAATCAAACCATCTTGTTCTAGGTTTTTAAGTGCACTGAGATAGCCATTAAGATAATTTCGTTTTTTGCTATATAAATACGCCAGTTCGTCAAACTCAAAGGCTCGATCATAAAGTTCAACGAATGGCTCAATATGTAAGAAATGTTGAGTTTTTTGGTTTAAAAAATAATCTAGTAAATTTGAAAATTCTATTCCTATTTGCTCCATAGAGCCGAACGTTAAAACCAGACTATCACTTTTCAATCTAAAATTAATGTCTGGTTTAAAAAAATCAAATAGCTGTGACTTAAAATTATGACTCGAAATGCCAAGAAATCGCTTTTGCCTTTCAATAGATTCTGTTATTTCGATAGTTGGGTAAACCCAGTCAGTCATATAAAAATTTTTATTCTCAAGTTCTTGTGCAAATGCCAGGATATTATGACAAGATCCGCTTCCAAATTCATAAATGTTCTTATGTTCATTTAAAAAATAATAGGCTATCAGCTTTCGCAGTATAGTTAAGAATTTTGATTCGAAAAGGCCATCTTCCGGGAGTATAAATTCCCCCATGTACCTCATCACTGTTTTTCCTTGACGATAATAATGCGGTAATAGGGTTGCATCATTGATACCTTTGATCCTTAACTCATCAAGGTTTTGTTGCCAGCCCGTTTGCCAAACATTTTTCCGTCCAGGACCTGATGGAACCACTTCTGCGTTCAAAAATTTCCAATACGATTCGATGTGAGTTTCTTGTTCTTTATCAGTAAGTTTTCGATACCGTAAATTTAAATTATGTATGTGTTCTTCGATGAAATCTGGTGTCTCTAAATCAAAACATTTTTCGATTTGCGATACAGTAACCTTATGATCATACTGAATCAATTTAATAAAATTTCCCGTTTGGTTTTATCTAAACTAACACAACAAAACACCATTAATTAGTGTCTCTATAATGTCATTTTATTTTAGATAGGTAGTAAATGTTTTTAGTGACTCTTCAGACTTCTTATTGAAAATGCTAGTTATGTTATTTACTTTATTATTGTTAACTTTGAAGGTTTTGTATTTGTAAGAACCGTACTGAACGTCCTTATTGATAATTTTTAATGTGTCTTCAAGTTTTACGTTATTATTTGCAACTAAATTAAATATTCCCCGATATTCGTTATCAATTACAATTTTTATAAAATTTAAAATATCTTCATATAATATGTAATTGAAAGTTGAGCTCTTAGACAGAGTGGTTTGTATGGATTTATTTCTCAACAATCTGCAAACTAAATTGTTCGAATATAAGCCTAGCAGAGCACCCAACCTCAGTATGACGTAATTTTCAGTTCCGTTTACAATGATCTTCTCAGCAATCAATTTGGAGATTGCATAGGGATTAAGATCTTCTGACTTGATAATGCTCTTCTCATTAGAATTATCTTGATTGTAGACTTCAACTGTTGACATAAATATAATTTTTTTATGTTCAATTTCACAAACTTGTTGTATAAGCTTTATGTTGTCATTATAAAAATCATAAAACTTGTCTGAATCAGGATATTTACTTCTATGTTGTGCACATACAACGAATATGTTTTCCTTATTCGGTTTTATTTCAGAAAAATTGCTCCTATTAATTCCTACTGAATTAATATTTTCATTCAAGTATTTACCCAGACCTTTATTTGAGCCAATAATATATGTGTTCATACAAAAAGTGTCACTTATCCAGTTTAATTGATATCTTTAAAACTTTTAGATGAAATTATATCTAATCAATATAAAAGTTGGGTTTGATATCTGCAAAAACCCAACATTGATACAAAAAGTCCGTTGAGACCGTACCCACTCGTAGCCTAGAATTACAAATTAGAAATTACCATCAGGTATTAAATGAACTCTTCAATCAACAACAATAACATTCCAAAAGCTTATATTCCTTCAGATTATGAGACTGATGTTTACAACATGTGGATGGATAACGGTTTTTTCAAACCCAGCGATTCCACCGAAAAAGAACCTTTCGTAATAATTATGCCTCCTCCAAACGTAACAGGAGCACTTCATATGGGACATGCCCTTACGGCGGCATTAGAAGACCTAATGGTTCGCTGGCATCGAATGATAGGTCATCCTACCCTATTATTGCCCGGCGCCGACCATGCGGGAATTGCTACCCAAGTAATTGTAGAGCGGGAAATTGAGAAAACCGGCCAATCTAGACAAAGTTTAGGGCGTGAACAGTTTGTTAAAGAAATCTGGAAATGGGTAAAAACATATGGAAATCGGATTGATGAGCAACACAAACGTCTCGGTATTTCCAGTGACTGGGATAGACGCAAATTCACATTAGAAGATGGGCCAAGCAAAGCAGTCATTCAAACATTTTTTAATTTATACAGTGACGGACTAATTTATAAAGGTGAACGTATCATTAATTGGTGCACCAATTGCTTAACCGCGTTGTCAGATCTAGAGGTTAAATACTCAGAGGAATCGGGGTATCTTTATCATATACGATATCTGTTAGAAGATGGATCGGGAGAATTAATTGTTGCAACCACGAGGCCTGAAACTCTATTAGGTGATACTGCAGTGGCAATAAATCCAACCGATAATCGCTATGTAGGCCTCGCAGGTAAAAATGTTCTGCTTCCCATAACTGGACGAAAATTACCAATAATTGCAGATGATTCAGTAGATTTAGAATTTGGTACTGGGGCCTTAAAAGTTACACCAGGACATGATGCTACCGACTTCGAGATTGGTGAACGTCACGGTTTGGAAATTATCAATATCATTAATCCAAACGGAACAATGAATGAAAATGCGGGACCATATCAAGGTCTAACTCTTATGCAAGCAAGACAGAAGTTAATCGATCAATTAGAAACTGATAACCTTCTAGTTCGTATGGAACCACACATGCATTCGGTCGGCAAATGTGATCGAAGCGGAGATACTATAGAACCATTGGTTAGTAAGCAATGGTTTGTAAAAACTAAACCTCTAGCGCAAGCAGCTATCGAAGCCGTAAAAAATGACCAGATCGAAATCATTCCAAAAAGGTTCGAAAAAGTTTATTTCAATTGGATGGAAAATATAAAGGATTGGTGTATCAGCAGACAACTTTGGTGGGGACATCAGATTCCAGTTTGGTACTGCAACAATTGCCAGGAGATTATTGTAAGTATTACCGCACCCAGATGTTGTACTAAATGCAATGGTTTGAACTTACAGCAAGACCCAGATGTTTTAGATACCTGGTTTAGTTCGGGTCTATGGACTCATTCAACACTCGGGTGGCCAGAACAGACGGAGGACTTAAAACGTTATTATCCGGGTACCGTAATGGAGACTGGCTATGACATTCTTTTCTTTTGGGTATCAAGAATGATCATGTTCGGCATGTACAATAATAATGGGCAAGTACCATTTAAAACTGTTTATCTTCATGGACTGATATTAGATCCTGAAGGTTCAAAAATGAGCAAGACTAAAGGCAACGTTTTAGATCCGCTCGATATCATTGACGAGTACGGTGCCGACGCAATGCGCTTTGCATTAACCACCGGCAATTCACCTGGCCAAAATATCAGGTTAAATGAACAAAAACTTCAATCTGGACGTAATTTTGCGAACAAAATCTGGAACTCTTCAAGATTTGTGATGATGAAAATGGACGAGACTCAAACCTTGGACAATTGGTTAGAAACGCCTAGGCCAAAACATCTGGAGGATCGATGGATATTGAGCAGATTGAGCATCACGATAGATAAGGTTAATTCATGTATGAAAAATTACCAATTTGGAGAGGCCCAACTTATAGTTCACGATTTTATATGGAATGAATATTGTGACTGGTATATCGAGATGGCTAAAGTCAGATTGCGGAATAAAGACCTCGATCCATTGCACGTACTGCCATATGTCCTTGAAAAAACTATGCGGCTTCTACACCCATTTATGCCATTCTTAACTGAAACGATATGGCAGAACCTAACAAAAAAATTACCACAATCTATATACGAAGACTTATTCAAAAATACACATGCTTTAATAATTGCTCCTTATCCGACAGCTGATAATAATTTGTTTGATGAAAACGCTGAACGAGATTTAAATGGAATTATAGAAATCGTAAGAGCAATTAGGAATATTAGATCTGAATTCAGGATTAAACCATCAGAAAAAATAAACGCTAGAATTCATTCTAAGTTAGGCAGTGAATTATTGATTCAACAATCTGACACTATTAAAGCACTGGCTTTAGTTAAATCTCTAACTATTAAAGAGGCAGGAGATATCGCCCTTGATGAAGCATCTTTGGTTCTCGAACAAAGTACGGTGGTTATATCATTAGCTGGGCTTGTAGATATTGAAAATGAAAAAGATCGATTATTAAAAGAGCTACAACATCACAAAACTAATGAAACCAAAACAAAGAATCGATTGAAGAACAAACAATTTACTTCCAAAGCTCCAGAGGAAGTCATACAACGTGAAGAAGAACGGCTGGCCAAAATTTTGGAACGGCAAGAACGCTTAACTGAAATAATTAAGCAACTGAATTAACAACAGCTTCAATTTCAGAGGTGCTAACACGTCCAAGGTAGTTCAGTCCTTTATTTGTATCAGACGCTATCTTAGCCTTATCAGAATTCTTCAGGCGTAATTGAAATAACCAATACGTGAATTCCCTGTGTTGGGTTAATGATAAACCTTTTGAATATTTTGTTCCGGTTTCAGATTTATACATGTTGACTAGTTGATCAACTTCATGACCGTACATTCTTTCAAATGCCTGTCCCTTAGCATTGCTTGCATATTTCGCACAACGCGCTATATTTCGCTTTTCAACCTCATGTTCAGCCACATGTTGTATAGCTTCCTCAACAATAACTCCATAGTAATAATTCAAAAATCCACGATACTTGGCATGACCAGCGCGCTTTTTGATTAGATTGGCAATTGACTCTGTTTTGAATCTATCCGGCAAAACTCCGGAAATAAGTAAATCCTCTTTTTCTTTTTGTGGTATCAATCCGTTAATTGAACTACATAGTCTTTGAGCTAACAACTGCCAATCAAAAGCTTCGCCGGCTATAAAATATCTAAATCGTTTACCTCTATACATTTCCTCAGTTATGGACCACCTTCCAATAGCATCCATAAGGGAATACACCCAATCATTACCATCTTGTACTTCCTTTTTTAATTTATCGATTACATTAGACAAGATAATGATCCTACTAAGTTTTATAAAACCAGAATGCTACTAGTATGGAAAATCATTTTATTAAGACAAATCCAATTGCGCATGACACTTCTTGTACTTCTTCCCACTGCCACATGGGCAGGACTCATTTCTGCCAATCTTCTGTTTACCAATAGAGCCGACTGATGATTTACTAGTAAGTTTTGTGTTTTGATTCTTACCGCCAATTGAACCTTTTGCATTTAATCTAGCACCGGGGGTTTTGTCATTCTTGTTTCCAAGACTTGGTTGACTTGTAAAGTCTATATGAAATATGGAACGTGCAATATCATGTTGAATTTGGCTTAACAAAGATTCAAATTGATCCCTCGCTTGTTTCTTATACATCACCAGCGGGTCACGTTGTCCAAAAGCATATAGACCAGTCCCCTGTCTTATCTGCTCCATGGACGTCAGGTGTTGAACCCAATTCACATCTATAAATCTCAACATCAATTGTTGTTCAATTTTGCGTGTCAATTGACTAGACATTCGACTTTCTCTAGCTTCATATCCTTGATTCAGATACGTCACAAAATAATCATCGATGCCGTCCGGTGTCATATTATTCATGAATGAGGCATCTTTTATATTAGAGTCCAAAGGCAATATAGAAGATATGTCTTTTAGCATATTTTCAAGTTGCCATTCATCCCTTGAAAGTCCAAAAATATAACTGTTAACAATCTGACTCACTTCTTTTTCAACCATCTCTAAAATATTTTCCTTGATATTGATCCCAGATAATACTTTGGATCTCTCCGTATAAATGATATCTCTTTGGGTGTTAATAACGTCATCATAATCGACCAAATGTTTTCTCATATCAAAATGAAACGATTCAACTTTAACTTGGGCGTTTTCCAGTGTTTTTGAAATCATTTTATTTTCAAGTGGAGTATCTTCATCAATACCAGTCCATGACATAACAGATTTAATGACGTCACCAGCAAATCGTTTTAAAAGATCATCCTCTAAAGAAATATAAAATTTAGTACTTCCAGGATCTCCTTGTCTTGCAGCTCTGCCTCGAAGCTGATTATCAATTCTCCGAGCATCGTGTCGTTCAGTTCCAATCACATGTAATCCACCCAGCTTGACTACAGTTTGATGATCTTTCTGCCACTCCTCATTAGAACGTTTAAGTTGGCTTCCACCAAGTATGATGTCCGTTCCTCTTCCAGCCATATTAGTAGC
>DBZU01000017.1:480-873 GCA_002311285.1 Dehalococcoidia bacterium UBA1152 | reverse complement strand
CATGATGTTTGGCATTTAATACTTGATGTTTAATCCCTCGTTTTTTAAGAAGTTCACTAAGCGCCTCAGACTTAGCTATGTCTACAGTTCCTATGAGAACTGGCTGTCCTTTGGCATTCCGTTCACATATTTCATTTACAACTGCTTTGAACTTAGCCTTCTCGTTACCGTAAACTACATCGTTATGATCTGTGCGAATATTTGGTTGGTTAGACGGGACAACAACCACATCTAATTTATATATTTTCCAAAACTCTTCTGCCTCTGTAGCAGCAGTGCCTGTCATTCCGGCAAGTTTATCGTAAAGGCGAAAGTAGTTCTGAAGTGTGATAGTGGCGTACGTTATAGACTCTCTTCTTACTTGAAGATTTTCTTTAGCTTCAAGAGCCTGAT
>DBZU01000017.1:0-389 GCA_002311285.1 Dehalococcoidia bacterium UBA1152 | reverse complement strand
TTCTTTAGCTTCAAGAGCCTGATGTATGCCTTCCGAATACCTCCTCCCTGGCATTAATCTACCAGTGAACTCATCGACAATCACAACTTGTCCATCTTTTACAACATAGTCTCTATCTTTTTCAAAAATTGCTTCAGCTTTTAACGCATTTTCTACAAACGCCACCGTACGAACATTTTCTTCACTATAAAGATTTTTTACTTTTAACAACTGTTCTAATTTATCTATACCCTCAGATGTTAGGGACACTGAACGATGTTTTTCATCTATGATGTAATGCATATCTTTTTCTAACATAGGGCTAAGCTTCGAAAATCGCTTGTAATCGCTTGGTGAGTCTTGAGATGGACCGCTTATAATCAATGGAGTTCTAGCTTCATCAATTAATA
>DBZU01000060.1 GCA_002311285.1 Dehalococcoidia bacterium UBA1152 | reverse complement strand
CTGTTCCGCTAGAGAAAACGTTGCCTGGGGACAGGTTTCGGTGGATGGGGGAGGAAGCCCCGATTGGATGTCAGTCGGCGCTGGAGTAGATGTGCTCGTCGCCGCAGGCACTGGTGTAGATGTTGAAGGATTTGCTACTGATTCTTCAGTTTGTGCATCTGATGGGACACCATCTGGCACATCGACATTTGAGGACGAAAGGTCAACAGGATCTTCGGTCGTTGTAGATGTCTCGCCACTACTTTCGACAGAGTTGTCATCATCCAAATAAGGATCTTCTGGTTGAGTTGGAATTTCAGAAATATTAGGTGTATCAATTATACTAGCTACTTCTCGCTTAACCTTCGCTTCAACTGTAGCATCTATATCTTCTGTACTTATGCCACAAGCTGCTAGCACAAATACTAATGCTACAGAACAAAGAATAAATATATTTCTAACTTTAGCTAACATATGTCAGAGTATAAGTTATTTAGAATAAACCGTAAAAAATAGGTACTTCTGGACAGATATTAGTTAACGATTTAATGAGGTTTTAATAGGCTCTGAGAGGCTCTAGGGCTGCCATGCAGCGAAGAAAAAAATAGTGTTAAAAGGGGGGCCACCAACTAGTATTTTGATAAATTAGAAAATCATGCTTAAAAACAGTACCCGCCCGATCCCCGTGTGCTATTTTCGATAGTGTTTATATCTAAAAAAGTGCTTCTTTACAAAGTAAATTTTTCAATAATTACCAATCCTTCAGCATGCTTTTTGGACATTCGTAGTGGTATTGACTTGTCGCATCTCATTGTTTTGCCTACTATCAGTTCGTAACACTATTATTCCTCTTATCAAATTGGATTAGAGTGTAGTGTATCAGCCTATTGGTTAGAGCTTATGCCGTGTAAGATATTTATAATAACTAAATACGGTTATTATCCAAAAACTTTTTAATTTAGATGCGAATGGACAAAGATATCTTAAAAACACCCGCAACAGATGTGGAACAAATCCTGAAAACGGCGTTGACAGAGTTAGGCTCAACGAAGAATTTAGACGCCCTTAATGATTGGAGAATTCGATACTTAGGGCGAAAAGGTATCGTCATCCAGTTAAAAAGATCTATCTCGAAGCTACCGGAGAAAGAAAGGCCTAAGTTTGGGCAAGTGATAAACGAGACTTCCAAAACCTTAGAAGAACAACTTATGAAACATGAGACGAAAATTTCATCTAGCAATGATACGAGTGTTTCAGATGATATAGATATCACTTTGCCCGGTATTCCAATAAATAATGGCTCTCTTCACCCAATTACACAAACAATTCGTGAGATATGCGAATCATTTTCTTCAATGGGCTTTGAAATAATTGAAGGACCTGAAGTTGAACTCGATTACTATAATTTCCAAATGTTGAACATACCAAAGCATCATCCAGCGCGAGATGGGTTTAATACTTTGTGGATTGATAAACAAGATGACGAGGGGGAAACACCTATGTTGCTTCGAACACACACTTCGCCTATGCAAATTAGAACAATGGAAAAACAAGATCCGCCGGTACGAATGATAGTACCCGGAAAAGTATATCGGTACGAAGCCACCGATTCATCACATGAGTGGCACTTTTCTCAGATTGAAGGGTTGGCAGTTGATCAAGGCATAACTTTTGCAGATCTTAAAGGAACTTTGTATGAATTTGCTCGAAAATTATTTGGTGACGATGTAAAAGTGCGTTTTAGATGTGATTATTTTCCGTTCGTAGAACCTGGAGCAGAAATGGCGATCGACTGGAACTCCAGAACTGGAGATAATAATAAAGAGGAGAATTGGATAGAAATTTTGGGCGCCGGCATGGTGCATCCTAAAGTTTTAAAAGCTGTTGGATATGATTCGAACAAATATACAGGATTTGCTTTCGGCATTGGTGTTGAAAGAATTTCAATGCTCAAAAATAACATCGATGATATAAGGCTTTTTTACAACAACGACGTTAGATTTCTTAGTCAATTTTAAAAAAAGAAAATGCTTGTCCCTTTATCTTGGTTACAAAAATATGTAAAGATTGATTTGCCTCCAAAGGAAATCGCTCAAATGTTAACTATGGCTGGCATAGAAGTTAACGAGTTCAAGGTAATCGGTGGGCATCTAGACGAAAAACAATTTATAGTCGGAAAAGTTGTAAGAATTGAACCTCATCCCAATGCAGACCGGATTTTACTACCTGTAGTTGATCTGGGCAGTGACAATGAAGTGCAAGTAGTATGTGGTGCCCCCAATTTATTAGAAGGGCAGAAAATTGCTTTTGCTAAATTAGGAGCTAAAGTTTTTAATACCCGTTCTCAGAAAGTAGAGCAACTCAGAGAAGCGAATATTCGGGGATTTCAATCGCATGGAATGATTTGCTCAATTAAAGAGTTAGGACTAGGGGATGACCATGAAGGAATAATGGTCCTAGAAGATTCTGCAGAAATAGGTACGCCTTTAATAAATATCGTTGGAGATGTGGTATTTGACATAGATATCACGCCCAATCGACCTGACTGCCTGTCGATCCAAGGCATAGCTAGAGAAATCGCAGTCCTTACGAACAAAACGATTATGGATCCGGATTTGAATTTCACAACAACCAAAAAAGTGGCTAAACCCGCGATTTCTGTTGAAGTTAAAGACCCTGAACTATGCCCTAGATATACAGCTACCGTGATAGAAGGAGTAAAGATCAAGACATCTCCAGCATGGCTCCGAAACCTCTTGATACGAGCTGGCCAAAGACCAATAAACAATGTTGTAGACGTAACAAACTATGTGATGATGGAGCTAAATCAACCGTTACACGCATTTGATATTAGTTCAATCAAAGATCGCTCGATTATAGTGAGACAAGCAAAAAGCAAAGAGAAGATAACCACTTTGGATGGAGAAGAAAGAACACTTGAACCACCGATGCTTGTAATTGCCGACACGTCCGGTCCTGTTGGTTTAGCTGGAATAATGGGCGGTTTAAGTTCAGAGGTTAATAAAGATACAAGCATGATCTTGCTTGAAGCGGCAAACTTTGACCCAATCAATATAAGAAGAACCTCATCAAAGCTACATTTAAGTACAGGAGCTTCATACAGATTTGAACGCACTCTTAGTCCTAAGCTTGCGGAAATCGGACTTAGGCGCGCAACTGAATTAATAAGACAACTCTCGGGCGGAGAAATCCATGATGGAATAATCGATGTAACCTCAGGATCAATGGAGTCAAAACTTATTCCGTTACACAGACATCGGCTAATTCAAGTGCTGGGAACTCAAACAAGTTTTGAACAATCAACAAATGTACTTAAATCCCTGGGATTTGTTCAAGCTAATCCTGACGACACTATTTTAAACATAATAGATACCATTGAACCAAGTCCAGCATCACAAAATGACACAGCTTATTTCGCCGTTCCTTATTGGCGTCCAGAAATTGAAATTGAAGAAGACTTAATAGAGGAAATAGCTAGAATATTAGGCTATGACACAATTCCCACTACGATGTTATCTACTCCGATCCCGCATCACCACGCTAAAGGACTATGGCATTATAAAGAACAAATTAAAGACATGGTTGCTACGCTAGGAATGCGCGAAATAATAACTTATAACCTCAACTCGGAACAAGAACTGATTGACACCAAATCATGGGACATAAATAATCCTCCGCTGGCTCTGGTAAATCCAATGATCTTCGACCAGCGCTTTTTACGGCCATCATTGGTCCCAAATATGCTGAAGACCCTGAGTATGAACAGAAAAACCAAGCGAGATGAGCCTTTAAAACTGTTTGAGTTAGGAAGGATATTCATACCATCTAATACGGATTCTTCAACCGAATTACCGCTAGAAAATGAATCTTTAATCGGGGCATTTTGTGGCAATCGAAACGCAAAGAATTGGACTGCAAAACCGATCCAGATGGACTTCTATGATGCGAAAGGGGTATTAGAAAGCCTATTAAACAAAATTGGATTAAAAATAGAGTTTAAAAAATGTCAAAATGTATTGTTTTCAAAAGGACGAAGAGCAAGCGTAGTTTATGAAAAACAAATTATCGGTGATATTGGAGAAGTAGATACTAGTACACTCGATTCTTTCGACTTAAAAAACACCGTAGTTACGCTATTCATAATAGATATAAAGCTTCTACTAAATATAGTTGAGAATGTAGACCGAACATACAAAGAATTTAGTAAGTATCCAGATTCAACGCGGGATGTAGCTTTAATCGTTGATAAAAATGTACTAGTCGATCAGATTCAGTCTATTTTTAAACAACATAAATATGTAAAAGACATCTTCCCTTTTGACATATATACAGATCCATCTTTAGGAATAAATAAAAAGTCCGTAGCCTTTCAGATTGTTTTTCAATCAACAAAGAACACATTAACTGCGGAGCAGATAGATCGTTGCATGCAAGACCTGCTAAATAAATTACAAAGATCCGTAGAAGTTGATATCAGGCAAGGCTAAATTTGTTCTCAAAATCCAATCACAACAATCACGATCCAATGCTAAATGTCGAAGAGGCGCTAGAACAGATTCTAGACGTATTAGAACCATTACCGATCACCAATATTAGCATCTTAGAAGCAGATGGAATGGTCTTAGCTAAAAACATCATAAGTCAGATAGATATACCTCCATTAGACAACTCTGCTATGGATGGATACGCGGTTAAATCTGACAACGTACAAAACGCTTCCCCCTCCCTTCCAATAGCCCTACGAGTCGTAGGAACAACCGCTGCTGGCCAATTGCCTTTCCAAAGTTTGGTCGATGGTCACTCTGTTAGAATAATGACTGGAGCTCCCATTCCCTTAGGATCAGACGCAGTAATCCCTTTTGAGGAAACTAGCGACAATTCCAATGAGCTTAATGTTACTTCTAATAACGAAGTTTTAATTCTCCATCCCGCTTTTCAAGGAAAAAATATTCGTCAAGCAGGTCAAGATGTTAGAAAAGGGGATAAGGTTATTACAGCAGGAACAGTTTTACGCCCAGCACATATAGCCTTAATTGCCTCGTTAGGCAAATCAAAAGTGGCTGTCCACAGACCTCCTGTTGTAGCTGTTTTAGCAACTGGAGATGAAATAACAAAACCTGGACATCAGCTAACTAAAGGGATGATATATGACTCTAATTCCTACGGTATTGCTTCTTCAATCAAAGAAGCAGGAGGAAAGCCTGTAGTAGTAGGCATTGCTAGAGATAATGTTGATTCAATAGAGCGAAAGCTATTTGAAATTAAGGATTGCGACCTAATCATTACGTCTGCAGGAGTCTCCAAAGGCGATTTTGATATAGTGAAAAATGTCCTTAAAAAAAATGGCGCCATACAATTTCATTCAGTTCGGATGAAGCCGGGTAAACCATTAGCATTTGGCTTGCTTGAACAGAAAAATAGTTCAGTGCCTCTCATAGGGCTACCTGGGAATCCAGTGAGTGCATTAGTAGCATTCGAACAATTTTGCAGGCCCGCAATCAGATTAATGTCAGGTCACAAATTAATTGCACGTACTACAATTAACGCGGTTTTAGATGATACGATCGATAATCCAGATGGACGCCGAGTTTATGCTCGGGTACACGCCTATAAGAAAAAAGACGTGTACCATGCATCGTTGACAGGAGAGCAATCTTCAAACATTCTTAGTGCTATGGGCAAAGCTAACGGTCTGGCAATATGTCCAGAAAATAAAACTAGTATTAATGCCGGAGAAGACGTTACAGTAATGATGTTGTACTGGAATGCAGAAGTATTTTAATTTTCAACTCAATATAAAATCTATAATAAGGAAGTATGAAGCCTATGAAAAAGCAAAAGGAAATCCAGCCTGAATTTGATGAAGAACTTGAAAATACAAAATATGCTATCAATATAGACGATGACTCTGATAGATCAGTGGCTTTATTAATAGCAGACCGCAGAAACTATTCTGTTAAACAGGCGGACAATATACAAAATGTCCTCAATACAAATTTAAAGCAATTAATTAAAGATATTTCGATTCAAGCCGCAGATTCGCCAGAATATCTGTTGCCAGATATGCCCTTAAAAGAAGCTGTCTTTCGTACGATTCTAGCTAATAAAAATAAATCTATTTCAGCTGTTGCAATAAGCCAAACATTGAAGAACTTGTGGCCAGTAAACACCTATCCAAGAGATATTTCGCCTAAAGTTATACAATCATTGTTAGGAAACATGACGGAATACCCAATAAAAACAATTGTTCCTGCTGAACCTGATTCCGCTAAATGAGTAAATCTTTCAGTCAACACTATCAATCCATAAATAATAATTTTGATGCACTATGAAAATATGGAATTAATATTAACTAAGGATTAGAACTGATTATGTTTATCACAAATATTAATAATTCTAAGGTGATTCATGTCTAAATCACTAGCTTTTTTTAAAGGCAAAATTGTGCCTATTGAAAAGGCCAAGGTCAGCGTAAGCACACATGCTTTACATTACGGTACAGGAGTATTTGAAGGCATTCGCGGCAACTGGAATGCTGATCATAAAGCCATGTATGTTTTTCGAATGAAGGAGCATTACGAACGTCTTTTACAAGGTTGCAAAATTTTAATGCTAGACATCCCTTATTCCGCCGATGACTTATGTGGCATAACTGAAGAGTTGATAAAAGCATGTGGCTATCAAGAAGATATTTACATAAGGCCTTTAGCTTATAAAAGTGAAGAATTGGTTGCCAATTTAAAATTACATGAATTAGATAGCGATTTCACACTAATTATGGTTCCGTTCGGATCATATATAGAGTCAGATGGTGCAATAAATTGCTGTACTTCTTCGTGGCGTAGAATAGATGACACCATCATCCCTCCCAGAGTGAAAATTACTGGCACATATGTAAACGGTATATTGGCAAAAACTGAAGCGATTTTGGCTGGCTTTGATGAGGCAATAATGCTTAACCAAGATGGAGGTGTATCCGAAGGCACAGGTGAAAATTTATTTATGGTTGTAGGAGACCAACTCCATACTCCTATGATATCTGACAATAACCTAACCGGGATAACCCGAGACTGCGCCATTACTTTAGCATCAGAAGAACTTGGGTTAGACGTTATCGAAAGACGCATAAGAAGAAGCGAATTGTATTTAGCTGATGAGGTTTTTCTTACTGGTACTGCAGCTCATATTACCCCGGTGGGTAAAATTGACAACCGTCCTGTTGGTAAAGGCGAAGTCGGACCCATAACTGAGAAACTAAGAAACATCTATGCTAATGCAGTTCGAGGAAATAACTCGAAATACGCCTATTGGTGCCACTCAATAACTTTGGAGACGTAATCTTAAATATAAAATGTCTTTTTTCTTTTTAGACTACATAACTTTTGTGTTTTTTTGTGCGATGGGTGCTATACAAATTGGTACATCTATTGGAAAAGTTCGTGGCCTACTATTATTGAAAAGCCGTGTTCCATCATTTGTGTTAGGAATATCTCTAATCTTAGGTTCAATAATTTGGTTTTTTCTGTCTGAAGATCGTAATATCAGTGACATTAATGGAGGCCTCGATGCTAACACCCAAGCGGTAGGGTTTTTTTTGGGTTCTCTAATTGCAATGATATTAACTTTAATAATATCTTCAATATTTAACAGTGGGTTTAAAGTCACAAAAGTTGATCAGATACATACAGATGGGATTGAGTCTCTATACGAACAGAATTATTTTTCTGCTATAAAAACAGAACTGGCAAAATGGAACAAAAACTGGAACCAATCTTTGAGCGAACAATTTTCTGATCTGCCAAAAGGCATAATTTATGAACTAGGAATAAAAATAATTGCTAGGCTCCGATGAAAAAATTCTACTCGCAATAAATGGTTTAAATGGCAAATCTAAAATATTAGATATGATCATGTCCTGGACAGTTAGTGATTATCTTATACCGGTATGTTTATGTTTAACTTTGCTATCCATCTGGTTTATAGGACGTAATAGGACGATCAGGTATCGATATCAAATTGGAGTTTTCGCGGCTTTAGGTGCCATGGCACTCTCAAGTGGCATTTCACAACTTATAAGTGCATTAATTGAACGTCCAAGACCTTTCGTAACACATGAACTGGTAGTGATATTCTATCGGCCAACAGATTTTTCTTTTCCTTCAAATCCCGTAGCGGCTTGTTTCGGAGTAGCTGCAGGAGTGTTTACTTTTAATAAACGTCTGGGTTTATTAATGTTTTTTGCCAGCGGATTATTGGCATTCAGCCGAATTTATGTAGGAGTACATTACCCAAGCGATGTCATTATGGGGGCAATCATAGGCATCTGTTCTATCATCCCCATATACCTGGCACGCAAAATTATGGAACCAATGCCTACATGTTTTATAAAGGTAGCTCGGATATTTAGGTTAGCATAAGTAACAGAACGCTTTTGATATTTTGAAAGGAACTCATTTTGCAAAAGTATGATCTCTTAATAAGAAACGGAAGATTAATAGACCCTGACTCCGGTATAGATGCTCAAAGAAATATCGCCATCACAAATGGTAGGGTCCGTGTGATTGAAGACATCTGGGGTAGTAAATTACAAGGATTAGAAGAGATAGATGCGACTGGATTAATAGTATGTCCAGGCTTTATAGATATGCATTCCCATGGACAAGACACTGAAAATTATCGAATTCAAGCAATGGATGGTGTAACTACTGCTTTAGAACTTGAAGTTGGGACTTCTGATGTTGATGCTTGGTATGATGCCAGAAATAACACCACACCGATCAACTATGGAGTTAGTGCGGGCCATATTCCTGCTCGAATATCGATTATGGAAGATGGAGCTGGCATAGTTCCAAGTAAAGATGCGGCACATCGAGCCGCCACAAACCAAGAACTAACCAGGATACTCAGCATTGTATCTACTGGATTAAGTCGGGGCGGATTGGCAGTTGGTTTTGGGTTGCAATACACCCCTGCTGCTTCTAGAAAAGAGATTCTTGCGGTCTTTGGTTTAGCTAAAGGTTTTTCGGCGTCTTGTCATGTCCATATCCGTGGCATGGGAAGTCCACCCGATGATGCTAAAAAATTAGGTGCAATTGAAAGCTTACAAGAGGTGATAGCAAATGCCGCAATAACCGGAGCTTCCCTACATGTGGTTCACATATCAAGTGTTGGTTTATCGGTAACCCCAGACCTGCTTGACATTGTCGAGTCAGCTAGATCGAATGGATTGGATGTAACCACAGAATGTTACCCTTACTCTGCAGGTATGACATTGATTGAATCTGCTGTCTTTGATGATGGCTGGCAAGACAACCTTGGCGTCACTTATGAGCAATTATTGTGGCCAAGTACGGGGGAAATGCTAAATAAAGATTCTTTTGAGAAATATAGATCGAAGGGAGGTATGGTAGTTATTAATTTTATCCCTGAAGAATCAGTAATTGCTTCAGTGACCAGCCCGTTAACTTCAATAGCCACAGATGGATGGATAAAAAATTCTGCTGGCCATCCAAGGACCGCTGGTTCATATGCCAAAATCCTAGGTCACTTTGTTAGGGAACAGAAATCGATTAGCTTAATGGATGCAATTCGCAAATCAAGCTTAATGCCAGCACAGCGACTAGAGAAAAGGGCTCCTCAGTTCTTAAGAAAGGGCAGAATTACAGTTGGAGCTGATGCAGATATTGTTGTGTTCGACCCAGTAAATGTTATAGACAAAGCAACCTATTCAAACCCATCTGCTCCCTCAACAGGTTTTCAATACGTAATTATCGGCGGCATACCAATAGTGTCTGAAGGGATATTCAAAGAAAATTTACATCCTGGCAAACCGGCCAGGGCTCCTATATCCTGATTAATGTTAACTATTGTTTTCTAGGTAGCTTAGGCAAATCAAGCTCTGCCGTAATTCCATCAAACCACTCTAGTACTTCTTTGTGGAGAGGTATGCCAATTTTTAACCTATCAATCTCTTCTTCATATTCAGAAAGCCCTGGATAAAGAACTCTGTCATACCCTGGGGCAGAAGGAGTATCACGGAGAGTTTTTAGCATTTCGTCCATTGTGTCTAAAAACCGGTCTGTATCAGTAAAAGCTTCAATATTGTATGCAGCAAAATAATGATCCTGGGCTAACCTTTCACCTGGTAGCATTCCCGGCCTGGCTCCTGACAGCATAGTGCCTAAAACCTCCGGTATCATCGACAATCCATATCCTTTATGAGAGCCTTGTTCCCGAATACCTCCAAGCGGTAACTGCCAATAATTGCCCGCACCTGGCGAATGTACAGGCTCTACAATAGGACTACCATCGAGTTTGGCTATCCAACCCGGTTCAAGCATTGCGCCAACCCTTTCAGCTAGCCCAATTTTATTGCCAGCAATAGCACTCGTTGCTGCGTCGAAAAGCAGAAACGGTTGGCTGCGGGCGGGAGCTGCAATTGCGATAGGATTTGTGCCAAATCTGGGTTCAGCTGCGAAAGTAGGCAAAACAAAAACTCGACTTCCAGCTCCTCCTGAGGTCGTTGTCATGCCAACCATGTTTTCCTTCGCCGCAAGCATGGCATGATGTCCAATCGCTCCCATATGTCCACTATTCTGCATTACGCAAACACCGATACCAACCGTTTTAGCTTTATCAATCGCTCTTTTCATAGCCCCTGGCGCAAGCATTACCCCTAGTCCACGATCACCATCCAGGGCTACTGTTCCAGGAGTTTCTCTTATAACTTTAACTTCTGGCCTGGAATTAATTTTTCCTGATTGGAATTCGCCTACATATGTGCGCAACATATTAGAAACACCGTGGGTTTCCACTCCTCTCAAATCGGTAGAAACAAGCGTGTCAGCCCCTGCTACTGCGTGTTCCATCGAACAATCCAGTTTTAAAAAAATGGATTCCACTGTACTTCTTAAATCTTGATGATCGATCCTAATTTGGTCATTTTCTGGAACCTTAAATCTCTCTAACAATTTGTTTCCACGTCCTTTTTAAAACTTGTCCATTCAGTCTTTCTTCGTCAATTCTTGTAAAAGCCTCGAGATAACCACCTGCATTTCTTTCTCGTCCACATTGAGAGGATCCACGGCAAGAGTATCAGGCCCACATAACCAATATAAATATACTGGCGTTTCACCATGCTTCATTCGTTCTAAAACAGTATCTCGAGACGGACCATCCCAGTCTTTGGTGAAGCGAAACACGGCGTTTGGAATAAGATAATTCTTGTAGTCATGTTCGATTGAAACATCAAGCCCTGGTAACTCAATTAAAGCATCCACAACCATCTGAGATAAATTACGAAATATGGCTGTTTCCTCATCTTCATTCGTAGCCATTAATAACTCTACTGATTGCAAAAGACCAATTATCTCTTCCTTGCTAACTTTAAGACCTCTTCCAATAAATTGGTTAGGAGATGCATTATCCCTGGCCGCTTGAATTAAATCTTTCCTTCCAACCATGATGCCAGTGCCTTGCGGGCCTCTTATACCTTTACCGCCACTAAATACGACTAAATCAGCTCCTTGGTCTATATATTTTGTGAAATTGCTTCTTGGCGGAATCATTGTGGCCGCATCGACAATCACTGGTATGTCATGCGCATGTGCTATTTTTACTACTTCTTTTAATGGCATTGCATTCGGTGATACAAAGGGAGCATCGAGGTAAGCTATGGCAGCCGTATTCTCATTTATTGCACCCTCCAACTCCCACGGCAGACATCTGAGAAAATCTCCTACACCGACTAGTTTTGCTCCAATAGCGGTGTAACATTGATCATATGGGAATCTATGGATATTGTGTATTATGATTTCATTTCGCATTCCATCGGTATTTGGCAATTGACGCATCTTCTTCTTGTCACTGCCTGCTACAACTGCTGCTGCTTGTAATATTAGAGCTCCTGATGCTCCTGAAGTTACCATTCCTGCTTCAGCTCCTGCATAACCTGCGAGAATTTCACCAGCTTTATCATTTAACTGGTGTAAATCAATCATTGTTTGGGACGCAGCATTCATTGCACTATGTACTTCTAGCCGCAATTTAGTGCCTCCGAACATAGTTATAGGACCGGCTGCGTTTATCACAGGTGTTACCCCAATATTTTGATAAACACTATCAGAGTCAATTTCTTGAGCCATTTATGGAAACCTCACTATTAAATTTATTTGTGCCGTTTGATAATTTATTTTTTCGGTGGAATTATATGTTCACCAAAAACAAATAATAATAATATAAAGTTCTTGAGTATTTAGCTAATTATCATTATCAAAGCATCAGCATAGCATCTCCAAAAGAGTAAAAGCGATACTTATTTTCAATTGCATGTTCATATGCTCTAAACAAATTTTTCTTCCCAACAAATGCACTTACTAATAAAAGTAAAGTGGATCTTGGCAGATGAAAGTTAGACACTAAGCCATCAACTATTTTGAATCGATGTCCAGGTGTTATAAATAACTCAGTGCTACCGAGTCCATGTGCAATAGTTCCGACATTTTGTGGATCACAGCTCGAGGAAATAGATTCTAAAAGCCTTACCCCTGTAGTTCCGACAGATATTACTCTTCTTCCGTCATTTTTAGCTTCATTTATCGTTTTTGCAGCTACCTTTGATAATTGAAAATCTTCCGATTCCATCGCATGATCATATATATTGTCTGACACAATTGGTCGGAATGTACCCCAACCGATGTGTAAAGTCACAAATATGATATTCACGCCTATTTTTTTTAAATCTGCCAGTAATTGTTCTGTGAAATGTAATCCTGCAGTTGGTGCAGCTACACTTTTTGCTACAGAAGAATAAATTGTTTGATACCTCTCAGGATCGTTCAATTCTTGAGTTATATAAGGCGGTAGGGGCAACACTCCTTCGTCCATTAAATTTAGTTTCTTAGAAAGAGACACTATTCTTGTTCCGTCATGTTCGACTGACTTAACCTTACACATGAGTTCATTATTACCAATGCTGAATCGATCTCCTGTTCTCATTTTTGCACCGGGTTTAACAAGGGCACGCCACATGTCTTTGTGAACTTTTCTGAGCAAAAGCAATTCAATTGTGGCACCGTTTTCTGTTGTGCCAAAAATGCGTGCAGGCATAACTCTTGTATCATTAAAAACAAGAACATCACCGGCTGTCAAATAGTACGGAAGATCAAAAAAGCGACGATCCTCAAGTAGTCCTTTATTAATATCAAGTACTAATAATTTTGAGTGGTCCCGCGGTTCCATAGGTGACTGCGCTATCAGCTGTTTTGGCAGGTTATAGTTATACTCTTGTAGACTTAAAAATTTGTTAGTTCCCATAGATCAATATATTGCGTATAGTATTACTGGATTAAATTCTAGTTTATTAATTCTAAAGCAATTTGAACTCGATTTCGTGAAAGATTTTATAGATTAAGGAGTTAATAATGGACAACAAGATGAAGGGAATGGCACAAACAGTTTTAGGGGTAAAGCCCCCTGCTGAGCTTGGAATCACTTTAACCCACGAACACTTATTAATTGACCTCACATGCTATTTCCGGATGCCCGAAGAGGCGACGACTCGAGCAATAGTAGACAAACCTATCACTATGGAAATGCTAGGAACTCTACGAAAACATTTTTATCATAGCAAAGAGTCACAAACTATGTTTGATGAACAACTTGCAATAGAAGAGATTCTTAAATATAAATATGCTGGAGGTCAATCCATTGTTGACACCACATCTATCGGTATAGCACGAGATCCACTTGCACTTGCACGTATATCACGTGCCACTGGTTTAAATATAATCATGGGCGGTAGTTATTATGTTGTTGACTCCCATCCTGAGGATATGTCAGACAGAACAGAGGATTCTATAACTCAACAGATCATAAAAGATGTCACCATTGGAGTTGGGGACACAGGAGTAAAAACTGGCGTCATTGGGGAAATAGGTAATTACTATCCAATAGGAGAAAATGAAACCAAAATCCTCCGAGCTTCTGCTCAAGCTCAAGCAGAAACTGGTGCCCCTATATTGATTCACCCAGGAATACATCCCGAGTCACCGCTTCAAATATTGAAAGTTTTAACTGACAACGGAGCCTCGCCAGACAACATAATTTTTGGACACCTCGATAATATTAGACCTATGTCCGCCATCAAAGAATTGGGGAGCGCGGGTTGCTACTTAGAATATGACCGTTTCGGAGCTGAAGATACAAGTTTTCAATATGAAAGTGGTGAAGTGAGCACCACCTCCGTTAGTGATGCACAACGTCTCGAATCTCTAGAATATTTAATTTCTGAAGGGTTGGGCGGCCAAATAACGATGGCTCATGATGTTTGCCTTAAACCAGAAACCGTAAGATATGGGGGCAGGGGATTTGCATATATATTAGAAAGTATAATTCCCAGGATGCTTCGAAGAGGTGTCTCCAAAGACCAAATTGATGCTATGTTGATACATAATCCGGCTCGGGCACTTATATTTAAATAGTTTAACTAAAAACCTGAAATTTTTATTACCGTAATTTGAATATGTGTTCAGTTCGCTGATAATTTTGCTGCGGTCATGGTATTAAACAAAAGCATAGCAATGGTCATAGGGCCCACGCCTCCCGGCACGGGCGTTATGGCAGAAGCTTTTTCCGAAACATTAACGTAATCCACATCGCCCACAAGACGATAACCTCGTTTAGATGAAGGATCGGTCTTCCGATTTATTCCTACATCTATGACAACTACTCCAGCGGAAACCATGTCAGCTGTTATAAATTCTGGTCTGCCCACTGCCGCTATTAAGATATCAGCTTGTCTTGTAATAACACCCATATCCGCCGTCCCTGTATGGCATATCGTTACGGTTGCATTAGCAGCTGTATCTTTTTGTAATAATAATGATGCAACTGGCTTTCCAACAATGTCTGATCTACCGCATACAACCACATGTTTGCCTGAGGGAGAGTTGTCGGTACGGATTAATAATTGTTGGATTCCTAACGGGGTAGCAGGCACGAATCTTGGTGTGCCTCCAAGCATCAAACCTACATTTTCAGGATGCAATCCATCAACATCCTTCATCGGATTAATAAGACGTATAATTGACTTTTCGTCCAAATGACCTGGCAATGGTAATTGAACTAATATTCCATGAACAGAATCATCGTTGTTCAATTGATCTAGCTTCGACTTAAGGATCGAACTGGACACGTCCTCAGGCAACTTAATGTCTATCGGATTCATTTCAATTTCTTTAGCAGCTTTTTGTTTATTCCTTACATAAACCTGCGATGCAGGATTATCACCTACAAGAACCACTGCTAGACCAGGCACAATGCCGGTCTCTTTTGTTAGAGCAGAAGTAGCTATATGCACCTCATTTCTTACTTGGGCTGATATAGATTTTCCATCAATAATTTTGGCCAATTATCCCTCCAATTGGCGATTATAAACGTCTAATGAGCAAAAGTCTTTTTGAAAATTTGGCTTATCTGTGGATGTTATGCTAATAATTTCAGTAAATAAGGGTAAAATCTGGTTAATATGATTGTTGTAAATGGAATAGACATAATTGAGATAGATAGGATAAGGAAGGTTGCCCATCAATATGGAAGCCGTTTCTATAGCCGAATCTATTCAAAATTCGAGATCGATTATTGCAACGGAGATCCAGCAAAATTAGCCACTAGATTTGCTGCTAAAGAAGCAGTTATGAAAGCTCTGGGCACAGGTGTAAGAGGTGTATCCTGGAAGGAAATTGAGATATTGCGTCAGCCTGGGCGTGCACCACAAGTAAAACTCCACGGTAAAGCTAAAAAACATGCTGCAGAAATGGGCATAAACCATATGGCTGTATCATTATCACACTCCGAAACATATGCCATCGCTTCTGTAGTGGCACAGAGTCAAGTAACTAACGATTAAACCGATATGAAAATTGTAACTACAGAACAGATGTCCTCGATAGAGAACGTCTGTGCCAAAAACAAAATCTCTAACAATTTGCTAATGGAAAATGCAGGCTTAAAGGCTGCAAAGATATGCAAAAACGTCCTTTCAAAAAACTCAACAGCTAATAACCGTAATACATTAATTATGGTAGGCTCTGGTAATAATGGCGGTGACGGACTAGTAGTCGCTCGACACCTATCAAAGTGGGGTGAGACCGTTACTGTATACAATTGCTCTCAGCCTGGACGGATTCATAAAAAGGCATCTGAATTACCAGAAGGCATAAAAATTGTACAGTCCAAATCTGATAATGATATGAAATTATTATCTGGACTAGTTTCAGAAGCTACAATTGTCGTCGATGGAATCATTGGAACAGGCATGACGAGGCCAATATCAGGTCAATTGCAACTACAACTGGAGCTTTTGAAACTAGTCCAGAAAAACCGTCCAAAATTAATTGTTATTTCATTAGATCTTCCTACCGGAATAAATACTGACACCGGTCAAACTAGTATTTGCGCCGTTTCAGCAGATATTACTGTTGCTTTTGGATATCCAAAAATTGCACATTACACAATGCCTGCTGCTACAAATTGCGGATCGGTTTCGATCGTAGATATAGGCATCCCAGAAGAATTAGGCCAAGGAATCAACGTTGCCTTGATTACACCCGAATGGGTTAAATCTAAATTACCTAAACGATCAATGAACGCTCATAAGGGTGATTTCGGGAAAGTTTTGTTTGTGGGAGGCTGCCAACAATACAAAGGAGCTGCATATCTTGCTACTCGAGCTTCCACACGTGTAGGCACTGGATTAGTAACAGCTGCCACTCCGGCAAGCATACAACTGAGCCTGGTATCAAAAATTCCCGAGATTACTTATCTAAGTTTGCCTGAAACTGCTGACGGACATATTGATTCAACTGCAGACAAAAAAGTTTTATCTTCCATGACTAATTATGATGCTATGTTAATAGGTTGTGGTATTGGTCTTACGGACAGCACCGCTAGTTTTCTTGTCAAGCTTTTATTATCTGGTTTTCAGCTGCCATCATCCGTAATTGACGCTGATGCATTAACCATTCTTTCTAAGCAAGACAACTGGTATAAGCGATTTAACCAGCTTGCCATATTAACTCCACATTTTGGTGAAATGTCCCGATTAATTGAGTCTAACGCTTCAATTCCAGAATATATCCCAATGGAAACCATAATTGGCTATGCTCAAATGTGGAATAAAATTGTTGTATTAAAAGGTCCTTACACAAGAGTAGTTTCACCCAATGGGGGAGTCTTATTGAGCCCATTTGCGAATCCAGGATTAGCATCGGCGGGAACAGGAGATGTATTAGCAGGGATTATTACCGGACTTTTAGCTCAAGGACTTAACATGACTGACTCTGCTGCTTTAGGGGTCTACATACACGCAACAGCAGGAGAGCGCATAAAAAATAAGACTGGAGACGCGGGTATGGTAGCTAGTGATCTATTAGATGATTTGCCATCATCAATTGCATATTTGAAGGGAGTTTAATTTTTGAATCAAACTGGTAGGCATGAAAAATCTGTTTTTGTTTCTGCAATATTTGGAAATATAGCGAAAAGATATGATCTATTAAACACTTTAATGTCTTTTGGCCAACACCAGAAATGGCGGCGTGCAACTATTTGTATGGCTTCAAAGGATATATTGGTTGATGGGCCTGCTCTTGATATTGCGACAGGAACTTGTGACTTTGCGACGAAAATTGCAACCATACATCCAAATACAACTGTAATCGGTTTAGATTTCTCCCTACCCATGATAAAAGTGGGTTTTGAAAAAATTGTTCGTAAAAACCTTAACCAACGCATCAATTTAGCATTAGCAGATGGCCACAAACTGCCTTTTAAAAAAAACACGTTTGCTCTAGTTACCATCGGATTTGGGATCAGAAATTTCGCCAACCCAAAAATTGCGATATCTGAAATCTCCAGAGTATTAAAACCAAGAGGACGTTTAGCGGTGCTTGAAATTTTTCCGATCCAAAATCCTCATGTTGGATCAAAGGTGTTTAGTTTAGGATTCAGAGTGGTCGCCCCAATCTTAGGGCAATTATTTGCCAATAATCGGCAGGCATATGAATATCTGCCGGCTTCTGCTGAAGGGTTCATGTCCTCAGATGAACTTCTTAAGTTAACCGAGAAATGCGGACTGTTCTCGGTTTCGACAAGAAACTTTGCTTTAGGCTCAGTCAGTGCGCTGATTAGCGAGAAGCATAATATGGTTAATAAGCATAAATCAATGATATAATAATTTTTTCTTTTCGACTGTTGCCTGCCACATGGCAACTTATTTTTTTGAGGGGAATTTTGGTTACTGAAATAACAAAAGACTACGAATTGGTAACAGTATACAGTCCTGAGACATCTCAAGATGAAACAGATGAATTTGTAAAATTGATTAATGAATTCGTTTCAACTCATAATGGATCTGTCTCTGAACAAGATGACTGGGGAATGAAAAGATTGGCTTTTCCGATAAAGAAATTTACAGAGGGAAACTACTCATTGATTAAATTCACTATTTTAAGCGATAAAATCAATGAGTTGAATAACATGCTGCAAATGAACGAAAACATTTTAAGGCATCTGATAGTTAAGGTGTAAGTCTGTGAGTATGAATAAAATTCTGGTGATTGGTAACGTAGGTTCTGATCCAGAGATGCGATATACCCCAAACGGCACTGCTGTAACCTCTTTTTCTGTTGCCACTAATCGAGTGTACACCACAGCCAGCGGTGAAAGGCGAGAGGAAACTGAATGGTTTACGGTAAACGCTTGGGGAAAAGAGGCTGAAAATAGTAACCAATATGTTACCAAAGGGATGAAAATATATGCGGAGGGTAGATTAAAAACAGATACCTGGACTGGCAATGATGGCCAAAATCGATTTCGATTACAAATTAATGCCGACAGGATACTCTTCCTAGACCGGAGTGGTGATTTTTCTCAAACTAAACCTGAGAAAGTTGATCAGTCCGAAAAAGATGATCAACCCGAAAAAGATGATCAACCCGAAACTGCTGATGAGTCTCAAAATGAAGAAATAGAGGACTTGCCCTGGTAATTTCAATTATTTGCTTAATTTTTCGACAACCACACATCTGGGACATTAATTTAAAATGACAACACAAGAATCAACTTATGCTAGAACTCCTAATCGGAGACCTAAAAGTCGTTTTTACGCTAGAAGGAAGGTATGTGCGTTTTGTGTAAATGCAGCTGAATCAAAGAAGTCTGGATCAGGAGATAGGGAGGCTAACCAAATAGACTACAAGAATGTTGAAATGCTACGTAAATACGTGTCTGACCGATACAAAATTAAGACAAAGCGCAGAACGGGCACGTGTTCGAAATGCCAGAGAGCATTAGCAACCGCTATCAAACGAGCTAGGTTTCTGGCTCTACTTCCTTACACTCCGAATCACCAAGGCGTTTATACTGGAACACGGTAGTCCTTTAAAACGGAGTCAATAAACTGGATGCCAAATTTGAATCAATCTGGCTTCATTATCTAAGGCTTAAGGCCTAAATCCTGTATCAATAAGAAGCGAACTGTGCAAAACAATCCCAAAAAAAAAGCATCAGATGAAGTCACAGAACAAAAATCTGATGGCCAAAACATCTCAACTTCTGACCGTAGACGATTAGCTGTTCAAGGTAGAACTAATGCTGCCCGCAGGAAACTATTATTCATTATTATTGGCGGGGCTCTCATACTTATTGCAGGGATCTTAATAGCAGGATACGTCGTCGCATTCGTATTGCCTCCCCGGGAAATAATTATCAAGGTAAATGATATAAGTTACTCGAGAGGAGATTTAATTAAAGTACTTCGGGTAAGGCAAGAGGGAGCAAAGTTTTTTGGTATGGACTTTGAGGCAAGTAAGGAAATATTTACGGCTCTTCAATTATTTATTGAAGATGAGATTCTTTCTCAAGTGGCTGCTAAATGGAACATCACAGTAACCAATGATGAAATAGACCGACAAATAGAAAGTTTATTTTTGATTGGTGAAACTGATATTGAGATAGATATATTTCGTAGAGATTTTGAAGAAAGGTACAGAGAATACTTAAATTCAATCCGTTTGTCTCGTGAAGAACATCGAGAGGTCACTCGCAGATCTATACAAAGGGCGAAGTTCCGAGAATTTATTGGTGAACAGGTTCCGACTGTTTCCGAGCATATTCATGTACATCGGATCATCATTCCGATAAGTGGGGAAATCGACATAATGGTATCAAAACTAAATGACGGATTACGCGAGGCCACAACACCCGAAATAAGGCAAATGGTTTGGAAAGAGGTTTCTCGTGAATTCTCATATGATGATGCTGAGGTCAAAAGACTAGGAGGAGACATCGGCTGGATGCCTGTCAATTCAAGAAATACATATGCTGACAAAATTTTTTCGCTAAGCATCGGTGAATTGAGTAATCCTATTCCAGATGTGGAAAATCCAAAACTTATTCTATTTTTCATGGTTTCAGAAACAGATTCAGCTCGACAATTAATTACCCGCGACCTAGAAGAGCAAAAATCGCTGGCTTTACAGAATTGGATCAATAATGAACGAGAAAATCACGAAATCTATGCTCGTTTTGATTCGGAGATATACACGTGGCTATTGGAACAATTACAACAAACAAACGAAACCACTCCCACACCGGTTAGAGGTATAGAAGGATTAAACTTAGGGTTCTGAATTAGGTTAATACTCAATGGTTAAGCGATTCAAAGAGTTGTTCCTTCTTGGAGTTCTAGAAAGAGTAGGACGAACAGGTATGGCCCAACCCCCATGTCCACGCTACCTCA
>DBZU01000051.1:4943-5324 GCA_002311285.1 Dehalococcoidia bacterium UBA1152 | reverse complement strand
GTTTGAAGGTGGTCTGTAATTATTGATTGGTATCGTTGTATTCGGTGTTTTGCTTCTTTATCGTGGAGTAGAAAATTCGTGTGATTGCGGTGGAAAAATAGGCGCGCGTACGTGAAATCTGGTGACGTTTGCAGGGCGTTGCCCTCTTTGGTTAACAGAGGAACGCCCTAGTTAAATTAGTTATTAATAACGGCGCCTTAATAATAAAAGCATGGCCCCCATCGCGAGGATAATAACCGTTTGTGGTTCTGGAACAGAAATATTGGATTGTGATGGCGTGACGGTTCTTGAGACTAGACTGCTTTCAAAATTAACAGCCAGTTGCGAACTTTCATTGAGGTAAAAAACAACGCGGCTTGTTTGTTGGCTAGTACTGTCTTC
>DBZU01000051.1:0-4938 GCA_002311285.1 Dehalococcoidia bacterium UBA1152 | reverse complement strand
TCATCATAGGTAAATGAGACTTCAATCGGGTTGGTATTCAGTTCATCAAGTTCAGAGGCAATCTGTGACTCATCGAGATAATTTACGCCGTAGTATTCATAGCCAGTATAGTTGAGTAAATACTCATATTTTATGATGTCGGCAAACGCTGTCTTACTGATAAATAACAGTAATAAGGTGGTAAGAATATGCTTCATGCTGTTTTCCTTTTCTTGAGCAGTGAAACATTAGCAAAATATATACCTTGCCTTATATATTGCGTGCTGCAGCAAACAGGGCGTAACTAATTTAAAACGAATGTAAAGAAAATAGACACTATTATTGTTCGACAGATATGTTTTTATACATAGAGAAATCAGTGTTTCACTCTTCCTTTTTGGCATTCTAGTTGAATACAAAATGCTTTAATCCTCGGAATGGACTAAAAGCAGCATGAGTAATCATTCGCTTATTTTGACGCGTAAATAAATACCGTTGGCACTAAACTCTCAACCGTCAACCAGCCGTTGCTTCTGTTGACAGAAATTAAAGGTTGAAATTGTGTAAAAATAGGAGGGGTAATTACCGGATCGAATTCGGAAATTACATAAAATCTTTAATTCTTTCTTCATTTAATTTTTAAATTAAAAATATCTGCAAGCCAGGTAAAAACTGGCCTGCATAGCCAATAAGGTATAAAGGTTCACTTGAACTTTGATATGTTATTTTGATAATGATACTAACAAAGATTTTAATACCTTTTCTAATGCAACTGCATCGTCAAAGTTAACATTTTCCCAGTCAATTCCAACATCGAGCTTTGTAACATCCTCTGTTAATAATCGACGAATTGCTGAAGTTTCTGTCACTTTCACTTTTGGCATTGTAATGTATTGCTTCGCCCTTCCCGGCTTCTTAGATACGTCAGAAGGAATATATTTTTTAAACTTTCCGAGGTCTGCCAACCTATTGAGGTAAAGCTCTGCATCATTATATTTTTCTGCTTTCTTAATCTCTTCATAAAGCGCAACAAGACTTGTTACTACCTTGTTTTCAAGAAGTTTATAAACAATATCAAAATGCTCATAAAGCTTGTCATAACGGAAATATGAAGTGCGACTAATTCCCAAATAAGATGTCACTAACGATAAGCGTTCAGTCTGCATTTTTGCCCCTTCCAAACTTTCTAATTCGCGAACAGCTTTTGCATAACTGTTTAACGCATCGGGTGGAGTTAGATCAGAGCGAGAAAAATTCTCAATGTGACGAAGCACACTAAGGTTTCGTGGCTTTTCAGCATAGATTTTAACTTTAACCTTTATCAAACCACCATAAAGGAAACGAATTGCATAGAAACGTCTATGACCAGCTACAATAGGATAGTCAGTCATATTCTTTCTCCACACAGAAATCGGATGAACTAGTTCACTGTGCTTTAGCGTTTCAGCTAGATTTTTAATTTCTTCTATTTCTAAATTAACCGCGTCATAACGAGGGTTGTCTTTTGATAATCGATTCTCAAGAATTCCCTTTTCACAGACAACACAATTATCCAAAGCTGCGATAGACTCATCATCTGATTTCTGTGCAAAGGTAACGGGTAAATATCGTGAATTATCTGACTGTGGTTGTATATAATCTACCAGCACCCTATCTAATTCAGAGGATGTCTTAAAGATAGGATCGTCATGTACTTCGCTTTCTTTGGATTTGTCCCGAGCTTTGAGGTCATCCAACATCTGTTGAGATTTTTTAGATACGCCCTCCCCTGACTCAAATTGACTTATTAAGTCTTCTTGAGTATTAACTTTTCCGACTGTTCTACGTCTCGCCTTTTTAGGGCTGTTCATTATTCATTCCCCCATAAGCTGCCTTCAATCAGTTCATAAAGCTTCTGCATTTCTTTTTGCGCGTGATGATTATGCACGTAATTAAAATGTGACTCATCAACAGATGGGCGTTCCATAACGCGATAGCAATTACGTTGCTGAAGCCAAAAGCGCGTCATATATTCTCCGGTAGGACCAGTTTTGTCGTAAAGTTTCGCAAGTGCCACTTCATCTTTCTGTGTAAGACGCGATTTGCTTGGAACTTTATTTGGAACAACACCGACTATCTTCAGTGGTGATTTTTGTCGGTCTTCGTTGATACGGTCTACTCGATTAAGCAGCATAGGTACACCATCTATAGAGTCGTATTCAGGTTCAGTCGGAATTATCACATGAGTAGCGGCTCCCAACATACCAGCGCTAACCGGTGACTTACTTGGCGGGTTGTCAACAATAACGATGTCGTAATCTTCCGCCAGTTCTGGAATTGAAAACCAATCGCGCATATGTGTCGAAATTTTTGAAACCAGTCTATCCGCTTGCGGTGTCAGAGCTAGTACACGGTCAACATTACCTTCAGACGGTAACACTTTGATGTTTTCGAAAGCAGTTGGATATTCATATACTGGTGAATCAAACAAGATATCAGTGGAAGTATTTCGGCCACTCCATTCTGGATCATTAATCTCTTCAAATTCTGGGTGTAGCGGAGCAGCGTATTCATCATCGCCTGGTATAGCATCCATTTTTAAGAATGCTTTGGACGAATCTTGCTGTGAATCGTAATCCAGCACCAAAACACGACGCTTTATCCCCTTTCCGCCTGGGCCGCCGGTTGCTAACAGATATGCAATTGTTGATGCAAGAAACGTTTTTCCAACGCCTCCTTTTCTATGGTAACTAGAGAGCACCCGCAGTCCGTTGTACATTTCGTCTGTATTCATAATCTCAACCTTGTATCAGCACATAACATCAGTCTGACATGCTAATCTTTCAATGTCTCGGATCGAATCTTTTATTAATCCATTCAGAAAAGCTGTGTAGTTTATTTCGTTCAATTATTGATAGCTAACTGAAAGTCTTTACTGGCAGTGTGTTGAGAGGTGTTGATGCCTATTAGGTTCACATGAACCCAATAAAGAAAATGTTAAGTAGATAAGCTTATCCCGCAAGCTAAGAGAAGATTAAAAGTTTGTACCTATTATTGAAACATCATCAAAGAAAACCAAGACTTTAATGTCAATAAACCTAATAAATTCGGTATTTGATTTATTAATAAGAAATTCCCTAAAAGCTTTTACGGGCAAGCTCTTGCGAGGTGTTAACTCCTATCAGGTTCACCTGAACCTAGTAAAGGTTTTACTTCTTTTGAACATACTACTGAATTCAACCTTTAAAATGGACTTGATAAAGATAGTTGGGTAACCTCAGGATCGAATCTACGAAATAACTGTAATCTATAACAACGGGGGAAATTATAGTGCGAGAGCTTTTTGACTTGTCAGAAAAATATGGATTTAAAGCGCCTCTGGTTGACGCTCCTGAATCACTCGATTTGAAACTGTACCTTCGTTTATGTGGAGCATTATCTATTTCACCAATTACGATTGCTGTGATTTCTGACGTCTTTATAGCTCTACAGGATATCGACGAACGCATTGCAAGTATCCAATATATCGCCGAACGTATAAATCGAAAAGTATCAAATATTCGACATCATCTCGTCACTCTTGAAAAAGCTAATCTTATAAAAAGTGAATTTATTACAACTGATCCAATACGACGTCGTAGAGGAAAGCTTTTTACATTAGCGATACCTAAAGGGCAAGCTGTAGCAGCTGCAGACCATTCATCAATACCGGAGAGAGATAATTATCAATTGGTGTCATCTAATACCGTTGAAACTATAGATATTGACCGATATGACGATAAAACACGATTTCTTGAGCTACAAATTGTTAGATATCTAGTCAAAGCGATGCGAACCAATCGTAAAGATAAAGCAGGTACTATCAACGTTAAACTAAAAGTAGACGGTAGAGTAAAACCAATCTCCATCACCGCCCGAGCAGAAGAGGGAAGGCTTATCTATTTACCTGATATGAGCTACTACGCAGGCGCTATTACCTGGCTTATCAATCATATTTCTGAACGAGTTGAACAGGCCGATACTATTGGAGAAACATTCACATTACCACTAGAGCCTCTTATATCAATGGCGAAGGATATTCCGCTTTCAGATGCATCAGCTGGTGGTTATATGAATAATGCTATCCAATCGTTGCAGCGAATATCAGCAACTACATTTGATATGCGCGATTTATATGGACAAGACCACAGTACAATTAAAGATATTGAAATGTATTACAAGCTTTTCAGACTTGAGGCTCTTGTTACCTATGAAGATGAAAGAGAGATAGAAAAAAAAGCAGCAGTTATTCAGTTTCCGCGCTCGACAGTGAAAAATATTATAGCTGCCGTGCGCGCTGAAAAATCTCTTAACGAAATGTTGTTGATTGACAGTGATATTTTCGCAACAAAGAATGAAATTGAAATTTTGTTTGGTCTATGGGCGAGGGAACATCTCATTACTGGACGTCAGGCGCAGCAGATGTATACATGGAACGAGCTTCGTGAATCAGTAGCTCCTTCGACCAGTCTAAGTGAATTTAAGCGTAAGTTTTCAAACATGGTACTTACGAATGTAGATCCCGAATATAAAGCTAAAATTCATAACGCTGTCAAAGACAAGATCGTTCGAATCATAGAGACATGTCATTTGTCTGAGCCAAGAAAAGGTGAATTGGTAGTCGAATACGGTCGGGCCACGGTACAAGGTTACCTGATAAATATTGGTTATTCACCAGAGCATGGGTCATCAGTTATAGCTTTTAGACGAGATATGTCTGCATTACATATTTTGAGCCACTTCAATAGTCAGCGGTAACTTATAATTTGATGTTAAAAAATCCTTGGATCGAATCTACAGCAAGGAAAATCAATAGATTATGGCTCGGATCGAATCTTTAAAAAGATCTAAATTAGATCACGATCCAACTTGATCTCTATTACCTTTCATATAAAGATTACATCTGTTAAAGACATTCTCTTACTTATATTGAATCTTTAA
>DBZU01000058.1:439-8998 GCA_002311285.1 Dehalococcoidia bacterium UBA1152 | reverse complement strand
TCAGCGCCGCCTATAGCGATTACTCGGCCATCTTCAAGGCGAATTAAAGCAAACTTTTCTCTGGCTTGGTTCATTGGAGCCACGATAGTCAATTCACCTGTGCCGGGATCCCAAATTTCTGTCAGTGCCGTGCCGTTATATTTCGCAGTGCCTCCCGTGATCAATACTTTGCCGTCTTTTAGTTCTGCAGCTCTTGGTACCGATCTTCCCTTGTTCATTTCACCCGTGAATGACCAGTCATCTTTAACAGGATCATATACTTCTGTTGTGGCTATATATATCGGATATCCACTTGATGCATCTGCCACTCCTCGGCCGCCTATTGAAAGCAGTCTGCCGTCGGACAGTACCACTAATTCAAAATCCAGTCTTTTTACAATCATTGGATTTAGCATAATTGATTCGCTGACGATGGTTGAGTCTAAGCTCTCGGAACCGGAATCTTTTGTTGATTCACTATCTCCGCACGCAAATACAAAAACGGACAAAGATAATAGTAAAAGAGGTACCAACACTTTACCGTTTAGCAACATTAAATTCTCCGCATAATTTGATTATCTAGCGACAACTAGTAAAAACTTTACAATTAACACGCAATATTGACAAAAAAGGTTAGTAATTCTGTTAGATTGAGTAGTTTTTATACAAATATAAAGAAGCAGAATTGGTACAGAATGGCTGAATTTAAGTTCAAAAAGTTATGGTGGGCCAGAGTGGACTCGAACCACGGACCTCAGCCTTGTCAGGACTGCGTTCTATTGCCCCGATAGCAATACGAATATTACACATTATAGTTGACAAAACTTTTAATTTATAAAAATTATTCCTCAATACGCATAGTATATTTATTTCCTCTATTTTTGACTGGGTAATATCAGTCATAGTGAAATTTGTAAACCAATAATTAACACCTTGAGCCTGCTATACCATCCCTTTGACGCTCTGTATCATACTTTAAGCGTTTCGTAGAAACAGTTATTTTCTGAAGGTTTTAGATTGAAATAAATGTTTAATTCAAAACACGCATATTAGGAGAATAAACTGAAATTTGAAGATATGGGTCTAAACCAACGTCTCTTGGACTCGATAAGAGACGCTAAATATATTGAACCCACCCCTATACAAGCACAAGCGATTCCCATTTCAATGGAAGGGCAGGACGTCTTAGGCTTAGCCCAAACTGGCACGGGTAAAACAGCAGCATTCATATTGCCAATACTGGATAAGATACATACAGATCATAATAAGTCGATTAAGGCTTTGATCATAGCTCCTACCCGTGAGTTGGTAGATCAAATTAATAAGACAGCTGTCGATTTAGGGAAATATACCAAATCTCGCAGCATATCTATCTACGGAGGTGTAAATAAACGTCCTCAGGAGTCCAAACTATCACGACATCCAGATATAGTTGTTGCTTGTCCTGGACGTTTATTGGATCATTTAAACGAGAAAACTATTGATTTGTCTAGGGTTGAAACTTTGGTTTTAGATGAGGCGGATACCATGTGTGATATGGGATTCCTGCCCGACATTCGAAAGATACTTAATCATTTACCTGTTGAGAGACAAACCTTGTTTTTTGCGGCCACAATGCCAAATGATATACGTGCTTTGGCCAAGGATATCCTTAAATCTCCAAGAACAGTTCAAATAGGGATTATTTCACCAGCAGACACAGTAGCACACGCCTTATATCCAATGAATGAAAAGATCAAAACTAAGTGCTTGTTTAAAGTTTTGGAAACAACTGCTACTGGTCGTGTGATTGTGTTTACCCGTACCAAACATAGGGCGAAAAGACTTGGCGCTGATCTCAACAATAAAGATTATAAAGTTGCCGTTTTGCAAGGCAATTTATCTCAGAATAAAAGGAATATGTCAATAAATGGATTCAAAAATGGTAAGTACGACATTTTGGTGGCTACTGACATAGCCTCCAGGGGAATTGATGTGTCCGAAGTTTCACATGTGATAAATTTTGACATTCCAAATACTGTGGATGCTTATATTCATCGAATTGGACGTACCGGTAGGGCTAAGCAAAGAGGAGAAGCTTTAACTTTTGTTGTGCCTGATGACGAGTTTATGGTTCGTAAAATAGAAAATATTCTAAAGGCTAAGATTGATAGGCGTACCATCGACGATATCGACTATGGTAAAACAAATGTGAGCGGCTCGAGGTCCAATGAATATCGAGGGAGTGATGGGGATTCACGACAGAAGAGACAGAGAAAGGGAAGATATAATAGGGCTTCGAAAGCAATAAGGAGTATTGAGGAAGGTAAGTCTAGCGCCAAAAGCTATCGCTATAGAAAGAAATCGAATAATCATTCTGTAAATTCAATCCGTGATGCCGTGAAAGCAAGTTCAGGCAAAAGATCGAGAAGCAGGTAGCTTCACCCTTTACGAACCTCAAAAAGTTGCCATACGTATTGATTGTAAAATATGAAAAAGCAGTTTTTGAAGAGACAAAACCCAAAAGTAATTTATGGAAATATCCCAAATTCGTATTTAAAAATGGGTGGTGGGCCAGCGTGGACTCGAACCACGGACCTCAGTCTTATCAGGACTGCGTTCTATTGCCCCCATACCAGTACGAATATTAACCGTTATAGTTGACAGTATCTTTAATTTATAAAAATTATTCCTATATAACTAAACTTGTGACTTGGCCTGATCAATCATTGCACGTGCAGCTATATCAGAGGTCTTATCGCCGGAAGCGATCATTAACCCAAGCTCCTTCACGACCTCATCTCCCTTTAAGAGACATGCGCTTACAATAATCCTGTCATTTGATTCTTTTTTTATGATAGACCAGTGGTTATTTGCAAAACTTGCTAGCTGAGGTAGGTGTGTAACACATATAACCTGGCGTTGATTTGATAAATCTCTCAGTTTTTGCCCTATTATTGTTCCCGTCCTGCCTCCTACTCCAGAGTCTATTTCATCAAAAACTAAAGTGGACTTTGCGTCGCTGCTATTAACCGTTACAAAAATTGCCAACATTATTCTAGATAATTCTCCACCAGAGGCAACCTGAGACAGCGGCAATGGAGAATGATTTTTGTTTGCCAAGAAAAGCATTTTCACTTCATCTATACCATCCGGTCCATATGAATAACTATCGGTATTTCCGTTTACGGAAACGGGTAAACCCTCTTCGTCTTTCCTGTTATCTATCAGCACTTTAAACTGAGCATTTTTCATTCCAACACCCTTTAAATAGGACTCTACTTTTGTTTCCAGGAGTTTTGAGAGCTTCTTTCGCTTAATAGATAAAGTTGATGCTATTATGCTGAGGCGGCGTTTTTGTTCGATTTGTATTTCCCGCAGATTTTGTATTTTGTTTTCTGAGGTATCCAATTCCTCTAATTCTAATTTAATCTTATCTCTATACCTGACAACTTCTTGAAGAGTGTTTCCGTATTTTCTTTTCATCTCATTCAGGATGACCACCCTCTCTTCTAGTCGCTCCAACTCAACGGGGTTTACTTCGATTGAATTTTCATAATCACGCAGTCTACGAACAACATCTTCAATGTTGAAAAGTGAGTTTTCTGCTAATTCTGTTAGCGACTTAGTAGAGGAGTCTATCTTGTATACATGCTCCAAGAATGCTCCCCCTTCTCTTAAAAGATTCTCCACAGACAACCGGCTGTCATTTTCATCACCAGAAAAAATTTGTATTGCTTGCGTAACTAAACGTTTTAATTCTAAGGCATTTGAAAACCTGTCTATAGCCGACTTTAAACCAGATTCTTCATTCACATCAACCTGAGCCGAGCTAATTTCATTCATCTGAAAATGAACTAGCTCCGCCCGTTCTTGCGACTGCGAGCGTTGCTGTTCAAGTTTCATGATTTCTTCTCGCATCGCCTTAAGCCTATTAAACTCTTCGTTCATCTGTTTTCTTGTGTCTTGAATTTGTCCATACTCATCTAAAACCAACAGCTGCTGGTCACTATTAACTAAGTATGCTTGGTCGCCTTGACCGTGTATCTCGCAAACTATCATCCCAATGTTTTGTAAAACACCTACCCTGACGATCATCCCGTCAATCCGGCACACCGACCTCCGTTCATTAATTCTTCTAGACAAAATAATTTCATTGTCTATTTCAATGTCAATTAATGTTTTTATTTGATCTTTTTGATAACTCGTCAATTCAAACACAGCCTCTATCTGAGCGTCCTTATGGCCATGTTGAATGGCTGACCTGTCAGTTTTTTGCCCAATCACTAAACTTAATGCATCGATGATAATAGACTTGCCTGCACCGGTTTCGCCAGTAAAAACATTTAGTCCTGGGCCTATTTCTAACTCAAGATGATCGATGATAGCGAAATTGGATATGGATAAAAGTTTCAGCATTAATTATTGAACCATAACATCAAGTAGCCTGTTTGAGGTGGATGATATACGGGCATTCCAGCTCGGTGGCTGTAGAATCCATTTATTTTTCCCAACATCGAAGAAATCAAAAGTCAGATCAGACAAACTTTAATACATATTGATTGTTAATTGTAAAAACGCAGTTTATTTTCAAATATCAAAAAGTAAGATTGGTGCAGAATGTCTGAATTTAAGTTCAAAAAGTTATGGTGGGCCAACGTGGACTCGAACCACGGACCTCAGTCTTATCAGGACTGCGCTCTAACCGACTGAGCTACTGGCCCATAAATTTATTTGTTGAAGTTAATATTATTAAATGGCGGCTTATTATGATAGAACGAAAGTGGATGGCGCATTGTATTTTTAGAGCGCCTCTACTATCCGATCACCCACTATTTTTTCTTCTCCTGGGTTTAACCCAAACATATGGATTTCCATATAGTCTTCACCTTCTTTCGCAAAGAAAGCTTTTCTGGTCCAAATAGGAGGATTGCCTGATTTTAATTTTTCTACTAAATCTTCCACTGTGAAGTCCGCTTTGGAATTGGGTGTAATAGTCAACCCAAAGGGTTGAACTCCAAGGATATTTTCTATCATCGTTACATCGATGGTCGGTATGTGCTTGATCTTATCGATTATTGTTTGGGTCATAGTCTCGGCTTTGCTTAAACGTTCTTCGTGATTTAAGCTCATCCATCTCTCTACGGCGACAACGCAGCCTATTATCTCTTGTCTATCCACCTTTTGTGGCCTTCCAACTCCCCGGATTCTTCTACCTTCATATCCAATAAATGACTGTAGAGATAATTTGCGTATGGCTTCTTTTGTGCCGAGTGCAAAACCTACTGAATGAGGAGCACCTAAGTATTTAGCAGCCACGCATTGAATATCTGCCCCCATCCTGACATATTTACCAATATTTTCTAGTGGGTAGATTTGTCCTGCAGCGTCTACTAATACATACAAATTATTTTTCTTTGCTATTTCTATGGTATCTTCTAGGGATAAAGCCTTAGGATCTATCCGTTGCTCTTCAGCATAGTAATGAACAGCTACGGTTTTGTCTGTTATCGCTTTTTCAAGGTCTGCTTTTGTGGTTTCATCTTCCGATCCAAATGTGACAAGTTTTGCCCCTGCTAGTTCAAGACAACGGTCGTACCAATAATGTTGTTTTCTTTGGATCAATATTTCATTCTTCATTCCGGTAGTGTCCGGGAGTTGCTCTGTAAAATCATCATTGTCTCCTGCCATAAAAGCTGCGGTAGCCAAAGTCAGCGCAGAGCCTGCGCCAGAAGTCACATATGCTGCTGGAACGTTAGTGAACTTTGCAATCTGATATCCAGCTTTTTCTTCTAATTCCATCATGGGTACATAACTGGAATCGGCTGCATCCATAGCTTCTTTTACTTCTTGCACTGAAGTTGATCCTCCAAGCATAGTCACACTTCCAATTGCGTTAATTATTGGTTGTACTCCAATTGATTTGTAAATTTCTCCCCAATTACTCATAGATAAAAACCTCTAGATTGTAATAATAAGATACACCTAGAAAAGCTAAGAATTGCATAAAAATAGAAGCCTATAACGGTCCAATACTAATCTAGGTGTTTAATAAGTATAAAGTAATGTGTTAGGTTTAAACAAAAACACCTCTCTCATTAAACGTTAACTTGAAAAGACAGAGGATCATACTTCCCTCTAGATAAATTAGTCACGAGAAGTTATGCATTGAAGGATGCTCTAACAGCTATAGATGATCTCGAAAATGGGAAAATCGCTGGAAGAGCACTCATAGAATTCTAGGATAAAAACATGACAACTAAGGTTCTAATAACTGGAATGAGTGGCTTAATAGGCGAACTCGTAAAAGAAAAACTGGAACAACTTGGCAACTATGAGCTGATCGCGTTACATCGTACTAATATCGAAGGAATAAGAACAGTACAAGCAGACATTTAGAGCAACCGTTTAGTAAATAGCAAGTCGGCGGTTCGAGTTCTCCTGTTGGCTCCACGTACAGTCTAAGGCACGAAAATTACTACTGTAGCAATTGGATTATTATCTGAGTCATATTCTAAGTCTATGACTCCTACCCAATGTCTTCCTAATTTCTTGGCCGCAGGACCTCCTCCTGCTTCCAAAGTCAAGTCTACTGAGCCCTGTTCAAATAATGCCATTCTAATCTTGATTTTGACGACAGCGGTGCCGCCGTTTTCTCGATCGTCTGATATAAGTGCTTCAAATTTGCCATTTGTACCAGACCCAGGATCAGGGCTAATTACGGATTGTCCCAAAGCCAATTTAACAGGATTACCCAGCGGGATAATCGTATTTCCAGACGAGTCGGATTCAATAGCTTCAGGAAAGTCGAACTCCATGCCTTCACCTGTTACAGTTTTACGTTCAGGCTTTGGAGTAGGTGTTGGCTGGGGAGTTGGAGTAGCATTAAGAGCGACTTCCTGAACTCCAGATCTTGCTGCTTCTGCATTAGCATCTAACTCAGCTTGAGTTCGATTAGCAAGCGTTATGTTGACTACTTCAGTTTCAGCCAGAACTCTTTCAATTCCTTGGCCACCTATCAGCATAATGGAATTATCATTTCTTTTATAAGCATGGAACCGAGCTCTGCTGAAATGCATATTGCCGACTTCAGTCCAAGTATTAGAGATTGGATCATATAATTCCATTGTTTGTTGAAAGCCTGTACCGCCTGCAACTAATACTGACCCGTCTGAATTTGCTATTGCAATATGCTCGGATCTTGGACTTGTAGTTTCTGTAACTGAGCCCCAGGTGTTTGTTACTGGGTCATATATTTCGGAAGTATTCTTTTTGCTGCCTATACCTCCCACAACTAATACGCGACCATCTGTCATTAATGTTGCTGTATGATGAGATCTGGAAACGTTCATTTCCCCAGCATATTGCCATTTTTCAGTAGCTGGATCGAAAATTTCAGCGCTTTTTAGAAAAGGGCCATCACGGTGACCACCGCCGGTTATAAGTATACGACCGTCACTTAATACTGTGCTGGTATGCCATATTCGTTTATCACCCATAGGATCAATTAATGTCCAGGTGTCTGCTGCAGGGTCATATATTTCTGTTGTTGAGGTATCAGTTTCGTTTTCATCAGCTCCACCAACAGCTATTGCTCGACCATCTTCAAGGTTAATTAACGTGTAATAATTTCTTGCTATGTTCATAGAAGCTGCCTTAACCCATTCGCCTGTATTCGGATCCCAGATTTCTGCGAGCGATGTACTCTCTCTTTGGATGGCACCTCCTGCGACTAATACTGTGCCATCTGCTAATTCAACTGCACTTGGCCAAGTTTTCCACTTACGCATTGGTCCTGACGATGTCCATTTATCGTTTACAGGGTCATAGACTTCTGTTGTGTCAAGAGCATTACCAGAAGAGTCGCCGCCATGTGATACTCCTCGGCCGCCAAGTGATAGTAATCTTCCATCAGACAATACGACTAACTCGTAATCCTGCCTGTTTTCGACCATAGGATTTAGCAAAATTGATTCGCTGACGATGGTTGACGTGTTGCCTTGGGTGGTTGCTTCAGACACGGAAGAGTCTAAACTTGCGGAACCGGAATCTTTTGTTGATTCACTACCTCCGCACGCAAATACAAAAATGGACAAAACTAATAATGAAATGGTTAGAAATAAATTATGATTTAGCAACAGTAAATTCCTAAAGTATTTGATTATCCAGTGAATATCGGTTTAATCCGATTCAACTTACAATAACATCATCTTTGTAGTCAACAAATGAAGTTCGAAAAGGAGTTTAAAGATACTAACACCATTGGCTCCTAAAAAGTCATCAACTAAACTAACGGATAAAGATTTTCATTAGTGGATTTCGGCTCTACAAGATACTCTTAAAAGGAAGTTTGAAAATGTGGAAATATTATTATGTTGTAATTAAGAAGCAGTATTGAAATAATTCGACAATGAGCATTTTAAGGCCTTATTATTTTTTAAAATTTTCCATCAAATAAAATCACCACCGAATATAAAAAAATATACGAACCAAAAAGTCAACCTTGAAGATATGAAACGATGATATGAAAGCGGGAGTAACTCAGTGGTAGAGTCCTTGCTTCCCAAGCAAGCTGTCGCGGGTTCGAGTCCCGTCTCCCGC
>DBZU01000058.1:0-371 GCA_002311285.1 Dehalococcoidia bacterium UBA1152 | reverse complement strand
AATTAAGTTATTTGACTGAAGTTTTAACAATGTAAAGCGTTGAATCAGGTTTGAAAGGTTCAAATAAAGGAACCGTAAGAGACCTTACAGGTATTGAGGCTGCAGGTTTGGCAATTTGGGCACATGGAACTGTGCCTGGTCATGGCGTTTTTAATCTCACATCAGTGAATCGATCAGTGGTAATAGCAGGATTGATTATTCATCCAGGAGATCTATTGATAGCTGACCTAAATGGTTGTACAAAGATCGCTGGAGATATTCCATCAGATAAGTTGATTGAAACTTCATACGAGATACGTGATAGAGAGCAGAGATTTCAGGAAATGTGCAGACAGTCTGGATTCAACTATGAAAAATGGAAGACCGCGCGA
>DBZU01000038.1:28954-29176 GCA_002311285.1 Dehalococcoidia bacterium UBA1152 | reverse complement strand
GGAGGTATCGCGATGAAGCTTAATCGGATTTGGTGATGATGGCAACTTTGTTCTTAATTACCGCAGCGGCCTTGTTCTGATTCTGATTTTAGCGGGTTTATGTGCACTGTTAGTCGGCATGGTATGGTGGATACGATGGTTTGTCAGGAAAGGTGACGACGGCCCGAACAAATACGGCCCAGACCCACGACAACCTACCCCACACCGGTTAGAGGTATAGAA
>DBZU01000038.1:395-28860 GCA_002311285.1 Dehalococcoidia bacterium UBA1152 | reverse complement strand
TAGGTTAATACTCAATGGTTAAGCCAAAAACATTAGGACATGTAGTTTTACGTGTAAGAGAACTTAAAAAAGCCGAGAGTTTTTATACGAATATTTTGTCGCTCAATGTTCAGGCTAGGTTTGAAAACAAAATGGTTTTTCTTACATCTAATTTTGACTCTTCACACGAATTAGCACTGATGGAGATTGGGAAAGATGCCCCAGGCCCAGATCCAAATAGAGTAGGCTTATATCACACTGCATGGAGATATGATTCTTTATCGGATCTTCGTGAATTAAGAGACAATCTAGCTGAAAATAATATTGACGCCGGTATTGGTAATCACGGTATCTCGATAGGTATCTACTTTTTTGATCCTGACGGTAACGAAACCGAAGCTTACTATGAATTGCCAAAGACTTATTGGCCACAAGATAATATATTTTCTGGAAATTATTTTCCAGACGGATTAGACACTAAATTACAGCTCGACTAATCACAGAACTAACTATACCAGTCTAATATCTTTAGATGATAATTAATTACTGATTTAAAAATCTAGCTATTTGATAAGTTGCCATTTACTGAAATTTTGGCCTGCTCATCTTGTTGAACATCTTCGTTCAAAGCATCTATTCCGCGACGAACCTGAGCAAGAATTTGAGATAGTCTCTCTTCGATATTGAAAAGCACTTCTTTAGAATATTGGTCTGCTCCTTCTTTACGATGTGTCGCAGCGTTTTGTGCTTTTTCTAATATTTTGTCTGCCTGACCTTCACCTTCTTCCACGATTTCATTAGCCTTTTTATTGGCTTCAGATATTATGTCTTCCGACTTTGATTGTGCGCCTTTAGTAATCTCGCTATCACTTATTTTCTGTTCATAGTCATTGCGAGCTTTTTCATTGACAGAGGCGGATTCTTGTTGCGCTATTCCCTTCGTACGTTTCGCCTCCAGATATGCCTGATTAATAATGCTTTCCTTTTGCTTAAGAACTTCTGATGCTTCCAAAAGTTCTTCCGGTATAGAATTAACCAGTTCATCATGGATTGACTTCAATTTCTTAATATCAACCACGGCTTTATTGCCGATGCCAGGCATTTTACTAGCGCTGCTTATATTTTCTTCTAATTTACCGAGTGTGTTCTGTATGTTACTTTGCATTCTACTCTCCTTAGTTTCTATTCAGTTTTTCAGAAATTAGATCAGCTACTCCGACAGGCACTAATTTCTCCACATCTCCTCCTAATTGGGCAACTTCTTTTATTCTTGAAGAATGTATGAATTGGTGTTCCAAAGCGCTCATCACGCATACTACATCTATATCAGGGTATAGATTGCGCCACATGTGTGCCATTTCGAATTCAACTTCAAAATCTATACCAGCACGAAGGCCTCGCAGTATAAAACCGGCCTTTACTTTAAGGGCAAAGTCTACTGCCAATCCATTAAAAGGAAGGACCTCTATATTCTTTTTATCCACTATAGCTTTACGAAACATTTCAACACGTTCGTCCATAGTAAACAACAAATTTTTTGGTGGACTATTATAAATTCCAATAACTAACTTATCGAATAATTTTGAAGCTCTTTCAGCTACATCAACGTGTCCATTGTGTACTGGGTCAAATGTGCCGGGATATATTGCAGTAACCAAGTTAATTCTCCAACAGTTCAAAAATAGATATGGCTGAATCGCCGTATGTTCGAGTTTGCCTGGAAACCAATTTATTATAACCGCCTTGTAGTATCATATCTGTACTGTGTTCAGCCACTAACACTCCAGCAGGCTTCATTAACAACCCCCAACTAGGATTACCTAATATGTGTTCCCATGGATTGTCCAAATATGGTGGGTCCAAAAATACCAAGTCATATCCTCCGTCGTGGCCACCGAAATTGTCCTCGTATTGCATTAATAATGAATCGAAGGCTTGGTCTACTTTCGCCTTGATTACTCGAGCTCGGTCTTGGTATCCGAGCAATTTGATGTTCATATTTATAATTTTGCAAAGCCTTGCATTGACCTCCACAAAGTCTGCATGAATGGCCCCTCTGCTTAGCGCTTCAAGCCCAAATGCCCCTGTGCCAGCATACAAATCTAAGACCCTGGGTGATTTTGGCAAATCAGACAAAATGGAAAAAATAGCCAACCTAAGCTTTTGGGAAGTAGGTCTAATCTTAGCTGATATAGAATGAAGCCTACGACCTCGGTCTCTTCCTCCAGATATCTGTGTGCTCATCTAGTTACTAGTTGATATTCATTTCATTAAATTTTTATCAGCTCATATTCAACTGAGTGTGGATACTAGCAGTGGGGTATCTCTGTTTAAAGTAGTTTTTGTACAAATTTTAGACAAAGTCGAAAAATATTTTTGCAGGCTAGTCTACGGTCAGATAGAATCTATAATCAAGCTGAGCGTGTGTCCTAAACGCACCTTACTCAGTCTTTTCATTTATTATTTATGTTAGATTAATTAACTTAAGTGGTCCTTTAGTAAATCAATAATGAGCATTAAAGACGAAAATACATCAACTAACAGCATTTTTGATATTAGAAAACAAAAACTAGATAGATTGCATAAAAAAGGTATAAATCCTTATCCTCACAATTACAAACGTACACACAATAATTCAGAAGCTGTTGCGCTGCTAGACTCACTGGAATCGCAAAAAACTCCATCTGACTCCGGTGAGGTTACTATTGCTGGGCGGTTGATGAATATTAGAAATATGGGGAAGGTTACTTTTGTAGATTTACAAGATTTATCTGGCCGTATTCAAGTTTTGCTTAGAAAAAATTTACTTTCTGAACAATATGATTTAATTGATGATATAGATATTGGGGATTGGATTGGAGTTACTGGTGATGTAATTAGAACTAGACGAGGAGAACCATCTGTTGAGGCAAATAACATTGTTATTTTATGCAAATCTCTTCGACCTCTGCCTGAAAAATGGCATGGACTGACCGATACTGAACTAAGATTTCGGCACCGTCACTTAGACCTCATATCTAACGATTCAGCAAGGCAAATAGCAATTACCAGACCGCGTATTATTTCTTCAATGAGAAGATTTTTGGATGGCAACGGATTCATTGAAGTAGAAACTCCAGTATTGGTGCCAATAGCAGCGGGCGCTATGGCTAAACCTTTCGTTACTCACCATAACCAGTTACACCGTGATCTATATATGAGGATAGCTACAGAGTTATATTTAAAGCGTTTGATCGTAGGTGGATTAGAAAAAGTGTATGAGATTGGACGGGTATTTAGAAATGAAGGCGTTGATTTAAATCATAATCCTGAATTTACTATGCTTGAATGCTACGAGGCTCTGTCAGATTATAACGATATGATGAAAATGGTAGAAAACATGATGGCTCATATTGCAAAGGAAGTATTAAACACAACAGAAATTCAAATAAACGGATCAGATATAGATTTGAATGAACCATGGCCTCGACTCAATTTGCGAGAACAATTAATCGAACATGCCAACGTAGATTTTATTGAATGTACAGACTTAAAATCTTTAAAAGCGAGAATGGATGAATTAAAACTCGACTCATCGCAACAAACAGGCTGGTCAGGCCTATTAGATAAACTAATCTCAGATACAGTTGAACCAAACCTTATCAGGCCATCATTTCTTGTCGACTATCCAATAGAGATGTCTCCTCTAGCCAAAAAATGTCGTTCTGATGAAAGGATGGTTGAACGCTTCGAAGGTTTCATTTCTGGTATGGAAATATGTAATTCATTCACTGAATTAAATGACCCTGTAGATCAAAGAAGTCGATTTGAAAACCAAGAGGCAATGAGAGCTTCTTCTGGTGAAAACAACGAGAATGAATTTGATCGGCTAGATGAAGATTTCCTTATTGCTATTGAGCAAGGAATGCCGCCCACTGCAGGTCTTGGTATGGGCATTGACCGTTTAACAATGATTCTATTGAACGAAACATCGATAAGAGAAGTTATCTTGTTTCCTCAGCTTCGTCCCAATCAATAAAATAATGAGGTCTATTTAATTAAAGCATCTGAGCGATTAATTGAGTTTTTATGAAGAAATATACCGTACCAAAAACAATGAAAGCGCTACAGAAACTCACAAGCTCTCCAGGCGCTGATCTTATAGAAATTCCCGTTCCTAAAATCGGAAATAAAGAGGTCTTAGTTAGGGTTGATGCCGCGAGTATTTGTGGAACAGATCTTCATATATGGGAATGGGACTCTTGGAGTAGTAAACGTATTAAACCCCCAATGACGCTTGGACATGAAATGGCTGGTACTGTGGTGGCAACAGGAAGTAATGTAGACCAGGCATTGTTAGGAGAATTTGTTTCGTGTGAAAGTCACATCACTTGTGGTTCTTGTTTTCAATGCCAGTCAGGCAAACCTCACATGTGCCCTCAGACATCTATTATTGGGGTAGATCGGGATGGTTGCTTTGCAGAGTATGTTGCTATACCTGAAAAAGTTTTATGGCATACTGATCAATCTAAGCTTCCACCAGACATAGCAGCATTACAAGAACCGTTTGGTGGCGCGGTCAGATCATCATTAGCTCATGATCCAGCCGGACAAAGTATCGCAGTATTAGGATGTGGGCCTATCGGGTTATTTTCGATAGCGATTGCTAAAGCATCGGGTGCATCAAGAATAGTCGCCGCAGACATCAATAATTATAGGCTGTCGCTAGCTTTACAAGTAGGGGCAGACGAGGTTTTTCAACCATCAAAACTAACAGGAACCGAAACTGCAAGTTGGTTATCCAAGATAGGAGACCATGGAGTCGATATTGTACTTGAAATGAGTGGAGCTACTGCGTCAATTGATGCCGCCTTTAAAGGTGTAAGAAGAGGAGGTTATGTTAATTTATTTGGTATACCTCCTAAACCTGTTCTTATTGATATTGCAGAAGATATGATCTTTAAAAACCTAACGGTGCTAGCATTAAACGGCAGAGAAATTTTTGAAACATGGCATAAAACTAGACATTTACTAGAAACCGGTCTAGTTGATATAAGTCCGTTGATAACACATAGATTACCATTGGATAACGTGACTGATGCTTTTGACTTATTAAAAAGCGGGAACGCTTGTAAGATAATTCTTGAGCCGAATCAACAATGATCCAGCCAAGAAAATATTAACGTTAAGCCAGAATTAAACCCTTACTGCTACTATGTCAAGCCAATTGCGGACGGTATAAGTGATTTTCATTTCTTCAAAAGTTTGTCGTGCAGCCTTGCGTAATGCCGCACTAGCTTTGTCAAAAGGAACACCAGGCATAGATCCCTCGATGAAATCAGAGAATTTTGATATATCTATCCATCCTTGAAGGGGAACTTTCACAGGATCAATTTTCTCTTTAAGAATTTGAAAACCATTTCGTTCAACCAATTCTCTATACTGTTTAACGTTTAACTGTCTACGGGATTCTACTTTTTCTGATTTTTGCGCACGCAATCCATATTCCTTATTTAATATACGATGTGCCTTAAACATCCATTTTCGATAAAATGCCAAAGTACTTTCAGGGACTGGTCCATCATAAAATGATGTATTAAAAACAAACTTTCCTCCAGGTTTTATAGTTTGCGCGATATCTTGAATCAGCGTATCTTTATCTGGTACATAATGGATTGCATTGCAATAAAAAACTGCATCTACCTTTTCTTTTATTGCTTCTGACAACTGTTCTACCTGACTTTCGACGAAAACAACTGCGGAGTTCTTAGCATCTTTTAATTCAACTACCGCTTCGCGAAGTGCACTTGCTGAGTGATCGACACCAATAATCATTGTGTCTCTAGCATCGGTCAAATGGGCCATAATCCTTTTCGTAACTAGACCGGTGCCGCAAGCCAGATCAATAATGCGACCACCTTCCTGAATATCAGCTAATTGAATAAGGCGGTCTGTAATCTCTTCATAAAAAGGATTACTGGAAAATTTCGTAAAAGTGTACTTCTGCTCAGTCATGATTATTTTAAGCTCCATGATTCTGACTTGTTTAACAACAATTTGTATTTTATGTTATGTACAAGCAAAATGTATTCAGATTATTCCTTGTTTACTATTATTTCGATGTCAAGTCGGCTGAAATATTTAATTTATCCAATATTAAAGGTATTTCTAAAGCTTCACTGGCTGTTAAAGCCTTAAATGGTTTGGTTACGTAATCAAATTCAATTACTCCTAGTTCGACTAAAGCTTTTTTGTAACCTGAGAAAATTGATCCTTGTTGACTGCTGCCTGATTTACCAAGCAAGCCCAGTTGCAATGCAATCATGACTTTTTCGTTAAGGGATTTTATCTTTTTAATATCCCCAGTTTTGCTAAAGTTCCAGATATCAACAAACAGTCCAGGAACCACATTAGCTAGTGCTGGAATTACGCCTTGTGCCCCCAGCGCGGTGGCTACTCCAACTCTTAGTGATGTGCCTAATGTAGAGCATAACCCAAAGCCCATGCGGTCACGCAAAATGTGCAGTTCTGTAAGTAATTCTCCAGTTCCCGAACTGTCTTTAATACCCGATATCACGCTCTCGCTAGCTAATGTTGCCACAGTCGAAGGTGCTACGGGAGTTTTATGCATACTCGGGATATTATATATCCATAATGGCAAGTCCACGGACTGCCGGATAGCTCGATAATGATCAGCTATTTCAATTTGAGTATGAGAAAAATAATAAGGAGGTGTCGCCGCAATTGCTGATACTCCATTTCCCATGATTTGTTTGGCCAGTTCTACTGTAAGTTGAGTACTAGGCATGGTCACATTTCCAATTACAGGCACTTCACCATTAACCTCATCAACCACAATTTGGATACTCCTTACGCGCTCTTTCTCATCTAGAGATGGAAATTCAGAGGATGTACCTGAAGCCCACAGACCATGCACACCACCGGATAATTGATATTTAACAAGATTTTTTAAGGATTTTTCATGTACTTGATCATATTGATCAATTGGCGTTAATAATGGCGTTATTACGCCCTTAAATAAACTTGCAGTCATGTATTAATTGTTTTGGTTATTTATTCCGTCAAGTATAACGCTAGGCTTCATCGGTAACGACTCAAACCTAACTCCAACCGCATTTTCTATTGCGTTACCAATACCAGCTTGGGGTGGGATAAGACTAACTTCACCAACGCCCCTAGCTCCATACGGATGTCCTGGATTGGCTACTTCAACGATAACTGTATCGATCATAGGAAGATCTAGGCTTGTCGGCATTCTATAATCTAAGAAACTAGAATTATCCATAGTTCCATCTTTCGAGTAATAATATTCTTCATTTAAAGCCCATCCTATACCTTGAACACTCGCGCCTTGCATCTGGCCTTCTACATAACTTGGATGAATCGCTTTCCCGGCATCCTGAACCATTGTGAATCTCAAAATATCCACTTTGCCTGTTTCAGGGTCAACTTCTATGTCGATTATGTTGGCAGCAAATGCTCCTCCGACTCCAGCAGGGTTGACTGATCCTCTCCCAATTATTGGTCCGCCAGTGTCATTTAACTGTGCAGACAAGTCCTTGAATGTCATGCTGAGTTCTGTGTCAGTCTTAGACCGCACAATCCCATCCTGCATCTCAACGGATTCTGGATCGACTCCCCAGATATTTGCTGCCCTGTCAATTAATTGAGCCTTAACATCGTTTGCCGCCTCATACGCTGCCCAACCTGTTGCAAAGGTCGTTCTACTCCCTCCTGTACCAAATGAAAATCCAATACTGTCTGTATCAGCCACCAACGGTTTTACTTCATCCGCAGAAATCCCAAGAACCTCAGCCGCTTGCATCGAAATGGAAGCTCGTGATCCTCCAATATCTGGGCTACCCTCCACTAAATTAACGGTGCCATCAGCATTAACACTAATTGTTACAGTCGACTGTAGGCCTGCATTAAACCAAAATCCGAAGGCCACTCCTCGACCAACTTTTCCTCCGTTTTTTGCCGGTGTAAGAGGGGATTGATAATGATGATGATCTTTAAGGGCCTCTAGTGTTTCAATACCTCCTACTTTAGGATGTACTGGTCCATCTGCACGACGAGTACCTTCCTTCGCACAATTCTGTAACCTAAATTCCACAGGATCAATGCCAAGCTTTTTACTCAATTCATCCACCACTTGCTCAATACCAAAAGCTGCATTTGGAGCTCCAGGAGCTCTGTATGCTCCTGCTTTAGGTTTATTAACCACGACATCATACCCATCTACAACAACGTTAGGAATGTCATAGCATGTAAATGAAGTCATTCCAGCTGCTCCGACTGGAGAACCTGGATACGCTCCGGCTTCAAACCTTAATTCTGCTTTAGCAGCGACAATTGTGCCGTCCTTTTTAGCTCCCATCTTCACTTTGATATTCGATCCGGATGTTGGACCAGTACCTTCAAATACTTCCCGACGGCTCATTACAATTTTCACTGGTCGCCGAGTTTTTCTGGAAAGTAGTACCGCCGCAAGTTCGTGGTATAAGGGGAATTTGCCTCCAAAACCTCCCCCTATCTCCATCGGAGTCACTTTAATCCTAGATTGAGGTATGTCCAAAGCTAAAGCAAGTGCATCTCTATATTGAAATGGTCCTTGAGTACTTAACCAAACATGAATACGACCGTCATCGTTCCATAAAGCAGTCACATTACATGGCTCAATATAACCTTGATGTACGGTCGCTGTATTGAATTCCCTTTCAATAACAACATCTGCGTCGGCAAACCCTTTGTCTAAATCGCCCATTTTGTGTTGAAAATGATCAGCTACATTGGAGTTTCCAAATTCATCTGTCGTCAGATCGGAGTGTAAGATCGGAGCTGTTTTTTTCATTGCTTCAGGAGCAGTAAGAACAGGGTCCAGTACATCATATTGAACGTCAATAAGCTTTATAGCTTCCTCGGCAGTATGAACATCCTGGGCCGCTACGGCTGCTACTGCGTGTCCCTGGTATAAAACCTTATCAGTCGCAATTGCATTATCTCTTAGATATTTCATTGGCTGAGGCCCCAGTCCAAAATCTGCACTTTCACCGTCTTTAGGCGGAATCGTATCCGCTCCTGTTACCACTGCCAAAACACCTGCGAGAGATTCTGCTTTAGAGGTATCTATCGATCTTATTTTTGCATGAGCATATGGACTCCTTAAAACTTTCGCATAAAGCAAGTCAGCTGCGTTATAATCAGCTCCATACTGGGCTCTTCCTGTAACTTTATCCGCTCCATCAGGTCGTATTGGCCTTGTACCCACAACCTTAAATTCCTCGTTGACTAAAACTTTATTTGGTTCATATGCCGTCGTCACTTTGTACTCTCCTTAATATTTCAGGTCGAACTACAATGTTTATTTTAAAATACGATTTTAATTTTTGATTCTATCCTTCAGCCTCCACCTAAAGCAGGCAAAAAGTGCACCTCGCTATTTTCTTGCACTTTGGCCAACACTCCAATCGGGCTGACTTCCCCATCAACAGCTACGGTAACGTTACCTTTGAGTTTAAAGCCATCCATTAATCTATTTTTAATGCCTGGATGACTTTCCTCCAACATGTTTATTATCTCCCTGACAGTTGATCCTGATACCTCAATCTGTTGCCGGCCATCAGTCAATTCTTGCATCAAAGACGGTATAAAAACGGTGGCCATTTCATTACACTTTTACTCTAGTCTCAATTAGACCAGAGTTTTTCCATAATAGTAGCCGGATTCATAGGCATTTTTTGCATTCTTACACCAACAGCAGCCTTGATGCCGTTAGCTACAGATGCTTGAGGAGAAACTATATTTGCCTCACCTACGCCTCTCACTCCATATGGATGTCCGGGATTAGCCACCTCGACTATAACGGTATCTATCATCGGAAGATCCAAACTTGTTGGCATTCTATAATCAAGGAAAGTCGCGTTGTTCATTTTTCCGTCCGTAGAATAATGATACTCTTCATTTAAGGCCCATCCAATTCCTTGTACGCTTCCACCTTGCATCTGGCCTTCAACGTAACTTGGATGAATCGCTTTGCCAGCATCCTGAACGACCGTAAATCTTAATACTTCAGTTTTGCCCGTTTCAGGGTCGACTTCTACGTCAACAATTTGCCCACAGAATGATCCGCCCGCACCAGCTGGATCCACTGCACCTCTTCCGATTATTGGTCCGCCTGTATCATTTAGCTGTGCAGACAAGTCCTTGAACGTCATGTTGAGTTCTGTATCCGTTTTAGATTTTATAACCCCTTCCTGCATCTCAACAGAATCAGGTTCTACTCCCCATATGGTTGCCACCCTATCAATTAATTGGGCCTTAACATCGTTGGCTGCTTCGTAAGCCGCCCATCCCGTAGCAAAAGTAGTTCTGCTGCCACCAGTAATAGCTGTGTATCCTACAGAGTCAGTATCAACCACAGTTGGCTTTACGCTATCGTAGGAAATACCTAACACTTCTGCAGCCTGCATCGCAATAGATGCTCTGGATCCTCCAATGTCGGTAGACCCTTCAACAAGGTTAACTGTTCCATCAGCATTAACAGTAATATTACATGCTGATTGCATTCCAATGTTAAACCAGAAGCCTATGCCGACTCCTCGGCCGACTTTACCACCATTTTTTGCAGGTGTTAGTGGCGACTGATAGTGATTATGGTCTTTCATAGCCTCCAATACCTCAACACACCCAATTCTAGGATGAGTGGGCCCGTCAGCACGCCGAGTTCCTTCTTTTGCTGCATTTTGCAACCTGAATTCCAAGGGATCGACATTAAGTTTTTCAGCCAATTCATCTATCACTTGCTCAGTAGCGAAAGCGGCATTAGGAGCTCCGGGAGCTCTATAAGCTGCGGTCTTTGGCTTATTCACTACAACGTCGTACCCATCAATAGTCACATTAGCTATATCGTAAGCTGTGAATACGCACATTGCTCCTGCGGCAACCGGAGAGCCAGGATAAGCCCCTGCTTCCATTCTTAAATCAGCTTTAGCAGCGACAATTTTACCGTTGTTTTTTACGCCAATCTTCACAGTCACATGAGACCCTGGCGTTGGCCCGGTTCCCTCAAAAACCTCCGCTCGTGACATCACCATCTTAACTGGCTGATGTCCAACCTTTTTCGACAATAATGCCGCTACGGGATCTTCATAAATGTTAATTTTACCTCCAAAACCGCCTCCGATTTCCATAGGAGTTGCTTTTACTTGTGACACTGGAACTGCCAGGGCTTCAGCTACTGCTGCTCGAACAGTAAAAGCTCCTTGAGTACTAGTCCAAATATGTATACGGTCGTCATCATTCCATAAAGCAGTAACGTTGTGAGGTTCAATATATCCTTGATGAACGGTTGCTGTATCAAAGGTTCTTTCAACAGTAACATCGGCTTGGGAAAATCCTTTATCCAGATCGCCCATTTTATGTTGAAAATGCTCCGCTACATTCGAATTGATCTTGGTTTGTTTTCCGAATTCTTTAGTAAAAAGGTCATCATGAAGTATTGGTGCGTTTTTAGCCATTCCCTGTGGCGCGGTTAAAACGGCATCAAGAACTTCATATTTCACCTCTATTAGGCTCAGTGCTGCCTCAGCAATATGCACACTTGTTGCTGCTACTGCTGCAATTGCTTGGCCTTTATATAAAACTTTTTTATCCGCTAATATATTTCCCCTGAAATAATTCATCGGTGAATCCCCAAGACCGTAATTTGCGGTATCTTTAGTTTTAGGAAAATCTTTTGCACTTACAACGGCTTTGACACCTTCAAGCGCTAAAGCCTTAGTAAAATCAATTGACTTAATATTAGCGTGCGCATGCGGACTGCGTAGCGTTTTCGCATAAAATAGTCCCGTTAACTGCAAATCTGCTCCATATTGAGCTCTTCCAGTCACTTTGTCAGCGCCATCAGGCCTAACCGGTCGAGTTCCCACCACTTTGTACTCTTTATTAGATAAAACTTTGTTTTGTTCGTATGTTGTAGTCATTTCATCCTCATAATTATTTTATGAAATTAGCTTGCCATTTGCTGAGCTGCGTCTATAACAGCTTTTACTATCTTGTCATAACCAGTACACCTACAAAGGTTTCCAGCTAACCACATTCGTATTCTTTCCTCGGAAGGGTTCGGTTCTTTTTCTAACAAGGCTTTTGAAGCGACTAAAAAACCGGGGGTGCAAATACCGCATTGCAGGGCTGCATTCTCTAAAAATGCTTGCTGTAAGGGATGCAAGCCATCCGGATTCGCTATGCCCTCTACAGTATTAATACTTGCCCCTTCAGCTTCTACGCCCAGCACTAAGCAACTGTCTACAATTCTGCCATCCATATCAACTGTGCAAGCTCCACAATTACCGTCGTTACACCCTTCTTTAGAACCTGTTAATTGGACTGTGTCTCTAAGAACTTCTAACAAGCTTTGTCTTGGTTCTGCTAAAAATTCAACGTTTTCGCCGTTTATAGTTGTTGTAACATGAACTTTACTACCTGGCATTTAATTTTCCTCCCGTGCCCGCTCAACAGCGGTATGTAATGCTCTGCGGGTTAATACTTCGCAGAGATGTTTTCTAAATTCTATAGTTCCTCGCATATCCGTAATCGGCTTAGCTGCTTGCTTAGCAATCTCAGATGCAATCCGTATATTTTCATCACTAGGCTCTTTGCCTATTAATGAATTACCTGCCTCTACAACGAATAAAGGCGTCGGAGCAACCGACGCCAATGCCACTCTTGCAGCTTCTATTTTGCCATTCTTCAGCTGAACAGATACCCCAGCCCCAGCCACGGCTATATCCATTTCATTCCGTGGTATGAATCTTATGTATCTTGCTCCAAACCCTTTGGTTGGGGCTGGAACACTGATTGATACAAGCATCTCTCCGGCCGCCAAACTGGTTGCGCCTGGGCCACTGCATATTTCTTCTACTCGAATACTACGAACTCCTTTTGAACCAGCAATATTTGCTACTGCGTTATGAGCAATTAACGCAGGTATCGCGTCTGCGCTAGGCGCAGCGTTCATCAAATTACCGCCAATCGACGCTCGGCCTTGAATTTGTATACCGCCAATAAGGCTAGCTGAATCCATTATGCCAGGATATGCCTCTGCTACCTTTGAATCGCCATAAATTTTATGGCACGGAACTGCGGCTCCAATTACCAAGCCATCTTGTTTGCTATAGGTTAGTTGATTAAGTTCATCTATATGCTTCCCATCGATCACCGCATCTAATTCATATCGTCCCCCCCTCATTTGCACAATTAGGTCTGTGCCACCAGCCAATATTCGCGCTTTACCTTTATATTTTGATAATAAACTTAATGCCTCATCAACAGTTGTGGGTCTAATGTAGTCAATTGAATTCAATTGCCAGCCTCCTCATCTCATTTGGACTGATTGTCGAGTTCTTTTACTGAGTAAAAGATATTATAGTTAAACTGATACTTCGGTATAAGGTCAACTAACCGATCCTTAACCCAGTGCTGAAACGCGCCTCAGTATAACAGACCTAAACACTGTCAACAACGATAGAGTTTCAGTCAGCCTTAGACAAAAATCTTATTAACACAAAACCGGCTGATTTATGTCATGATTTTTAAAAACAACAAGATGATTTTTCTCACAATTATCAGTTCAAATTTGGTTATGGCTCCCAAATCTCTACTTCGGTAGTTATAGCCCGATCACCACTATTTACATCTGTTGAATTGCCGCCTACTATCAATACTCGCCCATCATCCAATAAAGTCATACTATGGGCGTATCTTGCTATCAAGCTTTTTGGGCCAGGACTGAAAGTATCAGTTGTGGGATCAAATATGTCAGTCGAATCAACCTTTCCTATTCCGCCTGTCACTAACACTCTCCCATCAGTAAGCAATATAGCGGCGTGCTCAGCACGCCATTCAGTCATTTCGCCTACATCAGTCCAGGTGTCTGCTTCAGGGTCATATACTTCGCCTTTCGCCACTTTCCCTTTGCCGCCTGTTATCAAAACCCTTCCGTCGTTTAGTAATGTGGCGGTGTGAGCTGAATGAGACAAGTTGGTTTCTGCGCCTAGAGACCAGGTGTTTTGCTCGGGATCAAAGATTTCAACCACTTTTGTTTTGGAATCTCGTCCACCACCACCAACAACTAGAACCCTGCCGTCATTCAACAATGTGACAGTATGAAATGCTCGCTTGACTTGCATTGATCCTGCGTCAGACCAGGTATCTGTTTCAGGGTCATAAACCTCAGCCTCAGGGACCAGAATTGTATCTTCTCTCTCTCCTGCGACAACTAATACTCTGCCATCATTTAAAACGACTGACCTATGACGCCACCTTGGTATAGTCATTTCAGCTGCGACCGACCAGCTATTAGAATTAGGGTCATATATTTCAACAGTAGTTTGAGGTTTTTGCCTAACAGCACCACCTCCAATAATGATAACCCTGCCATCGTTTAGTAAATTCCCGCTGGGTACTTCTCTAATATCACGCATCAAGGGCGCTTCAGACCATTCGCCTGTAGCTGGATCATAGATCTCGGAGTCAGCTATCCCAGATGGTTCCCATGCTGAAGCTCCGCCCCTGCTTTTACCAGCCATCGTGATAACCGTGCCATCATTTAGCTTTACGGTTACATGCCAGCCCCTTGCCCAAGCCATTTTTCCCGTTTTGATAAACTTTCCTGGGCCAAGAACCTTCTCTGGTTCTCCTCCTGAATCTATATCTGTTGCCTGTTCTTCTGTTGATGTCGTGCTGGTCGAGTCAGATGTTTCAGTTTCGCTAGAACATCCAACAAAGAAAACAAACACCAGAGTTAAACTGCCAATCAGCAAGATTGACACTTTATGTTTCATTGTCATGTTAAATTCCTCCATTTACCGGCGAGTTACAGATCCTTGATAAAGATAAACCAACAAAAATTCATTACCAATAATTTCGTTTTGGCCACATTCTAACAATTTTTTTGCTTTAGTTTCAGCGACTGTTATGAATTTCCTCAAAAACTTACTATTGAGCAACATTATGATAGTCTTGAAAAATTATTTAAATCTGGGAGCAACTGATGGGTAATGTAACCGGCAGTTATTTAATAGCAAAGACACTAAAAGAGGAAGGGGTTGAGTTCCTTTTTTACCTTATGGGAGGACCAAACTTCGATATAGTAATGGCGTGCCAAGATCTAGGAATCAAAACCGTTGATTTTAGACATGAACAGGCAGCTGCCTTCGCGGCTCACGCATATGCTAGAGTTACAGGAAGGCCAGGGGTCTGCACCGCAGCATCGGGCCCAGGAACACTAAACCTATTAACAGGTGTATATACTGCATCTATAGATTGTGCTCCGATGATAATACTAGGCGGTGCTGGACCGGTCCATGAAATAGGACGAGACGCATTCCAAGAAGTTGATCAGATTGGGATCTTCAAACCGCTATGCAAGTATGTCCATCAGCCAACATTGCCAGAACGCTATCCAGAAATAATTTCTACAGCATTCAGGCAAGCCACTTCAGGTAGGCCTGGCCCAGTGTATATAGATTGTGGAGCTGATGTTCTATATGAAGAAGTAGACGAATCAAAGGTCATTAAAGCTCCTCGTTCTGTAGTTAAGTCGCGGCCAAATGCAGATCCTAAAGCAATTGAAGATGCTATTAATTTAATTTCTGCGGCCAAAAAGCCCATAGTTTTCGCCGGCGGGGGAGTGTTTTTCTCCGGCGCTTCAGAGAAATTTCAACGTTTTATTGATATAACCAAAATCCCTTTCTATACTGCGCCGATGTCCAGAGGTTTGGCCCCTGAAGATCATCCTGTATCTTTCCCCGCGGCTCGAAGTAAGGCAATGCGAGAAGCTGACCTGGTGTTAGTTATAGGTACGAGATTAAATTGGATGATGCAATACGGCCGCAGATTTTCTGATGAAGCTAAATTAATTCAAATTGACATAGAAGAATCTGAGCTTGGACATAACCGCGGATGTGACCTCGGGATTGTTGCTGATGCAAAAATGGCCTTGACTCAACTAGCTGATGCTGCCGGCCAACGCAAACAGGATTTTGATGGCAGGCTTGAATCTGAATGGATTCATAGCCTCTCGGAATATCAAACAGATAAGGCTGCTAATATGGAAGCGCTACTAAACTCGAATCAAGTTCCGATACATCCATTGCGACTTTGCAACGAGATAAATAAGTTTTTAGATCGGGACGCGATAATTACTGTCGATGGAAATGAAATACTGCATTTCGGAAGACAATCGATAAACACTTACCTTCCAGGCCATAGGCTTAATTCCGGCGTCACTGGCACAATGGGAGTCGGATTGCCTTACGGTATTGGATCTAAACTGGCTAAACCAGATAACCAAAACCTCGTGTTGCACGGTGATGGATCAATGGGAATGAACGCTATGGAACTCGACACTTTGGTACGATTCAACTTACCAGTAGTCACTGTTGTCTCTAATAACGCAGGATGGACAGCGCGTACCCCGGACCAGCGAAAGCCTGGTCGCGAACTTGGATTCACTCCTTTTCATGAAATGGCTAAAGCTCTCGGATGTTATGGAGAAAGAGTCGAGGACCCTGATGAAATAAGACCAGCATTGGAACGGTCTTTCAGTTCAGGTAAGCCGGCAGTTATTGATGTTATTGTTGAACCAACTGCAGCAGGCATGTCTGCTGCCTGGGGTGGATCAAGGATGGAATAGTTTTTAACTTTTAATTTGGTTTACCATATGGTTTTTCTGCTGAACCCACAAATCCACTGATGAGTATATGGGAAATTCAGCTGTTTCCATAAAAGTTATTTCCGGCTCGTTTTCAAAAAATTCTTTAACTTCAGATCTCCATTTTATGTAATGAGGGTATTTTATGTGAGCTTCAACCGCTGCTTGATCTTTATATACTTCATAAAAATGAACACGGTTTGAAATTTTTTGATCCTTCAGAATGTCAAACCTAAAACAACCAGGTTCATTAGACACAGAGCCTTTTGCATCCCCATAGCTAGCTCCCATGAATTGTTCCAAACAAGATGGTTTGATGTTAAAAGTGACAAATATACCTATCATTTCGATCTCCTAACTGAAAGTTCAGACATTATAATGTCATATCCGAGACTAATATAATTGGCCGGATAAAACCATGAGATTTCAAGAATTAATTAGAGAGGTTAAGGACTTTCCTCAACCTGGAATAAACTTTAGAGATATCACTCCTCTTTTGCAAAGCCCGGCGGCATATAAGCAGGTCATTGATTTGTTGGCAGACAGATATAAACACCAAGCTATTGACGCAATAGTAGGAATTGAATCACGTGGATTCTTAATTGCAGCTCCCTTGGCCAGAGAATTAGAAATGCCTCTTTTACTCATTCGTAAGCAAGGCAAGTTGCCTTTTAAAACCAAGTCGATCACATATGCCCTGGAATATGGAGTTGATGCATTAGAAATTCACAAAGATGGAGTGTCAAAATCAGATAAAATAATTATCATAGATGACCTGGTAGCAACCGGAGGCACTTTAGAAGCAACCGCAAAGCTTATAGAATCTTTTGGCGCTAATATATTAGAACTGGCCGTGGTTATAGAACTAATAGACCTAGATGGACGCAACAAATTACATAAATGGGCTTTACATAGCCTATGCCAACTGTAATTGGCCCGTGCAATTTGACAATAATCACGTTTCAGGGTAAAAATTCCAAGGCACACTCCTTAAACAATACAAAATTGCTTTAGCGGGAGGCAGAGAATGGCTACAATAACAATAGGCGGACTTACCGGATCGGGCGGAAGGCACATCGGGAAAGCTGTTGCAGACAAACTCGGTTTTGACTATATAGATCGGTTAATTTTGAGTGAAGCTTCCAAAAAAATCGGAGCAACAGTACAAGCCATGCAGGAAAGAGAAGATAATTCCGTTGGCATGCTTGAAAATCTATCGTCATTGGCACAACGAATGCTAGAACGATCAGCTATAAGTGGAGTTGGAGGCGACCCTCACTTCGGACCCTGGGCAGCTGCATATTTAATCAATGAGTATGCTGAATTACCGAAAGCTACCATACTCAAGGGTGCCCATTTGGAAAATAAAGATTACATCAATGGTCTAAAATCAGTCATTAAGGGTATAGCAAACAATGATAACTCTGTCATAGTCGGACGCGGTGCATCAGTTATACTGGCGGATGACGACAATGTTTTAAAAATTGGGTTAACGTCTTCTATAGAGGATCGCGTTAAACGTATTGCTAAAAGAGAAAATATAAGTACTACAGAAGCTGGATTGCTTGTCGATCAAAAAGATGCAGCTCGGTCTGAGTTTTATCGAAAGTTCTTTGATTATGCTGACCCAAACGACCCAAAACAATTTCACTTATCGATAAACACTACTTTAATAAAACTTGAGCCAGCAATTTCATTAATACTTGCATCAACAAAAAGTTTTCAGGATGGCATTTTAACTCACCAGTGATTTATACAAGCTAGATCACAATTGCAACATTATCTCCAAGTTACTAAGGTGCATTATTGTTTTTATTTACTAAGTCATTAATAAAAGAAATGTTCGATCATGCTCTTGCAGAAAATCCAAACGAAGCTTGTGGAGTGATTTTAGGCAAAACACTATTTCAGCAGATTAAAGATTTATGCGTAAATAAATTCTCCTTAGAGAAAGACAATATTCTATTCAGTTCTTCTTTTAATCATGATTTAAATTTAAATCATGATGACATACGAAACATTCTTACGGATTTAAGTGGAATCCATACTGAGATTCCTACCGAAGATATTAAAACGATTAAGGAAGCAACAGAATTTCTGGCATATCAAGGAGGGAACGAGATTGCAAAATCGATCATCCCAATTACCAATACTGTAAAAAGCCCATACAGATACCAAATGGACCCTCAGGAATTTCTAGATGCCGATAAAAAAGCCGGCCGGCTTGATTTAAGTATCGTGGCTTTTTACCATTCTCATACTCATACCCCGGCTTATCCTTCAGAAACGGATGTTAGATTAGCAGTTGAAAGTGGATGGATTGATCCATACTTTGTTCTAATATCCTTGGAAAATAATCTGTCACCAGATTTAAAAATGTATAGAATATCTTTAGACGGCTCGATAACAGAACAAAAATACAGCTTGCTAAATTAAAACTGGCCAGGAATTACACTGTTGCTAGTCCTCTTTTTGGCTTTACAATCATGATTAATGATTGAGCATACGAAATCTAAGCGTATGATTAGGAAAGTCAGCAATGTAACCTATTGCTGCCCCTCCTCCCACTATAAGAATCGAACCATCGGGTAAAATAGTTGCTGTTAACAAGTTACGTCCTTCTGGCAATGACCCGGCGACTGACCATTCATTCGTGTACGGATTATAAAGTTCTAGCTCCATAACAGGAGTGCCAATCGAGTTGCCTCCTCCGATTAAAAGAACCTTTCCTCCAGGCAAAGCTACTGACGCATGGTCTTTACGAGGCTTTAAATCGGTCGTAATTAAAGTCCATTTATCTATAAACGGGTCATAAATCTCAGCGGTAGTCTCTGGGCCCAAAAACTCCTCTTCTCCAACTATAGTTCCTCCAGTGACCAATACTCTTCCGTCCGGTAAAAGTGTAGATTTGTGTCCAAGACGAGAGCGATTCATATCAGACACCATGACCCAGGTGTCTTTCAAAGGATCATAAATTTCTGCTGATGCTAGGTTGCCGCCTGCCCATTCCTCCGTGCCTCCAGTCACAAGGATTCGGTTATCTAAAAGTGTAATCGCCGAATGTGACTTTCTAGACACCAGCATCGGTGATAACAGATTCCAATTATTAGTAACCGGATCATAGACTTCCGACGTGGCTAAAGTTAAAAGTCCAGACCTGCCTCCAATAATCATAACTCGGCCATCTTCGAGTGTTATTGCTTGAGCTAGTTGTCTTTTTTCAATCATATCTGGACTACTGACCCATTCGTCAGCCTTTGGGTCATAAATCTCTGCAGAACTAAGATCTTTATTGCCTCGCCACATTGTCTCTTCGCCTGGAGCTAATACAACACGACCGGTGCCTCCGGCTACTAAAACTCTTCCATCAAGCAACAATGATGCAGTATGAAATGTCCGTTCCCAATTAAGCGTTCCGGTCTTTATCCATTCATCACTTCCCAAAGGAAGAATCTCTCCTTCTTGTACTGTTGTACCTCGAAAACTCAGTCTTTTCCGTCCTCCTACAACAAGTACAGTGTCGTTTTGCAAAACGGTCGTCGTGTGTCCCCACCTTCCAATTTGTAAATCTCCGGCTAATTCCCATCCTGGATCTAGCTCTATTCCTTTTTCTTTTTCAGCTTCTTTTTGCGGGTCTGGAGTTGGAGTTGGAGTGGGTTCCGGAGTTCTCCCAGCTACAACCATAAATTCCATATCCAAGGACTCCGATGTTTCCTTGTAACTGCTTGGTTTTTCAATTGAACAACCAAGCATCACAAACGTAATTAAAAAAATGTATTTTGTAATCAAAATAAGAAGACGAGATCGCTTAAAGTTCAATTTACTGCATTCCAGTAAAGGCATTTTTTGAATTTTCAATCATAATCTGCTTAAACTCATTTTTATTTAACCCGATTTCGCTTAAGTACGGGAAAAGCCTGGTCGAAATAAAATTATATCCAGACCCACCGTTCATTATGTAATGGGAATTAACACAGACGTCGTGAGAAAGTAAAAGTTTATGAATAAATCCTGCGTCCACAATCTTTTTTATATTTGAAAGATCTCTCTTTAATAGAAACTGGTTGTCGTCTTGCATCCCATCAAATGATATAAAGGCTCCTCTTTTTGCTATTTCTATATGGTACTCATGGTAAGGGTAATCATGAGCATGGCCGACAATCACTCGCTGTGGATTAACACCTTCTTCACTTAAAATATCTAACTGCTTAAGGCCTACTGGAGCAAATAAACCATGAGTAGCTATTGTGACTCCGGTCTGCAAATGTGCTCTAGCTCCTGCCCTTAGAACACGTTCTTCCACTGGGGATACCCAGGTTTCATGTGCGCCCAATTCTCCAATAATTCCTGCCTTAACATCAGTATCATCTATTCCATCACTCAAATCTTTAATCATTTCATCCGCTATATCATTGGTTTTAGTACGATACAAACTGTCGTCATAAAATGGTTCTCTATACCATCCACAGCCTAATACGATATTAAGTCCTGTTTTTTTAGAAATTTCACGCACAGCTTCAGGCTGTTGTTCTAAGCCGCGATTGGTTTGATCTACCAAAGTAACCCCTCCTGCATTTCTATAATGCATCAATTCGACATAAGCAGATTCAGGGTCGTCAAGGACTCTGTCAGTATCAAGATAGTCAGCCAGAATAGACAAAAAAATATGTTCATGTATCAAGGTGAACCCTAGCTGTTCGGGCGATATAGGACCATTTACAGTCATAACTGAGGTTTGTTGTAAACTGCTATTCAATAGTAAAACACCTTTCAGTATTTAAATGCATGATTTTATTCCAATCATCTAAACTGAGTCCTTGATTCATCAATTGGTCACGCAAGCTTGAAATTACATACGCATACCCCCCTCCTCCGTAAGCCACCAAATGGTTTTTAATCGACACTCCATTTGAAATTAAAATTTGATCGATTAGCCCTTTACTAACCATGTTCATAATCATCAAAACATGTCTAGACATTAGATCTTTAGATTTAAGTGGAAAAGTATTAAAACAGGTAAATGAACCCCTTAACGCTATCTGTAGGTAAGATTCACTATTAAGACTGCCATTTATATGATTGACAATGACCTTTCTTAGATCAACGCCTTCTTCTTCCAATATATCCAGCTGATCCATAGCTGTTGATATATGCGTACCTGCTATTGCCAGAGTTCCTCCAGTTTTTAACTGAGCTCTAGCAGCTGCTCGATGCATGCGTTCCTCTCCGGGTGTAATCCATCTAGCATTAACATTTATTTCACCTATAATGCCTGCTTTCACTCCTGAGTCATCAATTCCGTTAGTCAGATCACTAATCATTATTTCACTTAATTGATCGACCTTGGTTTTAGAAAAATCTAAGTCGTAGTAGGCTTCTTTGAACCATCCGGTGCCAGTTATTATGTTAATTCCTGTTTGTTCAGAAAGCTGTTTCAAAGCTTTTGGATCTCTGTTAACTCCACGGGATGTCTGATCTACTACTGTTTGTCCTCCCGCTTCTTTAAATTTAATTAATTCCTGTTTCGCCAAAATATGATCATCTAAAACGTTTGAACCCATCCAATTGTCTCTTTTATGATTTATAAACACATGTTCATGTGGAAGAGTTAAACCAAGGTCATTTGTAGAAATCGGTCCAGTAACCGTAGCTATATTGGTCACGATAAATCACCCGTGAGGGCTCTTCTTGGGTTGTCAACCATAACCTGATAAAACATTTCGTCAGTGAATCCGATTTTCGACAAATGCTCTAATAGTCGAGTTGAAATAAAATCGTAGCCACAACCGCCATACGAAACATAATGAGTTCGATAACATACATCGTGAGAGAGTAAAATCCGATCTAAATTTCCAGCTTTTACAGCAAGTTCAATCAATCGCAAACATTTGTTAAGCTCATATGAATTAGTGTCTGACAAATTGTCAAAAGACAGCCATGCACCTCTTGTTACTATCTCTTGATGAAATTCTGGATATGGCCAACTGCCACAATGGCCAACTACCACTCTATTAAGGTCAACTTTTTCCTCTTTTAAAATGTCTAGTTGATCAAGTGCAACGGGACTTTGTGTGCCGTGTGTAGTAATTGTTAACCCAGTTTTGTGATGTGCTCTTGCTCCAGCTCTTAAAACCCTTTCTTCTACTGGAGACACCCATTTTTCGTGAGCACCCAACTCTCCAATTACCCCTGCTTTTACACCAGTGTCATCTATACCTTCAGTGATATCGCTAACCATCTGATCAGATATCTGGTCGACATACCAGCGATTTAAATCGCTGTCATAGTATGGTTCACGATACCATCCACAGCCTAATATGATATTAAGTCCGGTCCTTTGTGCTATTTTTTTAACTTCAACAGGCTTTTGCCCTAAACCACGATTAGTTTGATCTACTAATGAAATTCCACCAGCATCTTTAAATCTTTTAACTTCGATATACGTTAGTTCTGGCTCATATAAAAGATTATTTACTGACCAGCTGTCTTTCAAAAGATCAAGGAAAAGATGCTCGTGCATTAAGGTAAAGCCAAGAAGGCTTGCATCTATAGGCCCTGTTACCGTCATGACATTTGACATAGTGTTATTTTATTGTTTTACATGCCAAATTGTCAGTTCATGGCTTCAATATCTATAAAAACTATCTTCCACCAGGAGGGGATTTTACCGGATATACAGAGTAATTAAGTAGATGTAGTCCAATGGCTGGCGCCAGTACCAACAGAAATGTTCGCTTTTTTACGAAATTAGCAATACCGATCAACTCGTTACTGATGCCAAACATTTTTTATAGCATTATTAATCTTATTTAATGTAGCTATCTATGCCTTTGAGTAACAAGTCTACATCGTCGCGATTATTGAATATATGAGGATCTACCCTAAATAGATCTCCAAAATAATATGTGTCCACGCCTTGATCATGTAAATGTTTCCAAAGGCCGCCTGCGTCTTCGTATTTTGCTGAAATAACTCCCAGCCTGTACTGAGGATCGTCCAAGGTTATTACATCAATTCCCCGTTCTTTCATACCCGCTATACCGTAACCGCTTAAATCCAAGTTATGCTCTTCCACCATCTTCATGTCAGTTTCTGAAAGAATCTGTAGTCCTGGTTTTGTAAAAGCTAATCCGAGCAAATTAGGCATCCCTAATTCAAATCTTTGTGCATTATCTTTCAATCTAAAATCATGGATATCAAAACTGTGCGCGCTGGAATACCCGGCCCGGGTTGGCTTTTTGTCATGATGGCGTTTTGCAACATACAAAAACGCTATTCCGGCTGCTCCTAATAGCCATTTCATAGCGGTAGTAGAGAAAAAATCTACACCAGTATCGTGTAAGTCTATTTCCATTGCTCCTGCTGACTGTGCTCCGTCTATAATTACCACAGCTCCTTTTGAATGTGCTATTTTAGCTACCTCTTTGATGTCCTGTTTAAAGCCTTCGATAGGAGTTACGTGAGATATGCATACTGCCACAGTTTTCTCATCAATATTTTGCTCGAAATCTTCTAAATGAATTATGCCATCCTCACGAGCATGAACGAACCTTTTCGTTAAACCTTCATGAGGAGGCAGATGCCACGGAAAAACACTTGACGGATAAGAGAAGTCATCGAAGACAACATTCCCTCCAGCACGCGGTTCAATTAAATCGAAGGCGATGTTACAGCCGGCGGAAGTGCTTTCAACAATTGCCACTTCATCTTCATTGCTCCCCGTCAGCTGTGCAAACAGGCGCCTGCAGTCAGAAGCATCACTGTCTAGTCCATTAACATATAAGTCATCCGGGTCTTCTGAAAGCCAATCCATATGTTTCTTTATCGCATTTTCGTGGCGTATTGACACTGGGGCAATTCCGCCACTGAAAAGATATGCTCTTTTCTTGGTTATTGGATATAGTTCTCGAATCTGTTTGGCATTCATAAGCGTACGTCCTATATAAGATGTTCGGAAACTATACCATCCTGCCTAAACATCAGCAAAGTAACTGGTTATACTTGGGTTTCAATCGGGGATTAGCTTAATTTAGCAGTAGCTTTTTTGAAAAAGTGGCTCAAGAGGTGGCTCAAAAAACCATAACAAATCTATACAGTGAAATGGTATGCCCCTGGTTGTGTAGAGCATATTTTCGCATTATCTCAATAACCTAATCTTCTAAACAAAGTAAAAATCTGTGGATTTGGGGCTAATAGGGTGGGTATTACTAAGCCTGGTTGAGGACTTAGTTTATTAATACCCCAAATAACATCCCAGTCATTTTCATCTAGTTCCTGCAACACCTTACTGACTGTTTGGCTGGGCGCTTTGTTTTCAAAAAACTCGGTATCGTGAACAATTCTATCGAGTTCGTCGTCTAGAAACTTCTGTCTATTAAAGACAGTTGAATCATGTCGCTTCGTGTATCGTTCTATTGCATCGAGTACTGACTGTCGCCAAGTCATTGGGCGCCTCAAAAAGATATGGTGGGCCAGCGCGTGGACTCGAACCACGGTCCTCAGTCTTATCAGGACTTGGGTGTCTATGGCACTGTCAACTACTTGACACACCGTTAAAAAGTTTACAATCTAACAAGAGTTGTTGACAAAAAAGTTAGTAATTTTGATGGACTTTTTCGGTTCATATGTAGTTGAGTCCTACGTCCATAGTTAAATATAGTGTAGTTATGTTAAATGCAAATAATCTTACTAAAGGGTATGGAAATGAAATTTTATTTTCCGATCTTTCATTCAATGCGTCTCATGGCGAGCGTATCGCCCTAATAGGGGCCAACGGCTCAGGTAAATCAACTCTCATGGATATATTAGCTGGAGAAAGTACTGCTGATAGCGGAAAAGTTGTACTGAAAAGAAATTGTAAGATTGCGTATCTGAAACAAGAAAACTTTAAGTTCGGCAACAGACGGTTACTACAAGAGGTTTGCCAAGAACCCGACGAAATCGGAGAACTACGAAAAGAGTTAAGTGATATTCACCAGTCATTATCGAATGGAATCAATAAACAGACACAGGCAACGTTGTTAGCTCGTATGGCAAAAATTGATGACCATCTAGAGATCTATACTCAAAACAATACTGAGCATCAAGCCAAGGCAATTTTGTCAGGACTGGGATTTAAACAAAATGATTTTAACAGACTTATAAATGAATTCAGTGGTGGCTGGATTATGAGGGCCTATCTTAGCAAGGTGCTTTTTTCCGAACCTGATGTATTGCTCTTGGATGAGCCTACCAATCACCTGGATTTGGACGTAAATTTATGGTTTGAGGAATACTTACTGAATTTTAAAGGGGCTGTTCTTGTAACTTCTCACGATAGAGCATTTTTGAATTCTGTGGCTACAACGGTATTAGCGATTGAAGAAGAACAGGTGGTTATGCAAAAGGGCAATTATGATGAATATCTAATATCAAGGGAGCAATCTTTTAAAACTAAACAAGCTACTGCCGAGAGAATTGAAAAACAAATCAAGAAACAGATGAAGTTTGTAGAACGTTTTAGGTCTAAAGCGACTAAGGCGAGACAAGTTCAAAGCAGGTTAAAGTCACTGGACAGAATAGAAAAAATAGATCTACCAAGAACCACCAAGAGAGTCAGGTATTCTTTCCCTGAACCGCCTCGCAGTGGAAATGAAGTAATAAATTTAGAGAATTTAAATAAATCATATGGGGAACACGTTGTTTATAGGGGAGTTGATTTAGTTTTAAATAGGGGAGATAAAGTCGCTTTAGTAGGAGCTAATGGAGCCGGTAAATCTACTATGTTGAAAATACTAGCAGGTGTTTTAGATTTCGACAGTGGAAAACGGCAATTAGGACATAATGTAGCAACAGGATATTACGCTCAACATTTGCTTGAACTTTTAAATCCTAAAAAAACAATAATTCAAGAATTACAGGAAGTTGCTGGAGCAGCTTCACAAGGTGTCTTAAGAAATATTCTTGGAGGATTTCTGTTCTCAGGCGATGACATCCATAAAACGATATCGGTTTTATCAGGAGGAGAAAAAGCTCGAGTCGCGCTAGCTAAGTTGTTGATTCAATCTAGCAATTTACTTTTCATGGATGAACCTACAAATCATCTTGATATTGCATCAAGGGAAATCTTGACTGATGCATTAAATGATTACAAAGGAACTTTATGTTTTATTACTCATGATCGAACTTTGATACATCAGGTAGCCAACAAGATTGTAAAGGTAGAAGACGGAAGACCTATTGTCTATACGGGAAATTATTCAAGTTACTTGGCCATTACGAATAATATGGTCGTTGAGCAGGATTCAGTTTACATTTCTGAGAAAACATCGAATCCACATAAATTGCCTAAGGGTAAACGTAACCGGGAAAGAAATGCCCGGAGAAACTCTGTGAATAAATTACGCAAATTAAATCAAAGAATTAGAACAGTTGAATCAGAGCTAGAAAATATCAATTCAGAGATAAATAATTTAGAAAGGTTTTTTATTAACCCCAAAGAGTTGGACGATCCAGGTCAGTTAGCCGAATTTGGTATAAAACATGAAGCTCTCCAAAAGCAATCAAAAGAGTTAGAGAAAGAGTGGGAACAATTATCGAGTGAAGCTGAGACAAATATCAGCTAGTATCCAAACCGTTATGAAGTCGCGCCCCAGTTTTGAACAAGCCTTGATGTTAGAGAATATTCTATAACAAGGCTCGCTGTCTCGAATATGCACAATTTTCACAGGCCGGATTGTTATCTGGTAACTGATTTGAATTTAATACAGATGACATTCTAAGCACTTCAGCTTCTACCCAACTATAATCTAATTCGTAGGGGACCAAAGTTTCCTCAAATTCTAAGCGTCCATCAAAACCTGGCTTGTTACGGTACGCATTACATACGTAAAAATACCCAACCTGTGCCACCTCAAAGCCCATGCTTTTAAACAAATAGGCATAAACATCCAGCTGCACTTTGTAACTTTCATGGTAAACATTTGACAGGTAACTTTCCGGAGTGACAGGATTATTATTAGCCTGTGATTTATACTCAGCCACAATCAACTGTTTCCTTTTATTGTCATACCAGACATCATCAATTCCGCCATGTAGAACGATATTCGTTTCGGATACATGATGCTCAATTCCTCCTCTTAATGCATCACGCCAGTGGTCAATATCTGGATGCTGGAACGGAACAACATGATCGAGATCGTATTTTTGAAATAGTCGATGAGGAATCTGTTTTTCACGACATTCATCAAACTCTTTCTTTAGCAATAAGTCAGTCGTTGCATTAAGAGTCCAGCCAGGTAAAGAGGGCGAAACTATACCTTTAACCCTGTCAAGATAAAAGCATCTATTGCAACTTAGAAAATCATTGAATTTGCTGCGACTTATGCGAAATGATTCACTTTGTCCCGGGGAATATATCGAATAGGCTCGTGTTCTAAGGCCAGTCGCAGGAACTGTATCTCCGGCAGGATTTCGTTTTAGACTAATCAAATTAGTCACCTCCTAAGTAAACCCTAATCTTTAAGGTTTGAAAATTGTTACCGTCGCTATAGGATTATTGTCGAAATCATATTCCAAGTCTAATAATCCTATCCATAATCTTCCTAACTTTTTCACTGCAGGAGTTGTTTGTCCTGCTTCCAAAGCCAACTCTGTTCCGCCTTGTCCAAAGAATCCCATCCTAATATCGATTTGGATCACAGCGGTGCCGCCGTTTTCTCTATCGTCTGATACAACTTCAATGAAGGTTCCAGCCATTCCAGCGCCTGGATCAGGACTAATTACAGTTTGTCC
>DBZU01000038.1:0-286 GCA_002311285.1 Dehalococcoidia bacterium UBA1152 | reverse complement strand
GTCGGATTCAATAGCTTCAGGAAAGTCGAACTCCATGCCTTCACCTGTTACAGTTTTACGATCAGGCGGCGGAGTAGGTGTTGGCAGGGGAGTTGGAGTAGCGTTAAGAGCGACTTCCTGAACTCCAGATCTTGCTGCTTCTGCATTAGCATCTAGGTCAGCCTGAGTGCGGTTAGCAAGAGTTATATTGACTACTTCACATTCAGCTAACACGGTTTCGAGTCCCTGGCCGCCTATTAACATTATCGAGCCGTCATCTCTCTTATAAGCGTTAAATCGATATCTG
>DBZU01000014.1:2462-2810 GCA_002311285.1 Dehalococcoidia bacterium UBA1152 | reverse complement strand
AGTTATCGCCATCAATTGAAGGGGTCGCACACTAAAACCGATAAGTCCATTTAATCCTATCCGAAGTGACCCGGTGAAACGGTTATATTTCCCCCTGCCAGAATATCGCTCATCTCTATCGTACTCTACCTTAGCCTGCCGAAACCCAACATAAGCGACTAGTCCACGCAAAAATACATGACTCTCATTCAGATTCTTTAATTCATCAATAACGCGGCGCGTCATTATTCTAAAATCTCCAGTATCCCGTGGAATTGGCACTTCTGACACTTTATTTATTACTGCATACCCTATCGAAGAGATTTTCTCTTTAATGAAGTTTTCTCCCTTTCGTGAACGCCGAGTGGC
>DBZU01000014.1:1195-2356 GCA_002311285.1 Dehalococcoidia bacterium UBA1152 | reverse complement strand
AAACAACATCATATCCGTCCTGCAGTTTTTCATACATTTCCTGAATTAACTCCGGGGGATCTTGTAAATCCACATCGATCACAACACACAAATCTCCGCTACACAAAAGAATTCCAGCCATAGTAGCGGCTGCCTGTCCGAAACGCCTTGACATCACCAACATCTTTATTGCTGAATTTCTCTCAATCTCTTGTAATATCACATGCTCAGACTGATCTGTACTCGGATCGAGCACAAAGACTATTTCAAACTGCTCGGCTAATTTTTTCAGTACTGGCTCCAATCGGCCCAAAAACGGTCGAATGTTTTCTTCTTCCATATAAATCGGCACGATTATAGAGATTGATTTATTCATGTTTTACGTGTTACTCTTAATTTTATTTTCCGAAAACGTTATATGGATAAATATCTACTGACCATACTGAATCAAATTTGATACCGCAGAATCTTATAGACAATAGAGTTATTATCTTAGTTTGTACGGGACAATAATTGGGCATCATTCTCTCTCCCTATATTTTGATACCCTGCTATGAATGGCCGCCATTCTGTAACATCTTTTGGCGTTAGTCCTTTATGCCTGACTTCATCTGCTAACTCGGCAATTCGATCCCAATCACTGAATTGTTCCGCAAGTTCCGCCTTTTCAAAATAATAACACCAGTCATCCTGCGTCTCTTTCCCAAAAATTGATTCTGGTAAATGCCGAGATACCCTAGGGTTGCCTATAATGAGGTCGATATCTGAATATTCTCTTGCCAAATCTACCCAATGATTTATCGTGTATGGTAATTGGCTATTCTTATCGAGCACACGTAAACAAGATGGCGGTGAATGCCAAACTACAATGTTCTGTTTCAATAATCCCTGGAATCGAAGATTTCTTTCTCGATGGGTAAAAACAGCTTGATGTATATTAGATAATTCTACTTGCTTAAATCTTTCCTCTAACGGCAACACCCAAAAACTTAAGTCTAAAGATTTATTTCTAGGTGCATAGATTAGATTGATAGGCATAGCATAAGTATATGGTGCCGGATGTCTTTGTCGCCACACATCGCTCTGGAGCCATACAACTGTCCCCGTTTCTAAAGACGGTATCCGCCAAGTTAATTGCCTAAGTAACCGCTTCTGATCTGCCCACTCATGTCGATAACTATT
>DBZU01000014.1:671-1090 GCA_002311285.1 Dehalococcoidia bacterium UBA1152 | reverse complement strand
GCTGATTTGATATGTGCAGCTGTACTCATTCCGACCAAAATACTTACGCAAATTATGAATCTGCGTGGTTTCGATGCTACTAATTTAAGCAAACCGACCGATATTAGAGATGCGCCTACCATCGCCGGTAAGGCATATCGACTTGCCCCGGTATCGTGAACATAGTGTACATTCGAAAACCATATCGGCAACATTCCGGCAATTATCGTAACGAGCCCTCCAATCACTGCTACCAGGGGCCAGCCGATGCTCTTGATCTGAACCTTTGCACTCTCGTCATTCCATTTGCTAGTTAAGTTTCCCAACAAAAAAAATACTAGTGCAGTCACAACTGCGCCGACCATCCATGCTAACCATGTTGAGCGCGCCGTGATACTGAGATTCTCCGGCGACAAGGTATTGGCCCAAACCAATAATGA
>DBZU01000014.1:0-513 GCA_002311285.1 Dehalococcoidia bacterium UBA1152 | reverse complement strand
ACGGTAAACGAGATAACCAAGTAAGGCCCCAACATATAACGACCACCATTTAACGGTAGACAGGATTCTATCGACTACCCTTTTATACTCATCCGAGACAACTATCCATAAAATAAATGGTCGAAGTAGCTCAAATCCAAGGAAATATTCAGAAATATTCCAACTTATGCCGGCACTCAACAGAGCTATGGTAATAACAACTATTTTATAATTGTTAATTTGAACCGATTTTGCCATTAACGCTAAAGAGAAAATCGACAATGCTAACTGCAACCAAATCGTACCGTAGGTAAACCCACGGGACTCTTGTAATATGCCGGGATAAACGAGAAACAACAGCGTTACAGCTGCTCCTTCAATCTGATGTTTCGGCCAAATCTGGCGACAGAGAAACCATACAGCTAAGGCACTAACGTAGCGAGTTAGCGCAGCATAGACCTGCCAACCTATTGGTCTATCGCCGATAAGCTGATACTCAATTCCAGAAATCCAACCCCAAAATGGTCTATCAAG
>DBZU01000009.1:94216-95784 GCA_002311285.1 Dehalococcoidia bacterium UBA1152 | reverse complement strand
CAATATTTCGAGACTTAAACATGTTTAAATGGGCTTTATCGAAATCACTACCTACGATCGCTATAATCGATGGACGTGAGAAATAACTAGCAGATAATGCAAAATATGCTGCTGAGCCCCCAAGAGCCTCACTGTTTTTACCTGCGCTTGTTTCAACTGAATCGTAAGCTATCGAACCGACGACTAAGATTTTGTTGTCCGTGTTTAACATTAGCTTGTTTAAATTAATCCTTGCCCGTTGTACTTGGGTTCCCGGCATCAATCCAAGCGCCAGTTCCTGCTTCTATGTTATAAAGGTTTTTGGGTTCTATACCCATCGCTGCTGCCATCTCACATGCCAGTCCGCTTNNTACAGGTTAGTGCCAACGGCCGCTTCTTGTGGGGGCAGGACTAGCCCCGCCCGCTCGAATGGTTCGACTAGCTCACCACAAGCGGAGAACCGACGTCCGTTTTCGTAACCATGTTCTAGCCGGCCTCCGTGGGAAAGTTCTTCTGTATCCAAGCTGGGGTGCCTTCCTCTATGTTGAAGAGGCGCTCCGTGGGAAGGTTCATGGCCGCGGCCATCTCACATGCCAGTCCGCTTCGAACTCCTATCTCACATATAAATAAGAGCTTCTTTGATTCTGGGAGTTCATCGAATCTGCTTAGTAAATCATCGACTGGAATTGATAAGGATCCTGAAACGTGTCCAGCAGCATACTCATCGGGCCTTCTTACGTCGATTACAGCTGCATCTTCATTTCCATACATTTCAAAGGCTTCTTCAAGGTCTATTCTTTGGTAAGGCTCTCCTGGTTCTATTCTCGCCATGATTCCCTCCTATTTATTATTGTCTGATGAATATTTAGATATTATTGATTTCAAGCGAATATACTCTGATGGATCAATTGAGTTTGTGTTAGTCATTATAGTGTCACGCAACGCATTCTGACATTCACAGGTTCGTGGAATATTTAATCTGGGAATTAAATCTGCAATGATCGATTTAGCTTTGCAGGCATTAGATTTTAGATGCGACAGAATTGTATTTACATTCACCTCGTCGGTTTCTAGCCATGCATCGTTGTCCGTTACTAAAGATAAAGAGGAATAACACATCTCCGCTTCTCTTGCCAACTTTGCCTCTGGAAGAACTGTCATTCCTATAACATCTCCGCCCCATTGTTGATAAAGTCGTGATTCTGCGGAAGTTGAGAATGCAGGGCCTTCAATCACAAGCATTGTGCCGTTACGGTGAACAGTTGAGTGAATTTCGCAAGCCTTTGCCAGTAGCGTAGACAATTCATTACAAAAAGGTCTAGCAAAACTTATATAAGCAACTAGGGCTTTATCGAAAAAGGTATTCACGCGCAGATAAGTCCTATCAATTAATTGGCCTGGTATGACAGCGTCTCTAGGATTTATGTTTTTCTGAAGGCTCCCCACGGCATTTATAGATATTAGTCGTTCAACACCTAAAGTTTTGAGAGCGTATATGTTTGCCCGTGCCGGTATGTTAGAAGGCGTGATCTGATGGTCATGGCCGTGTCTTGGGAGAAAAGCAACGGTTTCTTGCTGAAGCCGCCCCA
>DBZU01000009.1:81904-94156 GCA_002311285.1 Dehalococcoidia bacterium UBA1152 | reverse complement strand
TCTTGCTGAAGCCGCCCCAAAGTTATCAAGTCACTAGTTTTCCCAAATGGAGTGTCTATACAAACTTGATTAATATTAGTTAGGCCTTCAATCTCGTACAATCCAGTACCGCCAATAAAAGCTAGCTTTATATTGTTCATCTTGATGAAATGCTAATCTCTTTCTGGATGCAGTCAGCTTCTAAAGCCATTTTTTCGATAACTGAATGGTTCCCGTTTACAGGACCATCTGCTACATCTCCGGCTGCAAGCATGCGTTTTATGATTTTTGACAAATTACCTTTGTCGATTAATTCAATATCAAGACAAGCTCGCAATAATTTTGAGCAGTAGTCACTATTATTAAAATCCACAAATGATTTTGCCGCTAAAACACATGCATAAGCACAAGCAATCTGTATTTCAGTTTTTCCTGAAATAAGGCCTGAATTAATAGACGTAATCACACTCAAATATTCACTGAACTCAATTGATTGTAATGATTGTTTTTGGTCAATACAAGTGAAGATTAATGTATTATGTTCCCATACAAAATTTATGGTTGGGTTTTTGATAGATATGTTTAGAGAAGCCAATATTTTTCTCCATTATCAGCGCTGAATTTCCGCCAAAAAAAAAACTTCTCTCGAAACTATGTTAATGAGAGAAGTTTGTAACGCCTTAGACGAAACTCTCATCTCTCGAATAAACACTGAATAATTAGTTTAGTTCGTCGGATTTGGCACCGTTCCGAAGTTTTTTTACTTCGAATGGTTGCTGGGCATCGAAGGGCCGTTCCCTCTGCCACTCTTGATAAGAGCACTGCTATTATATTTTTGTACTTAGCAATGCTATAAAAGGTAATGTTTGTTGTCAAACAATTTCGATATGTAATCAGATAGTTCCTTGATTAGATGAGCATCGAAATATGCACTTATAGATTTGGCGTGAAATAAGATTAATATTGTTTTAAACCTTTGTTTTGTAAATAATGTATTATTTGTTTATTAGGAGCAGTCGGAAGTGTGGAAAAGAATAATAATTACAGAGTGAAATACACAAACTATTTATATGCTTACATCAATACTTGAATCACATATAAGTAATGCCAGTGCTATCAGATTGACTACTGGGGAGACTTTTAGCTATTTGCAGTTGAATAACATGGTTGCACAAATGGCGGCAAAGCTTGCCGGAGTTGGCTTGAAGCCTGGGATGACCGTTAATATTGTTATTAATAATGGCATAGAATTTATAGCTTCCTTTTTATCCGTTATTAGGTGTGGTGCAATAGCGGCTCCATTAAACCCTTCTTATACAGCCAATGAATTTAGCTTTTATATTGCTGATGCAGGCAGCACTTTCATAATTGTTAAAGATTTAAAGAATCCTAGCGTGAATGTAGCTAAAACTGCCGATCTGCATGTACTAAGTGTTGGAGTATCAAAAGGCACTATTCGTCTCGAGGATTTAAGTGGCGAGTTAACCTCGAACCGTGATCCTGAAGTTCCTAATAATGAAGCGGTAGCTTTGTTTTTGCACACTTCTGGAACTACGAGTAAACCCAAAGGTGTACCACTAACCCATGATAATTTATTGACTTCAGTTGCAAATATTGTTGAAACCTATAATTTGACCGAATTAGACTCATCAACAGTTGTTATGCCCCTTTTTCATGTTCATGGTTTAATTGGAGTAGCTTTATCAACATTGGCATCAGGCGGATGTTTGGTTATACCTCCTCGATTTTCCGCTGGCACTTTTTGGAAAACACAAGCTGATACTAATGCAACTTGGTATTCTGCAGTACCGACTATACATAAAATTTTGCTTGATCGAGCAGGTTCAGATCATGCGCCAGATGAAAGTTTTAGGTTTATTAGATCCTGCTCAGCAGCATTGTCGAAAGAGATACTTCTTGGAATCGAAGATAGATTTGGGAGTCCTGTTGTTGAGGCATATGGTATGACAGAAGCCTCACATCAAATGTCTTCTAACAGGCTTCCTCCATTTAACAGACATCCAGGAACAGTTGGGCATGCTACTGGCGTAGAGATATCTGTTCGGGACGAAAATGGTTTTGAAACAAACAAGTCTGAGTTAGGAGAGGTCTGTGTCAAAGGATCAAGTGTCATGGGAGGTTATGTTAATAATGAATTCGCGAATAATTCGGCTTTTTGGGGCAAATGGTTTAGAACAGGAGATCAAGGCTTTTTATCGGACGATAATTATTTAACGTTGACTGGAAGACTTAAAGAGTTGATTAATCGAGGTGGTGAAAAAATCTCCCCGTTGGAAGTTGACCATGTAATTTTGAGTCACCCTGCAGTTTCAGAAGCCATCTGCTTTTCCATGCCAGATGCGAAATATGGTGAATGTGTCAATGCAGCTGTAGTCTCATCCGAATCGATATCAGAATTATCCATTAAAAATTATTGTGCTGAAAAATTAGCTTCGTTTAAAATACCCGATCGAATTTATTTTTTGGATGAACTCCCCAAATCTGCTACAGGCAAAGTTCAGCGTCGTCATATTGCGGAAATGTTCAAAGAAATAAAATAAAATCGATTTCTGTTCGATTTACTTTTTATATCAATAACATGTATTTCGCACCTTGTATTAAGCTTTGAAGTCGATCATTTCTAATAGATAAAATCCCAGTTACTAATTCACTGTTGATTTTGAAACTAGAATGGATTGATAATAAGTGTTAATATGCCCGCAATTGTGCGCTGAGATCCAGTATGAGAAATTTTCGTAATTAAATTGAGGAGTTAATTATGGTAGTAAGACCTTTAACAGGTGAACAAATTGAAGAATTAAAAGGTTTAGGTGAGACACATTTCTGGCCTCATTCCAGAGCGACAGGAGATATGTCTGATGACACTGGCATAAAGCTAGTTACCCACTCAAAAGGTATTTGGGTTGAAGGACCAACCGGGGAACGACATGTCGATTTAATTGCAGGCATGTGGCTTAAGAATATTGGTCATGGAAGAAAAGAAATCGCTGATGCCGTTTATGAGCAAATGCTGGATGTTAGCTATTCTCCCGGAGGCACAGTCTCTCCGGCAACTGTAAAGCTTGCTTCTAAAGTAGCAAGCTTGACTCCAGACCCTAATAGTCGAGTCTATTTTGTGTCGGGAGGTTCCGAGGCGGTTGAGACCGCAATAAAGATGGCGAAAAAATATCAGTACAATATTGGAGAGAGAGGACGCTGGAAAGTAATATCACGACAGAATTCGTACCATGGCGCGACCCATTTGTGTATGGCCTTAGGGTTTAACTCAATAAATCGACCAAATGATTATGGCCCCCTAGTCCCTGGCAATGTTCGTATCTCTAATCCTGGGCTTACCTATCGTACATTACCTGGCGATTGGGATATGCAATATGCATATGATTTAGAGAAAGCGATTATTACCGAAGGACCAGACAGCGTGGCTGCATTTATAGGCGAACCGATATCAGCGGCATCTGGACTTCATATTCCACATCCCGAATACTGGCCAACCATTAGAGAGATATGCGATAAGTACGGCGTAATCATGATCTGTGATGAAGTAATCAATGGTTTTGGGCGGACCGGCAAAATGTTCGCTGTCGAAAATTGGGGTATTAAGCCGGATATTATGACCGTTGCCAAAGCCTTAACTAGTGGATATTTGCCAATAGGTGCGGCGATTGCTTCAAGCAAAGTAGGAAAGGTAATGGAAGGAGAAGGTCCTCAAACTTTTAGACATCTACTTACCTTTGGAGGCAGTCCCCCATCTTGTGCGGCTGGACTAAAAAATCTTGAAATTATGGAAAGAGAAAACCTAATTCAAAATTCAGCTGATAATGGCAAATACCTCTATGAAAAATTGCAAGAACTCAAAGAACATCGCATAGTAGTTGATGTTAGAGGCGGTATGGGGTTATTAGCGGCGGTTGAATTTGGCAAAGATAATAAAACTTTTGAGAAGTTCTCTGGTAATCTTGATGGTAGATTAGGCCAACTCATGGAGAAACATTCACTGTTAGGTCGCGGAATGGAACAAACGATGTTTTTCTCTCCTCCTCTAACTATTACCAAAGAGGAGATCGATTTTGTTGTAGACCAGTCGAAAAAGGTTATAACAGAATTAGAAAAAGAATTCTAACTAGGTTTAAATACGTCCAAAAATAATAACCAGCTATCTATATCGCTGGTTATTATTTTGTATACGTAAATTTAGTCGCTTATTGGAGGCCACGACCCAAGCTTCAAGTTCAGTCGGATCGGTTGTTTATTACGGAATATTGTAAGAGTTACAAAGTCTTCGGGTTGTAGGGAATTTAAATAATGAACCATTTGAGATACTGATGTAACCTGAATATTGTCTATTTCAATAATGATGTCTCCATTTACAGTTCCGTCTTTTGAATCAGGAATTAGAAAACTTAAATCTGCCGGACTTCCCGGATATACATCCCAGACATAAACTCCTGATGTTAAATCTAATCCCATCTCATCGAGTGACTGTTGTTTCAATGTTATTCCAGATATCCCGAGCCAAGCTCTAGAGATTATCGTTGAGGATTTAAGATTCGGAAGTAATTCAACGAGGATGTTACTTGGGATGGCGAAACCTATTCCAAGATCACCTTGGTAAGTTATATGTACTGCAGAATTTATTCCGATAACTTCTCCGGATGAGTTTAATAGAGGACCTCCGGAATTGCCTGGAAGCATCGCAGCGTCTGTCCATACCATGTTTGGAATGGGTCTTTGTAGTGCTGGAGAGATACGTGTATCTCTTAAGATAGGAGGACTATCACCTATTCCAGCTACTACACCGACCGATACAAAGTTTCTCATGCCTAATGGGTTTCCGATCGCCAACGCCATTTGGCCTGTTTTTACAAAATCGGAATTCGCAAGTTGCAGTGGCTCTATGTGTTCAACATCTTTAGGATTAACCGATAACAACGCAAGATCATCAGATGGGCTCATCCCCAAAAGCACAGCATTTAACACTGTTCCATTGTCTAAAGACACTTGAATCGTAGTGGCCCCATTCACTACGTGCTCGTTGGTTACTATGTGTCCATCCTTATCTAATAAAAACCCTGTTCCACTGTCCGTTGGAACATTTGGCCGTTTTATGATTATCTCTACCACGGCTTTTGATGTTCTGCTTACAATATTATTGACCAACTGTTCGTCGTAGAGAGAGTTATTTGGTTTATTCCAAACGGTCGATGAATATATCAAAGTCGCTGTTAGCAAACCTATTGCTATACCAGAAAACAGGATGGAAAAAATAACCCATGCGGCAGGGATAACACTTTTAATCCTGCGGCGATTATAAAAATATTTTTCCAACTTATGTTTGGAAACCCTAGTTTTAAATGATCTCTTTATCACTAATCCCAACTTCAGGAACTTAGATTTGTAGAAAAACAGTTTCTATTACTATGATATCTGTTAATTTTGAAGAATATATTACGTCACTACACATTGTTGATCTAATTTTGTTAAATAATAAGGGGAAGGTGTTCCATAAATAGATTGGATCACGTCAGAACATTCGATATAGATAGTTAATGGTACAAACTGGCTGGCAATTAGACATAGGATAAATTACAGGTGTGAACAATGGATCAATTGACAATTTCGTTTTTTTTAGTCTTTTTAATCTTATCGCTGATATGTTTATTATCATGGCGTTTAACATTTAAATTCAGAAAACAGATAACTGAATTAAGATCCAGTAGCCAAAGTCAAAGTACAAAATACGGTCAAATCACGGAGCAATTTATGCCTTGGGCATCGAAATATCCATATGATCCATCTAAGTTTAGATTTATTGGATCTCCGATTGATGGAATACAGTTTGAAGAGGATAAAGTAGTTTTACTGGAGTTTAAGACCTCATCAAGCCGAATGACTGGGTCACAACGCAAAATAAAAACACTTGTTGCGGAAGGAAAAGTAACCTTTGAAGAGATTAGATTGGCTTAAAATTTTATTCTGATTAAACTATTTTGTTTGAATTCTCGCCCTTTAACACCCATTTTATCCACCAGTCGATTTCAGCCTGAAAACCCTTTACATTCTCAACGGCCCATTCGTAATCAGCATCATTATCTAAATCAAATTCCAGTCCTGGACTATTAATAATTTTGAATGGGATAGATTGACAAATGACTTGATTTTTATGTTTAGCAAAGCTTTGCTTTCCTAGCATAGGCTTAAAGGCTTGTTTAGCCGGTTGAAGCATCGCATTAGTACCGCCGTCTTTAGTTGCTTTAGCTAGTACAGTATGCGTCAAATTTTGACTTGCAGCCAGCAACTTGAGAATATCGGAAGAGTTTATTAGAGGCAAATCTCCAGGCAGGAACAGTGTAGCTTGGGATCCGGAATCATAAGCCTGACTCATTGCATTCCATAAACAATTATTTAGGCCTTCATTAGGAGAAGGGTCGGGTAGCCATTCGACATTGTTTTCTGTGGCTACTTGCCTAATAAAGTTGTCACCGCCAATTATTCTACAATTTGTCTGAGCATTTTGTTTTACAGCCCTAATGACATTATCTAGCATCATTAAAATAGCGGCCGTACGGGATGAAGAATCCACATTGGCTTTCAAACGACTCTTTGCCGTAGCCAATGGCTTCATTGGTATTATTGTCTGGATAGTACCGCTTAGACTGTAGCTCATTTTAAGTTATATAAGTAATCTCTTATCAGTTTTTTATGAGACTCATTACATCATTTGCCAAGTTTATTTTTTCTTGATCGGAGTTCATGATTGTAGATGAAACGTATACATTAATACCCAGTTTCTCAATCTCCTCCGCTTCTTTTGAGTCCTGCTCGTCTATAATTATCCAGTCACAAATTCCGATGTAACGTTTTGCTACTCCAATTGAACTTACGTCTTCATTAAGTTCCCTCATCATTTTCGCTGCGGGACCCTTTACCGCCCGTCCTGCTATTATTGGACTAATAGCTACTCGCTTTCCTGAGAAATCGTTTATCAATTGTTTGATGCCCGGCAGTTCTATTATCGGAGAGATACTAACAACGGGATTAGATGGACAAATTATTAATGCGTTGGCTTCAGATAACTTGTCGACAAATGCTTTCGAGGGTTTTGCTTGCTTGATTCCATCAAATCGTATTCCTTCCAAAACTGGCTTGCATTTTTGCCGAACAAAATAATCTTGAAATTCAAGATCATCATCAGCAGTTATGGCTATGGTGCGTACAGGGTCATCACTCATTGGAATCAAAGAATGTAAAATCCCCAAGCTTTTTGTTAAATGATCAGTAGCCTCGCTTAAAGATTTACCGGAACGTAACAGTTCAGTGCGTTTTATATGTGTTGCAAAGTCCAGATCGCCCAATTGAAACCATGCTTCAGACCCATAGTTTTTTAGAGCCGACAGGGTTTTAAAGGAATCACCATCTATACCCCATCCTGTTTTTTTGTTTGTTAATCCTGCCAGGGCATACATGACTGTATCAACATCCGGCGAGACATAAAGGCCATGAAAAATCGTGTCGTCAGCAGTATTAACTACAATGGAAAGCTGTTTTGGATTGAGGGTTTTCGATAAGCCAAACACTAATTTGGCGCCTCCAACACCTCCTGCTAATGCTAAAACCTTACACATATTATTTTACTTAGATCTCAAACTATTTTTTTACTCTGATAAAATATTCAAATATAGATGTTTTTGTACATTCACTTTGGTGTGACCCGCCTCGGACTTGAACCGAGAACCTNNTCAGTTGCTCTGCCAGTTGAGCTAGCGGGCCCATCTATGGAAATATGTTATACCTTTAGTTTCTAAATTAACTATACAATTGTCTACGTCCCATGTATTTTTACATGTGCTGGAGTGTTTAGGCCAAAATGGAAAGACCGCTATCACAAATAAAACCGCCTATCGACAAAGGCGTGTCAAATTTCCGTATACTAACCATTTTAGGTTTAATAGCAGTGTTTATCCAGATAGCCTTAGGAGGGTTAGTTAGAGCAACGAATTCGGGTATGGCTTGCGGTGATGATTGGCCATTATGTGGAGGCCAATTGGTACCGGCATTCAATTTTGAAGTTCTCCTAGAATACGCGCATCGAGTTTCTGGCGGAGTTCTTCTAATTTTAATACTAATAATTTTCATTTATGCTTGGCGTCTTCATAGAAACAATTCTTGGATATTCCGATCTTCTTTAGCATCGCTTTTTCTGGTTATTGCTGGAGCGGCTTTCGGCGCAGCTACTGTTATAAGTGAATTGGGATGGGGTTTACGTATGATTCATCTTGCAATTGCGGAAGGCGTTATTGCTAGCCTAGCCTTTACATTTGTCGCGTCATTAAATTTTAAGGAATTTGGTTTAACTAGTCCTACCCAGGGAGCTATGGCGAGTGGCATCGTATATATGTCTGGAATGCTGTTAGCTATATTCCTATTAATATTATCTGGTTCTCTTATGGTTGGCCTGGACGCTGAAACTGTCTGTGGAACTTGGCCGCTATGCTTAGGAACCTTATTCCCACAAGGGGATAGCCGTTATTCGATTCATATGGGACATAGATTGATAGGCATTGTGGCTGGAGTAGTGATGATACTAGCGTTTTTATGGATTTGGAGAATGCGAGAATGGGTGTCTGGCGCTGGCCGCATAGCGCTGGTGATATTAATATTGATGATAGCTCAAGTATTCGTAGGGGCTGTCTTAGTATGGACTGGGTTTGCCCCAGGATGGAGGGTGATACATCTAGCTGGAGGCACCCTTGTGTGGCTTTCAGCTTGTATATTATTTGCTACGTTATTTGTTTCAAGAGAAACTGCTGACCACAAGGAAACTGATTTTAAGCACTCAAACACTTCATTTGGCGAATTTAACTCATTAAAATAACTCTATTATGCAATATGTTTTGATTAAATATGTAGTTAGTGATTATATAACTCTCACTAAACCGAAAATAATTAGTCTTTTATTGATTACCGCTTTAGGCGGACTATTTTTAGCGTCTAAAGGGGTGCCGGAATGGCAACTCGTATTAGTGGTATTGGTTGCTGGTTCATTAGCAGCAGGGGGAGCCAATGCCATAAATCATTTTCTTGATCGTGATATTGACTACATTATGCATCGTACAAAATCGCGACCAGTTGCTGGCAAGCGAATTCTTCCTAGAAATGCCCTGATATTTGGGGTCTTGTTGAATATAGTTGCATTTGTAGTGTTAGCTGTGTTTGCCAATCCACTTAGTGCTATTCTTACTTTAGCTGCGACTCTCGTATACGTCTTTGTATATACCATTGGCCTGAAAAGACGTACTCCACAGAACATTGTTATTGGAGGCGCTGCAGGAGCCTTTCCACCTTTAATAGCTTGGGCTGCGGTTACAGGAAATGTTGGGCTAGGCGCAATATATCTGTTTGCAATAGTATTCTTTTGGACTCCGCCACACTTTTGGGCATTAGCATTGATGATTAAAGAAGATTACTCTGAAGCGGGAATTCCTATGTTACCTGTGGTAAAAGGAGACCTAGAAACTAAAAAGTCGATTGTATTGTACGTCGTTTTATTGCTTGCATTGACACTAATGATGCTTGTGACTCGAGAGGTTGGTTTGATTTACGGTATTGCAGCTGCAGTTTTAGGGCTTGGCTGGCTATATTACGCTGTTCGATTGCTTAGGACGGAAGGGATATTAAAGGATAAATCAACATATTTATATTCACTTGCTTATTTAGCGCTTCTATTTGTGTTTATAATGATTGATGCGTCGGTCACCATATAATACAACAGATGGTGTTTATCATATATTGCCATAAATGATGTTAGTGATTAATACACCCGATAGGTGAGTTTATTTCGATTGTGAAATACTTGACAATCCATATGCTGTCAGCTAGATTCTGTATATAGCCGTAGCGACGCTCGGCATCTGTTACAAAGATATTTGCTGGAGTCTTTTTTTTCGCATAATGCCGACAATTAATCGACAAGTGGTCAAATACTGTTTTGTATTATTGGCCGGAACAATCCTGGCTCTCATTTTTGGATGTACTCCTGATCATCCTCAATCCACTTTCGATACGGTAGGTCCTGTTTCCCAATCCCAAGCATTAATATTTTACATTATCACGTATGCAGGATTAGTTGTTTTTATTCTGGTTATGGCTATATTGATTTATTCTGCAATAAAGTTCAGAAGACGTCAAAACACCGATGCCGATCCAGAGCAAATTCATGGGAATAATACACTAGAAATCGCATGGACTGTTATTCCGGCTCTTTTGTTGGTAGCTGTAGCTGTACCATCACTTAAATCATTATTTGACGTTACTGTTTCGCCTGAACCTGAAGCTATGACAGTTAACGTAACAGCTAATCAATGGTGGTTTAGATTTGATATTCCTGAACTAGGCGTTGTTACAGCCAATGAGTTGCACATTCCAGTGGGCGAAGTTATTAATCTTCGCTTGAATTCGAGAGATGTAATTCACAGCTTTTGGGTTCCTAAATTAGCTGGCAAATTCGATATGATTCCCAATAATGAGAATACAATGTGGTTCCAATCAGATGAGGAGGGTATTTTTTATGGCCAGTGTGCTGAATTCTGTGGTGAATCACATGCTTTAATGCGTTTCAAAGTTATAGTTGAATCTCGCAAAGAATTTGATAATTGGGTACAAGAACAATTGACGGACGCAAATAAACCTTCTGATCCACTAACGCAACAGGGGCATGATTTATTCATGTCTTCCGAAGGTGGGTGTTACGCTTGTCATACTATAAGAGGCAGCAAAAAGGCATATGGTGAAGTTGGCCCTGAGCTAACCCATTTCTCAAGTCGTAAACATTTAGCTGCAGGGATTATGGACAATACACATGAAAATTTGATTTCATGGTTAACAGACCCTGATTCAATTAAACCAGGCAACATAATGGCTAAGAATGCAGCCGTTTATAATGATTCTGAAAAATCGCTTAGTGATCCTGAAATTTCCGCATTAGCTGCGTACTTGAGGAGTTTAGAATGACTACTCTGCATATTCCGACTATTCCAATGATAAAACGTCCAGTTCATCCAACTGGGATTTGGTATTGGTTAACAACGGTAGATCACAAAAAAATTGGAATCCTTTATGGGGTCACAGCATTTATTAATTTCATTATTGGCGGTATAGAAGCTATTCTAATTAGAGTTCAGTTGGCAGCCTCTAACGCGGACATTATCACTCCTGAAGTTTACAATCAGTTATTTACAATGCATGGCACCACCATGATTTTCCTTGCAATAATGCCTCTAGGCGCAGCCTTTTTTAATTTTGTTATACCATTACAAATCGGTGCCAGAGATGTTGCATTCCCAAGGTTAAATGCATTTAGTTATTGGGTATTTTTAGCTGGGACATTGATATTACATATCAGTTGGCTGCTTGGCGAAGCTCCCAATGCAGGATGGTTTTCTTATGCTCCGTTAACTTCTTTAGCATATAACCCAGGTCATGGCATAGACTTTTGGATTGTAGGATTGCAAGTTTTAGGGATTGCGTCACTAGCAGCTGCATTTAACTTCATAGTTACCATAATTAATATGAGAGCTCCGGGAATGACTCTAATGAAGATGCCTCTATTTACTTGGATGACGTTTATAACTGCCATACTACTTGTTTTGGCATTTCCTGTTATTACAGTTGCTCTTATAGAATTGATGTTCGATCGCAGTTTTGGAACTAATTTCTTTTTTGCCCCGGCCGGCGCAAATCCTGTCTTATGGCAACACTTATTTTGGGTATTTGGGCATCCAGAGGTCTATATATTGATTTTGCCAGCTATGGGTATAATTTCAGAAATTTTGCCTACGTTCTCTAAAAAGCCCCTTTTCGGATATTCAACTGTAGTACTTGCTGGAGTAATAATAGCTTTTATGGGATGGCTAGTATGGAGTCATCATATGTTTACGGTCGGATTAGGACCAATCCCGAATTCTGTTTTCACAATTACTACGATGGCAATAGCGATACCAACAGGCATAAAAATATTTAACTGGTTGGGGACTCTTTGGAAAGGTTCCATAACTTTTTCCACGCCAATGTTATATGCATTAGGTTTTATAGTTACTTTTACGATTGNNTGGCGGTATTAGCGGTGTAATGCATGCGATGTCCTCGTCAGACTTTCAGCAACAGGATACATATTTCGTTGTCGCGCATTTTCATTATGTTCTCTTTGGCGGGGCAATTATGGGATTATTTGGTGGAATTTACTATTGGTTTCCTAAA
>DBZU01000009.1:48320-81842 GCA_002311285.1 Dehalococcoidia bacterium UBA1152 | reverse complement strand
GGTTATTCTTTCTTGGTCAGAATATAACATTTTTCCCAATGCATTTTGTTGGAATGGATGGAATGCCTAGGCGAATATACACGTACAGTAATGAAATGGGATGGGATAGCCTAAATGCATTACAGACAGCAGGTTCAATGTTGTTAGTCATATCCGTATTGGTTTTTCTTCACAACATGGTAAAAAGTTGGCGTTCAGGTGAAAAAGCGCCAGGAGATCCGTGGGATGCCCGGACACTAGAATGGTCTATAGAGTCTCCACCACCTGAATATAATTTTGAAGAAATACCGAAAGTTCACGTTGTCGATGAGTGGTGGGCACAAAAGAGAGGTCTTGTCGCAGGACAGGTTCCATCAGGCGGCTCTGGCGAAAAAAGTGATATACATTTACCTCAACCATCATTTTTACCATTAGTGACTTCTATAGGCATACTTATTGCGGGTTATGGACTGGTCTATAGTTATGTAGTTGCTGCCGTAGGGCTATCAATTATGATGGTGGGTGTAGCTGCGTGGTCACTTGAGCCGGTTAATGATCCAGACTAATAATTTTAAATATGAAATCGGTTTTAAAGATAAACAAGATTAAATAACGATACGGAGAAAGTTTTTGACACAAGCCGCAGTTTCTAACCATAACGGCGATCATCAAACTACAACGGGTTTGAATCACAGAAAGTTGTTGATGTGGGTTTTTCTCGGTTCAGACTGCATGTTTTTTGCGACTTTAATAGCTACATATCTTGTATATAAGGGTAAAAGTCTAACTGGCCCAATGCCCATAGATGTGTTTAGTATTCCAGTTACTACAGTGAGTACCTTTGTATTGCTAATGTCCAGTATGTCAATGGTATTAGCATATTCTGCTCTTAGAAAAGGATCTCTTAAAGGTTATCGAACATGGATGCTGTCAACCATAATTCTTGGAAGCACCTTTCTAGGCTTTCAAACTTTTGAATTTTATGAGTTTGCGAATCACCACGTACATATTGACTGTGTTCACCCTGGGGAATTGACTGACTTTGAACAAGGCTTATTTGATAAAAATTGTACAGAAGGTGTTGAGGAGTATGAGGCACAACATGGATTAACACCTAAAACAAATCTTTTTGGCACCACATTCTTTGTGCTTACCGGCTTGCATGGGACACACGTAACAATAGGAGTGATATGGCTTCTTGCGCTATTTTTTTATTCATTTAAGAAAGGTGGAGTTACGCCAGAAAGGGACCTAGATACCGATTTAGCGGCTTTGTATTGGCATTTTGTTGATATCGTATGGATAGTGATTTTTGCTGTTGTATATCTATTTGGAGTATTTGAAGGATTTCCATCATAAAAATGGCTACAGAAAAAATAAATAAAGCATCAAGGGCCAGCATGGCTGACTCTTCACATTCAGAGCATCCGAGTGCTGCTACTTATTTTAAAGTAGCAATAGGGCTGGTTGTGCTAACTGGACTAGAAGTGATTGTCTTTTTCTTTGACTGGCTAAGTTATGGCATTATTCCAGTTCTTGCTGTATTTTCAGTTGCAAAGTTTGCAATGGTAATTATGTTTTATATGCACCTCAAATATGACCATAAGCTTTTCAGTGTATTATTTTTAACAGGTTTATTTTTGGCAATCGGAGTTATCTTTGCTTTAATGGCCTTGTTTCAGTGGTTTCACATAGCATAAGTTGCTTCACTTCAATATTATGCTTGAAGGTTAGCAGGAATGACTGATTACGACTTTAGTGAATTTTGGTATTCAATATGGGCTAAATGGCATTTCCATCCTGATGTACTGATTGGGCTTGCTATTTTATTAAGTTTATATCTATGGATTGTTGGCCCAGGCAGGGTGAAGTTTCAATTATCTGGAACTCCAGTCGCATCAACGCAAATAACGATGTTTACATGTTCAATCCTGATAATTTTATTTGCTTTGATATCTCCATTACACGAACTAAGTGATAAGTTTTTGTTTTCTGCCCACATGTTCCAACATGTGCTTCTCACATTAATAGCGCCTCCGTTGATGATCGCAGGTACACCTGGGTGGGTGTTTAAACCCCTTTTGAAAATTAAAGTGATTGCCTGGCTCGCCCGACGATTAACACATCCCATAACCGCATTTGCCGCGTTTAACCTAACATTTGCCTTTTGGCATTTCCCAGCGCTTTATGCAACGTCTGTAGATTTTCATTTCATACACGTAGCTGAGCATATTATGTTTATATCAACTGCTGTTATGGTTTGGTGGCCATTAATGAGTTCATCAGAAGAATTGCCTCCATTGTCAGAACCCGCAAAGATGTTGTATTTAGTTGCTTTATCGATTGCTCAAATACTTGTGTTTGCTCCTATAACATTTTCAGATATGCCGCTGTACGAGTTTTATGTAAATGCTCCGAACGTCTGGAGTTTAAGTAATTTAGCCGATCAACAAATTGGTGGGTTAATAATGAAGGTTGGAGGAGGAGTGCTATTTATGGCATTATTTATACGTATCTTTTTGAGATGGGCTCGTGATGACGCTTAATAATACAAAACTTGAAAAAAAAAGCGGATTGGAATTGATTCCATTAAAAATAAGACATCATCCGGCTTTGTAAGTAGTGTAAACTCTTAATAGGAACTAGAGAATTTCTCGTTAGGGAGAACAAATTGACGTTTGATCAGATAAAACTGGCAATACTTTTACCATTGATATCAGTAATTAGCGTTGCAGTAATTGGCGGAGTAATAGGGGTGATTTTTATTGCCTTGGCGAAAGCCGGGACTCATGAATGGGGCGCAGTTATCGTAGGGATGGCTTTTGTGATTTTGGTTCCATCAGGGGCATTTTTATTACAGAATTATTTTGATAAAGAGACAGTCAATTAGAAACATCAGTTAATCTCAGAATACAGTTTTTCTTATGGCTTCATCTCGAGTGTATATTAGTCTTTTATTACTTTCTCTCATCGTATTGATGTTAGTTACTGGCTGCAATATGCAACGAGAGGGCAACTTGATCGGCACAGTATTAAAAGATTCTCCAAAAGCAATGGATTTCAAGCTGGTGGATCAGTTTGGAGGTATAGTTAAGTTATCTGACTATTCAGATAAAGTAATAATGCTTACGTTTTTGTTCACATCTTGTAACGATATATGTCCATTGGTAGCACATCATTTAAGAGAAACTCACAATATATTGGTAGGTGAAACCAATGATATTGTTACTTTAGTTGTGAGCGTTGACCCAGACCGAGACACCGTGATAAATGCACACAAATTTTTAGAAGACTATGGAATGGTAGATAAATGGAAATATCTGGTTGGAACAGAAAAGGATTTACAAACTATCTGGCAGGCGTATTATGTTTCACCAGGGTTTATTAAAGAATCGAATATTGGAGAAGCAGTTATGGATACAGATGGGTTACAGCAAAGCTTGATCACAACTTATTCCATACAACATCAAGCACCAGTCTATGTTATAGATAGAGCTGGAAATATTCGATCTATGTTCACTCTTCCATTTGACCCTAAAGACCTCGCAAACGATGTGCGGGTATTATCAAAGTAATAGCCTGATTAATTAGACATGGAAAGCTGTTCTTTAGCTTTGTGAACAACCTGCCTGAATGCATCCGGCTCTAATAGTGCAAGTTCCGATAACATTCGTCGATCAATTTCTATACTAGCCAGCTTTAATCCATGAATTAATCGACTATAGGAAATACCATTTTCCTGAGCAGCCGCTCCTATCCGGATATTCCACAATCTTCTCATGTCACTCTTTTTTTCTTTACGATGGGCATATGCGTATGATAAAGCGTGGATCAGTGATTCATGTGCGCGCCTATATAGCGAATGACGTACACTTCTGTGTCCCTTGGTTAACTTCAGGATTTTTCTATGGCGATTACGTTTAGTAACGCCTCGTTTGATTCTTGTCATAATTACTTTTGGCGAGTTTAGTGATTTAGCTTATGGAAGGCCGTATGGGAGTAATTTCTTTAATCGTGATTTATCAGCTGCTGATACAGGCAATTTCTGAGAATATAGACGTCTCACTTTTGCACTTTTTTTCCTACGCAAGTGACTACGATGTCCTTTCATCCGACGTATTTTACCTGTTCCGGTTATTCTAAAACGAGCGGCGACACCTTTATGTGTTTTCATTTTTGGCAAATTATGAGCTCTCTAATTTGTTGCAAGTGAAGCAGCAGATTGATTTTTGGAGTTTGGTTTTTGTCTGTTCGGTATAACAACCATTGTTAAAAACCTTCCTTCAAAAGCAGGAGCCTTTTCTACCAAAGCTTCATCTCCTAAGTCCTTAGCTACAGCTTTTAGGACTTCCGTTCCCACTTCTGGATGCGTAATTTCTCGGCCTCTAAACATTACGCTGACTTTAACTTTTGCTCCTTCAGCCAATAATCTTTTTACTTGATTGGTTTTTGATATACGGTCATGCCCGCTTATTCTTGTTTTTAACCTAACTTCTCGAAGTTCATTGTTAGATTTAGATTTCTGCACTTTTCTAGCATTGCGTTCTTTTCTATTAATTTCATATCGAAATCTACCATAATCCATGATTCTGCATACAGGCGGAGAAGATGATGAGGCGACCTCAACAAGATCAAGACCGCGCTCTTCTGCCAGGGTAATTGCATCTTTAATTAATTTTACCCCTAGCTGATTTCCTTCCTCGTCTACTAGTCGAACCTCCCGGACTTTTATACGTTGGTTGACTCGATAGTTTTTAGCTATATTGGTGCTCCTTTTGTTTTTGAAACTCTAATGGTAACGAGAATCACCAAGATTTTGTTTCAGGCTGCTCAGACTATAGCATATCATTTTGCCTTAAGTATATCTAGAAACTAATTTTAGCTTTTTAATTTACTTTCATCAGCAATTTTTTGCGTTATTTGTGCAATAGACATTGATCCAAGGTCCGTTCCCGTTTTATATCTTACGGAAACACTTTTTGTGTCTACTTCCCTGTCACCCACCACCAACATGTACGGTATCTTTTGGACTTGAGCTCCTCTAATTTTAGATCCCATTCGTTCGTTACGGTCATCTAACTCACATCGAATGCCAAAATTTGACAGTTCATCAACCACTTTAGTGCCATATTTCTCGTGTCGACTGGCGATTGGTATTATTATGGCTTGGATGGGTGCCAACCATGTCGGAAAAGCTCCACCGTAATGTTCAATAAGAATGCCCATAAACCTTTCCATAGACCCTAATAATGCTCTATGTAGAACATAAGGCTCGTGTTTTGCTCCATCTTCACCAATATATTGAAGTTCAAAACGATCTGGTAAATTAAAATCAAATTGTATTGTTGTGACCTGCCATAATCTACCTATAGCGTCTTTTATATGTATGTCTATTTTTGGTCCATAAAATGCCCCGCCCCCTTCATCTAGATCGTAATCAATTCCTCTTGAATTCAAAGTGTCCTTAAGGGCCTGAGTAGCAACATCCCATTGCGACTTTTCACCTACAGCTTTTTCTGGCTGTGTAGCCAACATAACTCTATAGTCTGTAAATCCAAAAGTGCTTAATAAGTGAAAGGTTAAATCTAAAATTTGGTTAACCTCGTTTTGCACTTGGTCCTCACGGCAGAAGATATGAGCATCATCTTGTGTCAAACCACGTACTCGCAACAATCCTGATAAAACTCCGCCTCGTTCATATCGATAGACCGTGCCGATTTCCCCAATTCTTAAAGGTAGATCCCGATAGCTTCTTAAATCGGTTTTATAGTATGTCATGTGAAATGGGCAATTCATCGGTTTAAGGTAGTAATCCTGTCCATCCATATCCATGGGAGCGAACATGTTATCTGAATAGAATTCTAGATGGCCTGAAGTCTTCCAAAGGTCGGATTTTCCAATATGAGGAGTGTATATTAATGAATAGCCAGCAGATGTGTGTTCTGATTTCCAAAAGTCCTCGATAATCCCGCGGACAATTGCTCCCTTCGGGTGCCAGATAACTAAACCTGGTCCAATATCTTCTGAAATAGAAAAAAGATTTAATTTTTTGCCAATTAATCGGTGATCACGCTTTTTTGCCTCCTCTACATTTTCAAGATATTTTTCTAGTTCCTCCGGGTTTTCGAAAGCAGTACCATAAATCCGTTGAAGCATTGGACGATTTTCGTCGCCTCGCCAATAAGCCCCTGCGACCTGCAATAATTTATAAGCCTTTATTTCACCAGTAGATTTGACATGTGGACCTCCGCATAAATCCTCAAACTTGCCATGGGTATATGTAGAAATCGGCTCATCTTCAGGGAGATCATCTATCAGTTCAAGTTTAAGTGGTTGATCGGCATTTAGTAATTTAGCTGTTTCTCTATCATACTCTTTGTATATAAATTCTAAATCGTCTTTGATTACGGCCTGCATTTGCTTTTCGAAACCTTTTAGATCATCCTCAGAAAACGTCTTGTCAGTTAAAAAATCATAATAGAAACCGTTTTCAGTTGGAGGTCCAATTCCAAGACGAATATCCGGATGATTTCGAGTAACAATATCCGCTAATACATGTGCAGCAGAATGGCGCATACGCTTTCTGTGTTCTATTAGTTCTGGATTTAATCCTTCAGACATTAAATACCTCTATTGTTGACCGATCACTTTTTACACTTGAGAACCTTAATTTGCTGTAACTACCCATCAAGTAAGAATCGTTGTGTGTAATATTCATTATGGAACTGCATGGCCAGCCATAATACCGGTACATATCTCGTCTTTTACAGCAAGCTGTCCGTTAACTATCACATATGGTATTCCAATCGGATATTGTTTAGGGTCATCAAATGTAGCTGTATCTATTATGGCGTCTGGATCAAAAATTACTATATCTGCAAAATACCCTTCTTTTAGTAAACCACGGTTTTTGATACCAAATCTTTTAGCCGGGTTATCAGTAATTCTTTGAATCATCGTTTCCAAATCCATAATTTCGGGCATCTGCCTAAGGTATCTTCCTAAGAAGCGAGGGAAGGCTCCATACGCTCTAGGATGAGGAAATCCGCCTAATGAAATTTGATCAGTACCTACCATATAATCCGGCCTTGACAAAAAATACATTTGATCTTTCATAAGGTGTCGCCAGATGGCGGGGCTTGCTGGAGGCACAGATCGAAATCCTACTTGAAGATCCTCTTTTATTAGCAAGTCACATATTACCTGGCCTCTCGTCATCCCAGTGGAAGTAGAGATATCCATCACACTCATGCCTTCAAGGTCTGGATTATTGGGCAGATGAGTGAATACTAGTTGGTCTAAAGGTCTGGAATCATACGTGTCTACTAGTTTTTCCACTATTTTGCGTTTTACGGGATTCTTCAACCTATCAAGTATTGATTCCGTACCGCCATCTTGAGATATTGAGTCTAAGGTCATGATTGCAAAACTACTACCTACAGGATATGGATAGAGTTCAAGCGTCGAATCAACTTCATGTTTAGCTTTGTCTATAGGGGAAATTTTTTGTTCAGCGCTAGTAATTCCAAAATCCTCCGCAGTGGTTCTGAAGTGTGAGAAATGGACCTTAACCCCAGATTTTCTACCTATTTCGAGTGCTTCTGCTACTCCTCCTCCTTCAAAGCCTCTTTCTGTGTTTACGTCTCTAAGATGAGTGACATATAATCCTCCGACCTTGTTGGCTGAACTACACAACTCTATCAATTCTTCGGTGGTGCTCCAGCAATTTGGATAGTAAGACATGCCGGTGGATAAGGCAACAGCTCCTTGTTCAATTGATTCGCGTACCATAGCCTTAGCCTTGTCTAAATCCTTACCGATTAATGGTACGTCCCTAAAACCGACTGTCTCAATACGGATTGCGCCATGAGCTACACAATAAGCAGTATTTACTGCACATTTTTTATGATAATTTTTTCTAAAAGCTTCTACGCTACTCATATCTAGATTGCTTGGAGGCAACCCGAGCAGACCTGAAAGATATTGTCGATACATGCGATAATTTGCTGGGCTTAGTGGCGCATATGAAAGTCCGTCTTGACCGAGAATTTCAGTAGTAATTCCTTGCCTTAAACCTGATTCATGTTGTGGGTCTGTTAGTAAAATACCATCAGAGTGAGCATGTGCGTCGATAAATCCTGGCGATACTACTTTCCCACTTGCATCAATAATGTCCTTGCTAGGTGCATTAGATAAATCACCCATAGCTTCTATTTTTTCGCCTTTGATAGCTATATCAGACCTTACCCGAGGCTTGCCGCTGCCATCAATGAGCGAGCCATTTTTTATTATTACGTCAAACATCTATTTCCCTTCTGTTTTGATGGCTTCAGAAGATACACTCGGCTGTATCTTCTGGAGCCGCAGGATTTAATATTACAGTGCCTTAAACGGTCCATTACAGAGATTTAGCTGGATTCCTACGAGGAATTTTGTTTTTAACGGAGGAATTTACCAGAGACATTGGATACATGCCCAATAAAATACGCGCAGCTTCTTCTCCAAGTCTTACTCTACCATCACGTCTTGAATTGTCAGAAGTGCCAGCTGAGTGCGGCGAGACAATGACGTTGTCCATTAACAATAACGGATTATCTTTTGGAGTAGGTTCAATTTCAAAAACGTCAAGGGCTGCTCCAGCTATGTTCTTGTTTTCTAAAGCCGATATTAGGGCAGATTCATTATGCGTTTCTCCTCTACAGGTATTAATAAAATAGGCGCTGGACTTCATGTTTTTGAAAAGAACTTCATCTGCCAAGCCTTTAGTTTCCGAGTTTAATGGAACATGCATAGATATATAATCTGATTCAGAACCTAAATTTTCTAAAGAAGACATACTTTGCACTTCATATTCTTGTGACACCCAAGGTTCTAGGTATGGGTCAAATACAATTACTTTAATTCCGAATGCTTTCGCCTTTCTTGATACGTGTCGCCCAATATTTCCGAATCCAATTAGACCAAGGGTTTGTCCGTAAATTGCAGGCATCGGGAAAAGGCTCTTTAAGGTTTCGTTGCTCCATTCACCGTTTCTAACCAACTTATCAAGCAATACAAGTCGTTTAGAACATGCCAACAAAAACATTATTGTGTGATTGGCTACTTCATCTGAGCAATACCCAGCGCAATTAGTAAGCATTATTCCCATATCGGTAGCGGCTTTTTCATCTATGTGATTAAACCCATGGCCTAAACTAACTATAGCCTGTGCTTTATGCATTTGTTCAATTACTGATTTTCCTAGTGGAACCATTTCGTCTATTATTAAATCAGCTTCTTTAACTGCCTCAATGATTTCGCCTTCGCTGGAGACCATATGAACTTCAAGATCATGCTCCACCAGATCAAGATTTCTTTTGGTTAACGATAATTCAGTGTCATCCGATAAAACTTCTAATCGAGCTGATCTTATATACGCAACTTTTGGTTTTGACATTTAAACGAATTCTCCAAGACTAATAAATAATGTTTAAATCACATTATACGATTGCTAAAAAAGTATTTAGTACATTGATGTGTTTCAAAGTGCTAAAATTTGCAGAAGAAATAGGGGAGGGTAGTTAAAGAAGTGACTCAATTAAAAACTCAAGAGGTTGAAATGCTAAAAGTAGAAGTTTTTCATGATTACATCTGACCATTTGCTTACAATGCAGCCGTGTGGCTGGATAAAGTACGTAAGGATGGATTCGACTTAACAATTAAATGGAAATCATTTGTATTAGATGCAAATAAGGATGGAGTAGATCAAGACCGATTCTGGATATTGCCGCCTGAACAACAGGGCAGGTCGATATTTGCTCACAAGATAGCAAAAGCCGCAATACGTCAAGGAGAAGAACTGTTTGATACCTTTAATTTAAATATTTACAAGGCATGCCATTCAGGTAAACGCATTCGAATGGATAGCTATCAAGAATTATTAACGGTTGCTGATGAGTCAGGTCTAAATAAAAAACAACTTCTGGCTGATCTTGAAGATTCAAATTTAATTAGAGAAATTGAACTTGATCACAAAGAAGCTGTTAGCGAATACGGTGTTTTCGGCACGCCGACGTTTGTTTTTGAGAATGGCCAATCGGCATTTATTAAAACTCTCATGCCACCAGAAGATGATGCTTATAGGGTTTTCGGTCATTTTATCTCTCTCTTCGGTGACAGAACGTATATAGGTGAAATTAAACGTCCTCAGCCTCCATGGCCGAAAGGTTTAGGGTAAGGGGTTGAACAGAAAGGATGTTAATTTTAACAACTTAGAAGCTAGACTCGGTGTAAAGTTTAGTAACCGTGATTTGTTGAAGATGGCGTTGACTCATCCTTCGGCTGTTAATGAAATAGGGATACAAAGAACCGAATCTAACCAGCGGTTAGAATTTTTGGGAGATGCTGTATTAGATTTAGTTGTTGCGGATCAACTCTATAACAAACATCAAAATTGGCCTGAAGGAAAATTGACAATTGAGTCGGACAAATTGATCAACGGAGCAACTCTGGCAAAAATTGCTTCGGAGATTAATCTAGGAGAGTGTTTGATTCTTGGGAAAGGGGCTGTAGCACAAGACGGACGAATTAATCAGTCTATACTTGCAGCAGCCTTCGAAGCTATAGTTGCTGCTATTTTTATTGATGCCGGTTATGATGCTGCAAAAGAAATGATAGCCCGCCTTTTTGATATATATGTCAATAAGCTAGATAACGTCACAAATAATAAAAAACAACTCCAAGAGTTGTTGCAAAGTAAGAGCGAATCAGTGCCAAGATACAGAACTATTGACTCCGTTGGAGATCCACATGACTTGACGTTTTCTGTGGAAGTTTTAATAGATGATAAGGTTATGGGTGTTGGGACTGGGTCTAGGAAAATTGTTGCACAGCAAGAGGCGGCTAAACAGGCATTAGATGCTTTATTAAATAAATAAAAGGAAACTCATAAGTCGTCAATTCCAGGCACAGGAAATTTAGAAGTTAGAGCAACAACATCATTCCTAATTTCTAATAACTTAGAGTTATTGTTCATATGTTTCAGGGCTCGTAAAATCAGTTCACCAACTAAATTTACGTCCTGCCCACAGAATCCTCTGCTAGTTATAGCTGGAGTACCAAGCCTAATTCCGCTGGTTACCCTTGGCTTTTGAGGGTCATAAGGTATGGCATTTCTGTTTACAGTTATACAAACTTTATCCAGTGTTTCTTCTGCCTCTTTGCCAGTTATATTCATTGGTCTAAGATCAACTAAAACCATGTGAGTGTCTGTTCCCCCTGAAACAATTCTTAATCCGCCAGTTGCCAACACTTGCGCAAGGCCACTTGCGTTTTTAATTACTAATTTAGAATACTTCTTAAAATCAGGTTTCATTGCTTCCCCAAAAGCTACCGCTTTTGCTGCTATCGTATTTTCGAGCGGCCCTCCTTGAACGTTTGGAAATACGCCTCTATCAATCTTTGTTGCATGAGTTTCTTTACTTAGAATTATTCCACCTCTAGGCCCCCTGAGAGTTTTATGAGTAGTTGATGTCACTACGTCTGCGTATGGGATTGGAGAAGGATGAACTTTAGCAGCTACCAGTCCGGCGACATGTGCCATATCTACCATCAATAGTGAGTCAATTTCATTGGCTATTTCACCAAACCGCTTAAAATTAAATGTTCGGGGATAAGCTGTAGCGCCAGCAACAATTATCTTTGGCCTATGCTTTTTTGCTAATATCAAAACCTCTTCCATGTCTACCAGTTCTGTTTCTTTATCGACTCCATAAGACACAAAATTATAGTGCCTACCTGAGAAATTAACCCTGCTTCCATGCGTTAAATGGCCACCCTGGTCAAGCCTTAATCCAAGTACTGTGTCCCCTGGTTGCAAAATTGAATGATATACAGCCATATTAGATTGAGCCCCGGAGTGAGGCTGTACATTAGCATGTTCCGATTCAAACAATGATTTGGCTCTGTCGATGGCTAAAGTTTCGACTACATCAATATTCTCACACCCGCCGTAATAACGTTTACCGGGATAACCCTCGGCATATTTATTAGCCATCACTGTAGCCTGCGCCTGCATAACTGCTTTACTCGCATAATTTTCGGATGCAATTAGATTTATATTTCTTCTTTGACGCTGCTCCTCTTGACTAACAGCTGTATAAATATCAGGGTCGTGTTTTTCTAGAATATTCAACTTAGACTCCAATCCGATATAGAAACTTGTTTGGCTTGTTCATTTGTTGCTAAATAGGAAACCACTCAGTATTTGTGAAGAAAATAATCTAATTAAACCCCAAAAGGGAGGAATCACAAATCCGAATTAACGTTATAATTCTATGAGGATTGTTCACCGTATTCAAGTTGGATAATTAGTTTCACAACTGGTATAAATAAATTGTACGGTTATTAAATAAATTGTACGGTTATTAAAAGAAAGAGAAATATTGTATGCCTAATAAAAATAAAATTGAAATGACGCTTGAATTAGAATCAGATCAATTAGATTGGATAAGTGAAATTATTCAAGATTATGATTTTCCAGATGAGTCAAAAGCAATAAGAGTTCTTTTGGACTATGCGATTCAAGATGGAGATAAAGGCGATATTTTCTCTCCTAAAAATATGAGATGTAGGCATTGTTAGTTCAACTGACTTATAGATTTGTACTGTATTTAGGTCTATTCGCCTAAATTCCAAATATTCGAAAGATTAGGTGCTTAAATTACAAGTTTTAATGTTACTGAATTGGAATTCATTGACCGTCATACTCGCGATTTGGATGTAGAAGAATGGGATGATCTAATGACACGGATTGCGAGTCCAAATATATTTTTTTCCCATTGGTTTTTGAGAGCGTGGCAAAAATCAGTTGGCGTTGATCACAAACTTGTGAACTTTCTCATTCGGAAAAACAACAAGTTAGTTGGAGTCATTCCAATCGTAAAGGAAAATTCGAACTTAAAATTGGGCGGGGATCCAAATCTGTTTGACTATCAAGATTTGGTGATTGAAAAAGGCATGGAAACAGAGGTAATAAATGTATTGTTTGATTATTTAGCAAAAACCAAATGGACCACCTTAGAATTGCCCTCTGTACCGCAAGACTCGCTAAATACAATTGCACTGATGGAAATTTCAAAACAACGGAATTACTCAATAAAACTTTCTGAATGTGGCGTAGCCCCAATAGCACAATTGCCTGATTCATGGGAGTCATTTGTTGCGTCTTTGCGTAAAAAACATAGACATGAACTTAGGCGAAAAATTCGTCGAATCGAAAACATGGGCGAGGTTAAACAGGTATCATTAAGTAAGCCATTAGATCAAGATATAAGCGAGTTTTTTAAGTTAATGAAGCTTACAAGCCAAGCAAAATCATCGTTTTTGACTCCGAACATTGAAAAGTTTTTTAGATCACTGATACAAGAAGCATCTAGCAACGATTGTGTACACCTGTCCTTTTTAGAATTTAATAACCGGAGAGTAGCTGGATGCTTGGTTTTTGATTATCAAGGAGAGTTCATGCTCTACAATAGCGGTTATGATTCCTCTAATCGTGAACTTAGTGCAGGCCTTATAAATAAAGCCTATACAATAAAAGAAGCAATCAGCTTACAAAAGTCACGATTTAATTTTCTAAAAGGATCAGAACGATACAAGTATGAGCTGGGCGGTTTAGATACTTTAATTAATAATGTTTTGATTATCCGTAATTAAAACGAGGCTGGTAACCATTGTTTGCATTCGTGAAAAACTTTTCTCATTATAGGCCAAACGTAGGATTGTCACTTGAATAATAGAGTAGCTTTTCTTAGTTTACATGGATGTCCTGTGGCTCGATTAGGTGAAAAAGATACAGGAGGTATGAATGTCTACTTAAAAGAGATCGCAAAACATCTTGGCCAACTGGGCATAGAGACAGACATTTATACACGGACACATGATCCAGATGACGACCAAATCATTGAATTAGGCCTAAATGCTAGAGTTATACATTTAAAAGCAGGGGGATACAAGTATCCTAAAGAAGATTTACATGAAACAGTTCCAGAATTTATAGAGAGCTTATTGGCTTTCCAGAAAAGGGAAGGACTTAATTATAATGTTGTGCATTCTCACTATTGGGTATCCGGTTTTCCAGGCATAGAGTTGTCTAAATTATGGGCAGTGCCTCATGTGTCTACTTTTCACACTTTAGCAAAATCAAAATTGAAAGCTAGAGCTGAAGAAAAAGAATCAGAACTCAGAATTGATATGGAATTAAAAATCATTCAAGAATCGCATGGGATTGTAGTTTCCACTGAATCTGAGGTTACAGATATACATGAGTTATATTGCAAATCGGAAAGGAGCTCATTTAAACCTAACATCAGGGTCATAGCTCCGGGCGTAGACCTTAACATGTTTAAGCCTGCTGATCGTAATGTAGCTAGAAATAAATTAGGATTATCGGCTGACAAGATAATTATTTATGCCGGAAGAGTTGAACCGTTAAAAGGTATAGATATTGCCATAGAAGCAGTAGCCCAGCTCGAACAACAGGAATCATTAAAATTTCTAGTGATTGGAGGGGATTTGACATCAGATTCTAGTCTGTCGGATTTAAAAACCCTGACTTCCTCTTTAGAGTTAGATGATACAGTGGAATTTATTGGATCAGTTACTCAATCAAACCTGGTTGAGTATTATAGGGCAGCGGATGTTTTGATATTTCCGTCTTATTATGAAAGCTTTGGATTGGTAGCCCTAGAAGCTATGGCATGCGGTATACCTGTAATAGCGTCTAGAGTGGGTGGATTAAAAACTCTAATTAAGAACGGAGAAACAGGATACTTAATACCTTTCAGATGTGCTGAACCTTTTACAGAAAAACTTGAAATAATTTTAGCGAATCCCTCATTAAGAGATGCGATGGGTAATACTGCCAGACTTACCGCTATGGGTCTTGGATGGGAAAAAGCGGCTGAAAAATTAGCTAATTTTTATAACTTCTTATCCGGTCAATCATGTTTGCCTTCAAGGCACATTGCCAATATATTTTAATTATTGATGTTGCAGGTTAAGTTCGTACCAGACTGTTTCTTCTAGTAATTCAAACCCCAAGGATAGATATAACTCTCGAGCCGAAGTATTATTTGCGTCAACCTCGAGCGCTATATCTGGTATTTTTAAAGAACTTAGATATGTAATTCCTGCTTTTACAATATAACGTCCGAGCCCTCGGCCCCTTAAATCTGGGTGTATTCCAGTCATGCCAATATAGCCAGTTAAGGATTTGGTCTTTTTTGGCCTATGAGTCCAGTTATATCCAACTATTTTTTTTTCTAGATTTTCTAAAAGAAGTATTCCATCACTTTCCCATTCAGTTAACCTCACTTTAGAATTTATTTGATTAATTGTATTAGGACTAAATCCCCAACTGCCTGTAAATGATGCATTCTGAAGGTCTGTAAGCGCTTTTTCGTCCTGATCAATATTAAAGAATCTTAGTTGATATCCTTGAGGCGGATCATCTTCATAGATTTCCCTGTTTTGTTTAGTTAGTTTCCAAAATCGTCTAACAGCAGCGAACCCGGCTTGTTCTAACAAAAATCTACCTGGGTTATTATTAACGGATACCTGGATATGCAATAACTGTGCCCGCAACTCGTGTGCACGGTGAATTGCTTTTTCGAGAAGTTGTTTTCCTACGCCGTTCTGACGGTATTTAGGCACAACGTATAAATTTGCTACTGTACGTTCGATTTGAGATTCATTGGTGACACGTAAGATCCCAGCCGGGACGTCAGCAACTCTAGCTATAAAGCAATTATTTTCTGGCTCAATGTCAGGCTGACTCAAGAATAATTGTTTGAACTCTTGCGTGACGAATTGATCGTCAATGGTAGAAAGACCCTCGTTTAAGAGACTCGTCCATACATTCAATTTTTCCCATGCGAATTTACTAACTGCAGCGTTGCTTTGCATATCTATGTAATATAAATAGTATTAGTCTTTACATAACGTAACAGGCTGAGGGAGTGTATCAGAGGCATAATTTACTAACAATACCTTTTTACACAACTGTTAAAATCTCTGGACTTTATTATGATTTCAGCACAGGTTTACTAAATGGAATGGATGGTTATATATGGACACTCCTAACAAATTTTTGGTGGTAACCCCACATCCTGATGATGCTGAAATAGGATGCGGCGGGACGATTGCAAGATGGATTATAGAAGGATCACAAGGAGTGCTATTGGTTTGTACCAATGGTGATAAAGGATCATCAGATCCTGATATGACGTCAGAAAAATTAGCCGGTATTCGTGCAAAAGAACAAGCAAACGCCTCGAAACTCTTAGGATTAAATGAAGTGATATATTTTAAATACCCAGATGGTGAATTAGACGAATCCTCTGAGTTTCGAGAGCGCATTGTGAAGAATATTCGGAAATATCAACCAGAAGTAGTTCTATGTACAGATCCGATCAGACAAAGTTTTTATATTCATAGAGACCACAGGGTTACAGGACAGGTCGTGCTTGACGCGGTTTACCCTTATTCTCGCGACCGATTATATTACCCACATCATGAAGAGGAGGGCATTTTAACGCATAAAGTGAAGGATGTTTTATTTTGGGGATCTGAAAACCCAAATGAAGTGATAGATATAACACAATATATAGATATTAAAATTGATGCCTTAAAGCAACATGCAAGTCAATTGTCAAATATGAGTTCAGTTGATGGGTGGATTAAAAGTAGCGCATGTAGATCTGCCGCTGAAAATAAGTATGAATACGGCGAAAGTTTCCGCCGTATAACATTTCGTCCTTAAACATGTACGATATTCATGCACACATATTACCTGGAATAGACGATGGGCCACGAAATAGTACCGAATCTTTAGAAATGGTTTTTGAGGCTAGCCGTTGTGGCACAGACGTTTTAGTTGCTACTCCGCATATGAGAGATGTGAATGAAAAAAGGTCTGTGGAATATGTCACAAGCTCACTAAATTTGTTACAACATGATATAGCAAATTACGGAGTTGATATTGAAATAAAGATAGGAATGGAAAACCATCTTAATCCAGACAGTCCAGCAATGTTTAAAAAAGGCAAATCTTTAACAATTAACCGGACGAATTTCGCGTTGATTGAGCTGCCTTTTTTTGGACATCCTAAATATATAGATGATGTCTTATTAGAATTGCAGCATGATGGGCTAATTCCTGTGTTAGCGCATCCGGAAAGAATTGAGCTAATTCAGCAGGATCCAACAAGATTAGCCTATTTCATTGACAAAGGTATGATTTCACAAGTTACGGCGGGCAGTTTAATAGGTCAATTTGGTCAAGATGTAAAATCTTTTACGGAACAACTGATAAAAAATGATTTGGTTCATGTTATTGCGTCTGATTGCCATAGACCAGTTGGACGTCGGGCTCCTAATATAACCGTTGGCTACCAGGCCGCAGTTCGCTTAATAGGCCATTCTAGGGCTAAGAAACTAGTATGCGACAATCCTGAATCAATTATCAATGGCGTTAGGTTGAGTGATAATAGTTGAATCAAAATATTCAATAATTTTGTTTGGGACCAATGTAATTAAAACAAATTCGCTGGAAACTAGCATTTTATCAGCATATTCCTTGCCTTCCGTTTCTCCAAGATATTTAATGGACAGTTCCGTTAATAGTTCACTGTGATTGGATTCGGATATTTCCCCGCGCCCCTTTACCATTACATATGCATATGGCGGAGAAGGCGTCGATACTAAAATTGCGATCCTACCGTCGTTGTTTATGTTTCTTACTTTTGTGGTGTTTGGTTCCGTAAGTATCAGATAATGTTTGCCATCGTATTTGTACCAAACTGGGGCAATATGAGGTGATCCGTCCGGCATTAAACTAACCAGGTCAGCTAAATAATTCCCTTGAATTAGATTTTTAGCTTTTTGTGAGATAGTAATCATCTATTCTGGCGTTTTCTGACCAGACAGATCCCGAATTGCGTTTACAGCAATAAGCAAAATTTGCTTGGATAGAGTTATTTTGTTCAATGTCCCGTCTACCACGTGCCACCGTTTAGGTTCTTCATTAGCTAGTGAAATAAATCCTTCTCGTACTCGTTTCTGAAAATCGTTAGCTTTAGCTTCAAATCTACTCATTTTTTTTGTTCGAGCTATAGTTCTAGAGACTGAAACTTTGATTGGACAATCAATAAGTATTGTTAGACTAGGCTTACAATGACCTACTACGTATGAATTAACCCTTTTTATGAGTTCTATATCAAAACCCATTCCATATCCCTGGTAGGCTAATGTGGAATCCATGTATCGGTCACATATAACGATATTGTTTGTGCCAGATAAAGCAGGCGCTATTTTTTCTGCAACCAACTGAGCCCTTGATGCGAGAAATAAGCATAATTGAGATAAGTCAGTAATCGAGGTATTGGTTCCTTGATGGTCGTTAAGGAGTTCTCGCAAATTTTCCCCCAGTTCTGTGTCACCTGGTTCTCTTAATGAAATAATGTTGTAACCTTTTTCATTTAAGTTGTTTGCTAGTAATTTAGCCTGCGTGGATTTTCCTGAGCCGTCTACACCCTCAAGTGTAATTAAAATAGACATAATATTACGGGAGAATAAGTAAAGTTAGTACTAAGAAGCATTTGGATATAATTATTTATAAATCACTACCTTTCTTTTTGGGTCACGTCCTGTGCTAGTTGATGATATGCCGTACCTATCAGCAATAGCATGTTGCAAATGTCTAATGTAAGCACCTTGTGCGTTGAGTTCTATTTCCTTCCCCCCATCTTTAATCCCAGCTACAGCTTTTTCAGCTTCTTCTAGAGCGTTCGCAATTTCAGGGGTGGACCTATTTAATTCATTTGGACGAGATATAGCTTTAATAAATTGTTCTATTTGTTGCAAAGTGTTTCGCCGAACCACGTATACGGGCCTACCTTTATCCTCAGCTTCACGCAGTGCCTTTGTACGCTTTCTATAGTAATTTTTAGTCGTTAATAATAGATCTGCATTTCTAATATCATTAACGAGGTCAATTTTTAGGCTTGAAGCAACAATGGCTTTTTGCAACCTGCCCTTATTGATGCCATAGGGCATTATTCTGATCGTCCTGACATAATTCTTAACGTCGCCAGAGTCAATATTATCCGTAACTTTAGTGAGCTGGATATCAGGGTCGTTACTATTATCATTGATTATAGATTGTTTTGAGACCGCGTTAATCTTAACTGCTCCGGATTCGTCGACACTTCTTATGTCCGGCTTGAAGGTTGAACCTCTTAATAATTTATCTACTGTTGATGCGACATCTTGATGAACGGCAACAAGGTTTCTGCCTTGTATCTCAATTAGAACTTCAAAAGTGGGAGGTGAGCGTCGCTCAAGTACAGTTTTTTGACTACGTCTTCTACGAGCCTCATCGTCTCCAAGAGTGACTGTATGGATTCCCCCAATGAGGTCTGAAAGTGTCGGGTTACGAATCAAGTTTTGCAGAGTGTTACCGTGAGCAGTCGCAACTAGTTGAACACCGCGCTCTGCTATCGTTCTAGCAGCGTTTGTCTCAAGCTCAGTACCTATTTCATCAATTATTATTACTTCCGGCATATGATTTTCTACAGCTTCAATCATCACGGAATGCTGATTTAGAGGAGTTGATACTTGCATTCTTCGAGCGTTCCCTATGCTTGGATGAGGAATGTCTCCATCTCCAGCAATCTCATTTGAAGTGTCTACAATAACTACTCGCTTGTGAGCTGTGTCAGCAAGAACTCGGGCTACTTCTCTTAGCATCGTAGTTTTGCCGATTCCAGGTCGTCCCAATAATAGAGCGCTCTTTCCTGTCAGGATAAGGTCTTCAATGATTTTTATAGTGCCAAAAACTGCTCTGCCTACTCTGAGCGTAAGACCAATTATTTTGTTAGACCTATTTCGAATTGCCGATATTCTATGTAAAGTTCTTTCTATGCCGGCTCGATTGTCTCCTCCAAAATCTCCAATTCGTTGTGTTATATGGGTTATATCTTCGAACGTTATTTCTCTATCACCAAGCGAGTTAGTTTTTGTTGAAAATCTGACTTGAGGCACCCTTCCGAGATCGATAACTACTTCCAGTAGGTTGGGCAATTGTTCAAGCGAAACCAAATGGTCTTTAATATTACTAGGTAATATTTCTACCAACGTTTGGATATCATGATTTTCTATAGATTCATTAATTGTTTGTTGATCATGTAACAAATCCAACAGCAGACTCCTCTGTCAATAATTTTTCACTGGCAGCAATTGGGAAACTATAAATTTGAAAATTAGCCCTGAGAGGCAAGCCTATTTCTGCAACTGCAGTATTAAAACTCGTCTGAAATTCTGGTATAAAGATTCTCACCTTATCTGTATCAGTTAAAATAGATAGACTAAATTGCAACAAGTGTTTCACAACATTGTATTCCAATTGTGGATGCACGATTATTGTGACAATTTTGAATTCTTTGTTGCGGATTATTTTTAGATACATTTTGGCTTCAGTTTGATTGGACATCACATACTCATGTGCAACATCTTTATGTTGGCGATTCAAAGCTTTCCAATCAGCTAAAGTTGGACAATTAAGTGATCTGATTTTGATTGGAGTTGCCAAATTATATAGTCTAAATATTGCCAAGTCGTCGATATCAATTTTCGGACGCAAATCGAGGTTTATGGGGTTTAGCTTGAGATTTTTACCTGTGTAAAGGGATTCTGTATGTGAAAACTTAAAGCCTGATTTTATTAAAGCCATTCCGAGATCAGCGTTTTCTTTGATTGTGACTAATACACGACTAGCTCCAAGTCTTGATATCTTTTCGGTTATTGAGGTCAGTAATATTGGTAACTGGTCTAGTCCATTTCTGCCTACTATTATCCTAGTAAGCTCCCATGTTGCGTAACCAGATATTGCTGAAGTAGTAATCAATGACAAGTCATCTGTATTGAGCATTGAAACGGAACTTTTTGATTTAACCGTCCCATTTATGCAATCGCATATCAATGATTTCAATGAATCCTTGGGGTTGTCGAGGTGTATGCTGGTGCATGCCAAATTGTTTCCATACACATTGTCTAGCAATAGATACCTGTAAATGTCAGTAGGCTGGAAGGTTTTTAGCATTATTAATAATCTATGTTGAATCCTTAATCATTTTTGAAAATATTAAATGCATTCGAGAATCCTCTGTTAATTCAGGGTGAAAAGCAGTAGCTAATAGATTCCCTTGGCGAACTGCTACAGCATTTCCATTCTTCAGTTTTGCTAAGACCTTTACATCTTTACCAACTTCAGTAACTATTGGAGCTCGAATAAATACTGCTCGAAACGGTGGTCCAGACATTCCTGATACAGTTATATCTGCTTCAAAGCTATCCACTTGTCTTCCAAAAGCATTTCGTGTGACGACTATATCCATCAGTTTAAGAGGATCTGGTCGTTTATCAGTTAGTTTTGCTGCCATAACAATCATCCCAGCACAGGTTCCCCAAATAGGAAATCCGCTGTCAGATTTAGCCTTTAATACATCGCGGAATTTATAAATATCAATGAGCTGAACAATTGTAGTGCTTTCACCACCCGGAATTATCAATCCATCTACATCGTCAAGTTGACTTGGCAGCCGCACCTCCACTGTTTCTAAACCTACTCTTTCTAGAGCATGGGAATGTTCTAGAAAGTCTCCTTGTACAGCAAGCACACCTACGCGAACCATATTATTAACTTATTGCCTTACTTATATTGCTACCATCCACGAGTAGCAAGCTGCTCTTCCTCTGGCATAGTCCTAACGTCTAGTCCAGGCATCGCATCGCCTAAACCAGTTGAAACTTCTGCGATTATGTCTGGATCTTTATAGTGAGTCGTGGCTTTGACAATAGCATTAGCCATCAATTGCGGATTATTTGATTTAAAAATGCCTGAGCCAACAAATACTCCTTCAACACCGAGTTGCATCATAAGGGCCGCGTCAGAGGGGGTAGCAATACCACCGGCTGCAAAATTAACAACAGGCAATTTACCGGTTTCATGGATTTCTGCTACTAATTCGTAGGGCGCTTTCAGGTCTCTTGCGGTAGCCATTAATTCAGCAGCATCCATGTGTTGTATGCGAGTTATCTCTCCCAACACTGAACGTGCATGCCGAACTGCTTCAACAACGTTTCCAGTTCCCGCTTCCCCTTTAGTTCGAATCATAGCTGCTCCTTCGCCTATTCTACGCAGAGCTTCTCCTAGATTACGACATCCACACACAAACGGAACTTTAAAGTCATGTTTATTAATATGGTTGTTTTCGTCAGCTGGAGTTAACACTTCTGATTCATCAATATAGTCAACACCTAAAGCCTCTAATGTCTGAGCCTCAACAAAATGGCCTATTCTAGCCTTTGCCATAACTGGTATCGTTACCGCTTTTATTATTCCTCGTATCATTGTTGGGTCTGACATCCTTGCTACTCCGCCATCAGTCCTTATATCAGATGGGACCCTCTCTAGAGCCATTACAGCGCAAGCCCCTGCATCCTCAGCAATTTTTGCTTGATCGGGCGTTACCACATCCATGATCACTCCGCCTTTCAGCATTTGAGCTAAACCCGACTTAACTCTCCAAGTAGCTGTTTGTGTAGCATTTTGTTTTTCCGACTTAGTCTCTATTGCCATAGTGTTCTCCTCATACTTAACACCAAGTAGATATTATTAAATATAGGTTTGATATTATAAGGTATTCAGCAGGTTATTATAAACATTGTTTTTGTTTATAAGCAATCTTATATTTTTATATGTTGGTAACTGGCTTTTAAAACCCACGACTAGAAATATAGTTAGCTAAGTCCGCCGTTCTGCAACTATAACCCCATTCATTATCATACCATCCAACTACTTTGACCAAACTCCCATCCATCGACATTGTTGAAAGTCCATCAATAATAGTGCTATGGGTATTTTGCTTGAAGTCGCTGCTGACGAGCGGTTCATCAGTGTATTGTAAGATGCCATTTAAATTAGATTCAGATGATTTTATATATGCGGCGTTAATATCGTCTACTGAAGCAGATTTATTGAGCACAACAGTGAAATCAGTTACTGAAACTGTTGATGTAGGGACCCTGTAAGCCATTCCGTGTATCTTCCCATTAAGATGAGGCAATACCAGGCCAACAGCTTTGGCTGCCCCAGTGGAGGTAGGGATAATGTTCATCGCAGCAGCTCTAGCACGGCGCAAATCTGATGCCACTTGATCAAGAACTTTTTGATCATTAGTATATGCATGAATGGTGCTCATAAGGCCGTGATTTATACCAAATTCATCATCGATCACTTTTGCCATTGGCGCAATGCAATTGGTGGTGCAAGATGCGTTAGATAAAACATAGTGTTTGTTTGGATCGTAATGATCTTCATTTACTCCCATCACCAATGTTATGTCTTCGCCTGTTGCCGGAGCCGATATTATAATCTTTTTGGCACCACCTTTTAGATGTCCGGAGGCTTTCTCACCACTTGTAAAAAACCCTGTCGATTCTATAACTACATCTATCCCAAATTTTGCCCAAGGCAGGTTTTCAGGGTCTCTTTCAGCAAGTACAGCTATCGAATAGCCCCCAATGACTATTGAGTCTTCGGTGTGCTCAACAGTTTCTGGTGATATACCGTAATTAGTGTCATATTTGAACAGATGAGCGTTAGTTTTTGTGTCAGTCAGGTCATTAATTGCAACAACTTCTAATGTTTTTGGATGACGCTCCCGTATAGCTCTTAATACCTGTCTGCCTATTCTTCCGAAACCATTTATTCCTATTTTTGTGGACATCCTTTGTACTATTCTCCGTAAAATTAATAAATTTATGTCTGTGACTCTACCATATCTGGCATTAATTACACTATGGACTTAATATTTGTTCATAAGCTGACATTCCTGAGAAATAAACTTTCTCAGCCAATTCTTGTTCTATGTGTAATAACCTATTGTATTTTGCCGTACGCTCGCTTCTAGCTGGCGCTCCAGCTTTTATTTGTCGAGCACCGGTGCCAATAGCTAAATCAGCGATCATAGTATCTTCAGTTTCAGCAGATCTATGACTGATTATGGCGCTCCAGCCTGCATCCCGGGTCATGGCGATAGCATCTAGAGTTTCCGTAAGAGTGCCAATTTGATTCGGTTTAATCAGCACTGCATTGCTGGCCTTTGAAGCAATCCCATTTTTTATTATGGAAGTATTAGTAGCGTATAGATCATCTCCAACAATTTGGACCTTGTGTCCAAGCTTAGAAGTCATGTTTTCCCATCCAGTCCAATCTGTTTCTGACATTCCATCTTCGATACTTATTAAGGGGTATTTCTGAGTCCAATCATCATATACAGATATCAATTGATCTGAGGTCATTATTGTATCTATGCTGGTTAGGTCATAGTAAAATTCATCAGTTTTGGCTGGGTCGATTTTTTGAAGCTCTGTTGCCGCAACATCAATGGCTATATAGCAATGTGTCCCAGGTATATAGCCTGCACCCTCTATTGCACTAAGAAGCCATTCTAAAGCCTGCCGGTTATTTTTTAAGCTTGGAGCAAATCCACCTTCGTCTCCAACGATAGTGGTTTTGCCTCTTTGCTGTAGTATTTTTTTAAGATTATGATATATTTCAGCGCCAGCTCTTAATGATTCGTTATATGTTTCAAACCCCGTTGGAATAACCATGAACTCCTGGAAATCTGTCGACTCATACGCATGCTTGCCACCGTTGATAATATTAAACATCGGTACTGGCACAGTATATCCTTTACTAGGTTTTGTACCGTCGTATTGATTTCCAATGTAAGAGTATAAACTCTCTTCTCTACTTTTTGCCGAAGCTCGCGCAAAGGCTATTGATACCGCGAGTATTGAATTAGCTCCTAATCGGCTTTTGTTTGGAGTACCATCCAAATTAATCATGGTTTCGTCTAAAGATCTCTGGTCTTTATATGCATTTCCTAATAGGACTTGATTAATTTCTGTTTTGATGTTGGTGATGGCATTAAGAACTCCAAAACCCCCATATCTGCTTTTATCCCCATCTCTAAGCTCTACAGCTTCTCGGGACCCAGTACTAGCACCGGACGGAACGGAAGCCCTACCCATGGATCCATCAGACAATTCTACATCTGCTTCCACGGTCGGGTTACCTCTCGAGTCTAGAATTTCTCTAGCTGATATGGAGGTAATTTTATGTATACTCAAAATATAAAACCGCTCACTTTCTTAATCAATGTCTATTTAAAGCTGCATGTATTGCTAAATCTACGGCCTGCTTTACGCTTTTAGCAGATGTAAATAAATCCCCTGTCATGTTTTCTTGATGTATACTCCAGGTCTTTAGCCCAACAACAGGAATGTTATCTCCTAGCGCATGTCCAATTTCCGATAAGGTGCCATACGCTCCACCTATAGCAATAACTGACAAACCTGTCTTTACAACTATCACGTTTCGCGCGTACCCCATGCCTGTACATATAGGAATATCTACGAATTCATTGGCATCCTTTGGGTCATTACCCGGTAATATACCAATTGTTGTACCTTTTGCTTGTTTGGCTCCTTTACAAGCTGCTTCCATAACTCCGCCTAAACCCCCACATACAATAATAATGCTATTTTGAGCCAATTCGTAGCCCACTTGAGTAGCCAGTTTGTAAAGTTCTTCATTTGCTTTTGATGAGCCAATAACTGCGATAATCATATAATTCTTTATAATATATTCGACTGTAACAAGTCTTATGTCTACCAGTTTTAATAAGGTAAGTATTAGATGTCAGGGAATTTTAGAAAAACTATTTTTATTACAGGGGCCTCCTCTGGTATTGGAAAAGTTACATCTTTATACCTTTGCTCAAAAGGTTATAAAGTCATTGGTTCGAGCAGGAAACTAAGTCGATTAGATTCGTTAATTCGAGAAGCCAATAACAAAGGCGAAGTTTTTTTCCCCGTTGAATTAGATATAAATCTACGAGATGGTGAAAAAGGTTGTATAGAAGAAGTTTTACCAAAATTGATAGCGCAACATAAGCATATTGACGTGCTAGTAAATAACGCTGGTTACGGGTTGTGGGGACCATTAGAAGGGATCTCACCAGAGGAAATGGAAAATCAGTTTAAAACTAACGTATTTGCACCATTTCGATTATCTAAAATAATAGCTGGTGGGATGCGTAAAAGGCGTTACGGCAGGATCATTAATATCAGCTCTGTAGCTGGATGGGTAACTACTCCGTTTAATGGTGCTTACGCATCGTCAAAATATGCTTTAGAAGCACAAACCGAAGCTCTCAGAATGGAGTTGTGGCCGTTTGGAATCAGAGTTTCATCAATACAGCCAGGTCTGTTCGATACAGATTTTCATAAGAATATGGTACAGGGGAGTGATGCTGAATCCGATGACTTGCCCTATATATATTTTATAGACCGATATCGACAAAAACATAAAAAATGGCGAAAGGTCATACATAAGTCTATTAGAATTGCTGAACTTATAGAACGCATTATCGAATCTGAAAGACCACGTCTACGATACCCTATTGGATTTGAAGCTAGAGCAGGAATGATTGGAGCAAGATTTTTGCCTGAGAGGTTATATCAGTGGATGATATCTCGTACATCAATGTAATTAGTACGCAACTACTGAAATGCTTTGAAAAAACTTCTTGATCTGGTTTTCCTGTCAATGTGATAATCGATATGAGTATCTAAAGTCTCAATTGTTTTTGTAAGAATTTCTTTTGGTACTGAGAAGTTTTCTATTTTAGTCATATCTTCAGCATCCAAGAACCTTAAAACTTTTATTGTATTAACCGATAGATTTAATAGCGGTCCTGCTTGTTTAGGCGCACAGCTTGGACAGACAATGCCTCCCGTATGAGCACTATACAAGTGATCCTGTTCGTCTAATATATTTCCACATTCAACACACGTTTTAAATTCAGGAGACAGGCCTGAAATGGATAGGAGTTTTAACTGATAATATGCAAGTAATTTGGCTGAATTACTTGCATGCGTTGTGTTTAACTTATTTAGTGTTTTCTCTAACAAATCGTAAATGAGTTCATTGCCAGTACCTTCAGTGGAAACGTTGAGGGCTAATTCAATAATATTAAGAGCACAAGATACTGTATTCAGATTTTGGTTTATCCTATCTGGTGCGCTTAATATTTGTACTTCAGTTATTACGTCTGTATTTTTGCCCATTGCAAGCGTTATTCGTACTGTATAAAACAGTTCCAAATGTCCTGTAAGTTTGCTAGTTGAACGACGAACGCCTTTGGCAAATCCTTCTATTCGCCCCATTTTGCGAGACAACAGAGTTACGAACCGATCAGATTCACTGTAATTTCGGTATTTCAGTACGATAGCTGAAGTTGTGTAAATACGTGGCTTGGCCATTTGGGCCTACATGCCTACTTTATTAAAAAGGTTGTCTGCCTTCCATAGCCATGGACAGAGTTACCTCATCCGCGTACTCTAGATCTCCACCAACCGGCAACCCTCTGGCAGGCCTAGTTATTTTAACTTGGAAAGGTTCAAGAAGGCGTTGAATATAAAGAGCCGTTGCCTCTCCCTCAACGTTTGGATTTGTTGCGATAATTATCTCTTCCACTTCAAGTAATTTCATTCTCTGAAATAAGGCATCAATTCTTAAATTGTCTGGCCCTATATCATTCATTGGAGAAATCACGCCATGTAACACGTGGTAAGTGCCGGAATAGGATCGAGTCTTTTCTAGCGCCCTAACATCGAGAGGTTCTTCAACTATGCAAATGCGAGTTTTATCTCGTCCATTGTCGGAACAAATTCTACAAGGGTTTGATTCTGTAATATCAAAACACTCAGAGCAAAAATCTATCCTTTCCTTAACTGCCTTGATGGATTCAGCTAATTTGATTGCATCATCTTTAGAGATACGAACGAGATAATAAGCGAGACGTTGTGCAGTTTTAGGTCCAATACCTGGTAATTTATGTAGTTCTGAAACAAGTCTTTCAATAGGGCTATTATTTTTATGATTTGAAATCACTGTTATTACATAATACCCGGTATGTTAAGGCCGCCGGTTACAGACCCCATTCTGGACGATGCCATTTCCTGGGCTTTTTCAAGTGCTTCATTGATTGCTGCAGTAACAAGGTCTTGTAGGAGTTCTACATCTTCGGATGCAACTTCTGGGTGTATTTTTACTGACTCAACGTGCATTTTACCTGTTACAACTGCTGTGACCACGCCACCACCAGAACTTCCTTCAATCCGCGTCGACTCTAGTTCCTCTTGGATATTCATCATTTGTTTCTGTAGTTGCTGTGCTTGTTGTAAAAACTTTTTGTTCAATTATCAATTTACCTTTTTGGAGTTTGATCAATGATTTGAGCTCCCTTGGATTGAGCCATACGTATTAACGGACTGTCAAGTTCATCGGTTACATTACTTTTGACCGTAACACTATTTGTTTCTAAAACCAACTTATATTGCTTGCCTAGAGCACTAGCAAAAGAATCAATTAATGTCTTGCGGCTTTCGGGAATAGTTAATTCATGCTCCATGCGTTCACGATGTGATGGGTGAGAAAAGCCTAAAGTTATAGATTCATCATGAATTCTTCGATTTGTGCATGTGATAAGTAAAGCTTTCAAGTTAAATTTATCACCCTTGGTATACCTTAATGAGTCTAAAATCGATTGCCATTGATGTTCAAGCTGCTGATTAGGCTCAGAAATCTGATTTGTCGGTGGCAAATCAGGACTGCCAACTTTTGCAGCCTCCGTATTATCGTTTTTTTCCGAAGAAACACTTTCCTGGTCCTGGGTATCGGTTATTTTAGGCAAATCATCGGTGACTTTTGTTGTTGTGATGGGCTTGATTTTATGTGAGCCAATCAGTTTATTCTCAGAAGAGCCGCCCTTTAATTCCATTTTTGGTTGATTGTTATTAAGATAATCAATTCCGGCCTCAACAATTGCTAATTCAAGGAGCAAAGGGTTGGATGAGTCAGGCTTTAGGGTTGGATCAGTCATAGTTTTTAAACAATGCAATATTGAATTTATATCTGATGCTGCAGCAGTCGACTCCAGTTGTTTGTATATAGTTTCGCTATAACCATGATTTATGTTTATCCCTGATTTAATTAAAAGAACTGCCCTTAAATACTTAATCAAGCCTATATGGAGGTGCCTCAAGTCATTACCTGAGTTTGCAACATTATTAATAATTTCCAACGCCTTCTTAGTATTTTGCTCAAGTAGTTCTCCAGTCAGTTCTATGCAGACAGTGTCATCACCAATGTCTAATAAGTTACGAACTTTAGCTTCTGATATTGGAGGCTCATCTGAAATTACTGATTGTTCCAAGATATTAATCGCATCTCTTAAGGCTCCACCTGAAAGGTGTGCGATGAGTTTTAGTGCTTCAACTTCAACATCGAATCCTTCGATCGAACAGATTTTTGATAATCTTTCACAAATAATTTCAGACGTTATTCTTACAAAATCAAATCGTTGGCATCGAGACAATATTGTTGCAGGTATTTTATGAGATTCAGTAGTTGCTAGTATGAAAATAACTTGATCAGGTGGCTCTTCTAACGTTTTTAAAAGAGCATTGAACGCTTGATCAGTTAACATATGCGCTTCGTCAATGATATAAACTTTATGGCTTGCTTCATTGGGAGCGTAACGAGCTTTGTCCCTCAGGTCTCTGATATCGTCTATGCCTCGATTGCTTGCTGCGTCTATTTCAATCAAATCTAAAGCAGAACCCTCATCAATTGAACGACAAATGTGACAAGGATTGTCTGAATTACAAGACTCCTTTGATAAGCAGTTAATAGACTTTGCTAATATTCGTGCGGTACTGGTTTTACCAGTTCCTCTCGGACCACAGAATAAATATGCGTGGGCTACCCTTGACGACTGCACGGCTCGACTTAATGTTTGTACAATAGGAGTTTGTCCGACGATATCAGAAAACCGTTTTGGTCTCCATTTTCTGTAAAGAACTTCACTCATGCTGGATATTTAACTTCTATTGACATACCTGATTTACCTAACATTGCAAGCAAAATTTTTCTATGCGCAATTTCCATTTCAATCCGTTCATCTTCTGTTTCATGATCGTGGCCTAAAAGGTGTAAAATTCCATGTCCTAGAAGGAACGCTATTTCTTGGGTGAAGCTTATGCCTTTATCTAAAGACTGCCGCCCAGCCTCTGGGCTGCTGATAACAACTTCCCCAATAAACTTATATTTGTCCTGGGCCTTTTCTGTAGACAACAAATCAGTATTTGGTGAATTGATATTTGGAAAGGATAACACGTCTGTCGTACTATCTATACCTAAATGTCTGAGATTTAAGTCTCTCATTGTCTTATCATCTGTTATAGCTATCTCTATTGACTTACTCTCAGACACATTTAGTAATGTCAGGGCTGAATCAGTAATTTGACATAGCCATTTGTCTGTCATCAGATGGTCAATTCCTTTGACTTCTGAATCTATAAATACATCAGTATGTCTCTGTGCCAATCGGGTACCCTTTTTGTTGCCGTAATCGCCAATTTTAATGACGGTTCTTATTATATGCGAACACTGCAATCTAATAATTAACTAATGACAACTGAACAATTAAAATAGAAAAGCAAACTCATTTAAATGATGTATTATTAGGCTTGATGATGTTTTAGATTACATGGTGAATAGCCAAAATCGCGTCAGCACGATATGTTTGACGGGACAAGATTTCTGGTGTACCCAAGCGAACCATCAGGATGAGGAGAAACGGACCATTATGGCCCTTCAGGATAGACCAACAGCATTGGGCGGCAACCCAGTCAAAGCACCAGATATCGCAGCAGTTAACTCAGCGGCCAACCGTTTAAGTAAGGTCATTGTACGCACACCGCTCATCCCTCTGCACAACTATGATTATTCAAATGAGATACTGCTTAAAGCAGAAATTTTACAGCCTATTGGTTCGTATAAGGTAAGAGGCGTATATAATTGGGCGGCTTCTCTCACGGAAAGCCAGCGCAAACGCGGGTTTAGCACCCACAGCGCAGGCAACACAGCTCAAGCCCTTGGTTATGTGGCAGGTCTCTTCGGTGTTAAAGCTCGAAGCCTTATACCTGACACGACTCCGCGCATAAAGATTCAATCTATCGAAAACTATGGCGTAACACCCGTAATGATGCCTTTCGAGCAAATCCTAGACTTTGTCTTAAAGGAAGGGTGGCGCCATGATCATTACAGCTTTCTAGACCCTTGGGGAGACCCAATGATGATAACTGGTAACGGTACCATCGCCCTTGAAATTCTCGACGACTGTCCTGACGTCGAATCGGTTTTTATACCTGTGGGAGGAGGAGGATTGATTGCTGGCGTCGGGAGTGTTTTAAAGAAGCTTAAGCCTTCGATCCAAATATTTGGAGTACAGGCCAAAGCTTGTCCAGCCTTGCACGCAGCCTTCGAAAATGGACATCCTATATGGGTTGATTCACAAGCTACTATCTGTGAAGGAGTTGCAGTGCCATTTATCTCGGATGAAATTTATCCGCTGTTAAGAAAAATAATAGATAAAGTTGTGCTCGTTTCAGAAAAATCCGCCAGAAAAGCCATAAGTTGGCTCGCAAACCGAAATAATCTTGTGGTTGAAGGATCTGGAGGTCTGTCCGTCGCGGCGGCGACCGCCACGCCGGCGGATCGGCGAGGCAAAACGGTTTGTATACTCAGCGGTAGCGCAATAGAACCGACTACACTAGCTGCGATCATAAATGGATCTGATGATTTCGGCTGTTTATAGCTTGAAGACGACGGATGAAAAACTTGATACTAACTAATTTCTAAACTTGTTTGCCTTAAAAATTAGTCACCAGAAACCGGTTTTGGAGACTCAAGGAAATCAAAGAGTTCAGAATCAGAAGGGAGAATCACTGTTGTATTTTCAGTAAAGAATTGTTGATATGCTTCAAGGCTTCTTTGGAATCTATAGAATTCAGGATCCTGTTCTAAAGCTTCCGCGAAAATGCGTATGGCTTCGGCCTCACCCTCACCGCGCAAAACATTTGCGTCTCTTTCGGCTTCAGCAAAGATAATCGTAGCCAGTTTATCCACATTGGACCTTATTTCGAGGTCTCGTTGTGCACCTGCGGCTCTTTCGGCGTCTGCTATACGTTTACGCTCAGCTTGCATGCGAGCATAAACCGCCGTTGCGATTTCGTTAGGAAAATCAGCTCTTTTAATTCTTATATCAACGGTTTTCATGCCAAATTCATTTAGCTTTGGCACAACATCGTATCTTACCTCTTCCATTAACTGTTGACGTTTGTTACGAATAATATCTATTTGGTTGTCATCAGCAATCTTTTTTCGCAGTTCAGATGCTACTAGGTCATTAACTCTTGTCAAAGATCTTTGAAAATTTTGCACAGTCTCTCTAAATAACAGCGGATTGGATACTCTCGCAATTGCATACGCATCAATGATAAGCCGTTTTTTATCGCTTGTTAACAGAGCATCAGGGTTGGCGTCATAGAGGATATTTCTTTTTTCAAAGTAAGTTACAGAGTCAACAAAAGGAGCCTTTGATCGTATACCAGGAGTAACAATAGTTTGTTTCACACTTCCAAACCGTGTGACTATAGCTAGTTGAGTTTGATCTACAACGAAGAACGCTTGTGGACCTATTATTCCAAGTAAGATGATAAAGATTACGAATATAATTGCTGAACGATTAAAACTCATAATTATTGTTCCGATTGCCCAAGGGAATCAAGACTCATATTCCCTCCATCATTTGTTAAAGGCAGAAATTGCAATAAATTTCCACCGACTTCAGCGCTAATAATGTATTTGGTAACTCCGGGTAAAATAGTTTCTATTGTTTCAAGATATAATCTTTGCCTGGTTACGTCCTTTGATTTGTTGTATTCAGCTAGAACTGATAAGAACCTAGCAGATTGACCATCAGCCCTTGCAATCCTCTCCTGTTTATACCCTTCAGCAAGCTGAAGTACACGCTGTGCTTCACCAAGAGCCCTGGGGATGATGTCAGCTTCATATGCCTGAGCTAAGTTTATGGTTCGTTCCTTATCTTCCCTTGCCCTGACTACGTCATCAAAAGCATCTTGTACTTGTGACGGAGGGCGGACGTTTTGAAGCTTTACTTCAGTAACATTTATCCCTGTGTCATATAAGTCGAGCAGTTCTTGAAGCAGTAATTTAGTTTGCGCTTGGACAGCCTCTTTTTCTGTTGTTAAAACATCGTCAATATCACGTTGCCCCACTACTTGTCGAAGTGAAGATTCTGCAGCACCTTTTAAGATGATTGTGTCGGGATTGACTGATTTAAATAAAAAAGCTTCGACATCCTTAACGTTGTACTGAATTAACAGTTGGACATCTACAATATTGGTGTCGCCACTTATCATTAGAGATTCAACTGGAATCGGTGTGTCTCCTCTAAATCCAATCTCTAAACGCCTAATAGAGTCAACTGCTACAACATTTAGTGT
>DBZU01000009.1:44277-48262 GCA_002311285.1 Dehalococcoidia bacterium UBA1152 | reverse complement strand
ACCTATCGGAGCGGGGTAGTACCAATGAAGTCCCGGTTCAGTTCCCCCAACAAACGAGCTGGCACCTGCTGAAGCTCTATATACACCGAATGTTCTTAATGCAGCTTGTTCGCCTGGTTGTACTGTATAAAATCCGGTTGACAGCCAAATTAGAACCGATAGTCCAAAAATTGCGTAAATTATGATTCCAGGAAGGCTGTTCTTAGTAGGTCCACCAGTACTGCCAAAAATAGATCGCAATCTTTTTGCGATATCATCTAGGTTAATTTCTGGTTCGTATTGTCTATTCGGGTTCATTTACTGACGCACAACTAATAACTATTAATATTAATAAGGTTGATTCATGTAGATTTAATTAATGAGAAACAGTTCTCAGTATATTTATTCACAAATAAATGGTATCACAGTCGAAGTGCTGTGTGTGTTTTTTACCCGGCTATATTGGTTCTCAATTTTGTTGTCAATATCCTCCAGAGATTTTACGAATTCATCGTATGTTCCAATTTGTGATATTTTTTTGATGAAATTACCAACCCCTTCAAAATTACTCCGGTATTTTCTCACTTGTTCACCGATAATACTGGTGGAGGCTGGACTCTCTGCATATGTCCCATAAAATGCAAAATAGGCTTGGTTTAATTTTCTTATCGGGTATCCGTTTGAATTAAAAACCATTCTTCGGTTTTCCATATATCGTTCAGCTTCTTCTATCCTGCCTTCAGAAAGCAGTTTGTCAGCTTGTATCCTTGTTGTCTTCATTTCACGTGAGAAATCAAATTCGTTCTTCGAGACAGAGGCAGGCGGGTTTAGGAATTTACAGAACTTATTTTTTGACGGGTAATTTTCCATTAGCAAGTTAATTGTAAGTAACCCTATTTCTTTTCCAGCTAAACTGGCGACAGTCTCATTTAAAGTCTGCATTTCTGGGCTCTCAAACATGTTAAAACCCAATGGTTTAAAGAATAAAAATGTATGCATCCATTCATGGGCAGCAGTCTGTAGCGCCCATAGCAGATCACCTGTTTCGTCAATGATTACTGGATAAGTGGCAATGCCTCCAACAGGTATTACTAAGGATGATAGATTTTCTTCTATGAAAAGTTCGTTTTCTATATCGGCCATCTCGGATACCAATAAATCTGGTTTAAGCAACGCTTCATCACCCCTTTGAATCTTATCTCTAGGGGAGGTAATTAAAACGTTTGGAGCCGAGTCTAAAGTAATCGATAGGGGAGGGAAAACGATTGTACCAAAGTATGTTAACCCCTCACGTTTTATTACATCACTAATAAGTTCTTCAATACTGATCTCGATATCTTGCTTTGACACCTCGTTGGATTTATTATTGTTTTCGCTAAAATACCTATAAATGTTGTCAGTTCTTTGTGATTGTGGATTTGTGTTGCTTTTAAAATACATATTGATCTTATGAGACCATTTCTCCGGCAACTTGGTTAATTCCCAAGTTATAATGCTGAAAAGATCATTTTTAGCCGCTGCTTGAGCAGGGTTGAATCTGACAATATCTCCAGTAAACGCTGTGGAAATTAAAATTAGTGTAATTAAAATTATTCTTACGACTTTAAGACAATAGCGCATTAAAGCTCCAAGCATTTATTTTCATACTGGATCTTAACCTCATACTGGATTATTATGCCTACAAGCTGGTGATAATTATCAAGACATTAATTATTGGAAATTAGATGAAAACTTCTATATGTTTTGTTGGCTGCGGACGTTATGCTGCTGAAGTTCTTAATGAACTTAACGGTAACATTTCGTTTGACCTGTATTTTGCTAGCAGAAATGAGTCCAAATCCAGATCTTTTGCAGAAAAATTCAACGGTAAAGGATATTTTGGATCCTATCATGAAGCTGCTTCGGCAACATACATTGACGCTCTTTATTTTTTAACTCCTCATAATTTGCATTTGGAAAATGTGAAAATGGGCATCAACAATGGCAAACATGTGCTTATAGAAAAACCTATTGCTCACAATTTAGAGGATGCATTAGAAATAGTCAGGTTAATTCGCGAAAGCAACTTAGTTTTTATGCTTGCAGAAAATTTTAGATTCTTGCCCACCATTGTTAAGTCTAAAGAGTTAATAACTTCAGGCGTGATCGGCGATTTGCGCTTAGTTCAGGTACAAAGAGAGCTAAATGTAAATAATTCAAGAGATGTTAATCCGTTAAAAACTGATGATTGGAGACAGGATATATCCAAGGCAGGAGGAGGAAAGTTTTTAGATGCCGGCATCCATGATGTAGATGCGATGGTGAATTTGGGCGGTTACCCCGAGAGTGTTTATGCTCTGGAACCTCCTGCGTTGAATAAATCATCGGGGTTAGAGGACGGCATGTTGGTTTCAGCCAAGATGCCGGATGGAGCTATCGGTTTAATTCAATTTTCTTTTGGTACTCCGATAAAAGGGTTTAGGGATAATTTATGGGTGACCGGAACTAAAGGCATGTTGAGTTTTTCAAGTTTTGGGACAAAGATACTTCTAGACACTCCGGCAGTTTCCAGAACCATCAGGACAGGTGTCCATTACATGGGAATGCTTGGGGTGTTCGATGAGTTTATCAGTGCCATTAAAACTGGGAAAACTCCTGCTATGACCGCTGAAAATGGTTTAAAAGACCTTGAAGTGGTTATGGCTGTGTATCATTCGATTCAGACTGGTTATCCAGTTAACTTAACTAACGCAGCTGACTATTCCAAGGATTCTTATCAAGTTCCTTATCAACTGAAATCGCCTATGCTGCCTAAGAATTATGAGCCGTTCTCGTTACTTTAACCCTGTCTGTACAATGAAAGAAATCTAGACTCATAGTGTTCAAATAAGCCCCACCGATCTAGTTCGGACTTAAGTTTGTCACGGGAGTCACCTGTTGCAGCCTCACGAAATAATTTTTCAATTCTTTCTATAGCTGCTTTTGGCGCGCCGCCGAAATTTTTTTGAGGGCTTAAAAGTCCTCTTGACGAAAACTCTTGGAGATTGCTGGTCGCAGAATTTGAAGTAAACTCATATATAAATTTAAGTAAAGCAACATCCCACCATTCATCCACGCCTACCATGACTGCCGATAATCCCTCATCTTTTTCTTCCAGGTCGTCAGCTATTTTATGAGCTATCTCTGACGGGTCTCCCTTTACGATCTCGAAGTTTTCAGGCTCGTTCCTATATTTATATAGAATACCTGGATGGTGCGGCCCCATGTTTAAAGAAATCTGCTTAAGATATTCATAAGCCTCAGGCCGAAAACCCTCTAAATTCATTGCATATGTAGGTGTTACTATAGTTGGCCTTTCTGCTATTACACGCCCTTTCCTTACAACACCCTCATGGCTGCCTTGATCGATCTCTCTATAGATAGGCTCGGTGACCACGTAATAGGCGATGTTAGTAATGCCGAATGTAGCTAAGGTCTGTTTCGGATAACGTACTATCCATGTTTGTTCGACAGCACGTATCCAGTCTTGTAGATCTTCCATATGTATTAAATTATATATCTAACTTTTTTAGTTCGGTCCAATATTACTAAGATAGAGGTTAAATTAATATGCAGGTAACAGTAGCTAAACTTGTGTTACGTATACATGATAGTCGGAGTTTAAAAACAAAACGAAAAGTAATTAAGCCGGCAATTGAAAGAACCAGGATTAAATTCAATGTCTCTATCGCGGAAATTAACCTTCAAGATGATGTGAAATCTGCGGTGCTTGGCATATGCTGCACTTCTAACAGTGCTCAACTTAATCTTAATATGATAAACACAGTTTTAGATTTTATTGAATCAATAGCAAGCGGCTGTGAAATTATAGATACTCAAATTGAGACAATTACAGGATTTTGATTGATTTAATGAATTGAGGCTTGATTTAACCTAATGATTGAATCACTTGTTGAATGTTAATAATTTACATGATATTAATTTACATTCATTAAAAAGTTCGGGGTGTGGCGCAGCTTGGTAGCGC
>DBZU01000009.1:43542-43990 GCA_002311285.1 Dehalococcoidia bacterium UBA1152 | reverse complement strand
ATATCGTTGAGTGAGACTATTCTGCTTGTTTCAATTAGTTCGTTACCTATTAACTCGGAAAGCTCTTTTTGATGTGATATTTCTCTGATAAGTTCTAACCCTTCCATTAAAACTCCAATATCTTTATCTCCGGGGTCGTTTAAATATCCTTGATCGATTATTGGCTGCCCAAGTGGGTTAGCGCTGTTAAGAGCTAAATGCCCGCGTGATATAGGAGCCATATTAGCCGAATAAATTCCGCAGTCCCATTTGCCGTTAATGTTCACAGTGGGCCAAGTCACTGGATATACATGTAAATCGAAACCTTCTTTGCAATTTCTACTACGGGTCTTAGCTATAGTCTGTTCGCTATATATAGTATTTCCGCTTTGCTTAAACTCGTCCATCAAATTCGATAATAAATCTGTCCCCTCGAATTTTATATTTATAGATGGATGATCATGTAGAT
>DBZU01000009.1:34409-43344 GCA_002311285.1 Dehalococcoidia bacterium UBA1152 | reverse complement strand
CAGCAGAGATATTAGTATGCTTTTTGTTTATAATGGCGTCTACTGAAGTCGCCTCATTTTCATTTATATTTATTTTGTTGACTAATGCATCTCCGACAACAGTTAAATACCCGTTTTCTCGCACTGGGTCCAGATAACCGAATGCTGCGTTAAACCTTTTCCCGTGCAAATTATTGACTGGAGATATGTCAACTCCATGATCTTCATATAAATCGTTTAAATTGTTAGTTCGAGGTATACCAGTTTTTTCTATTGAGTTGACACATGCTCGGTGAAAGGGAGTTATTTCTGATTCTTTGAAATCTCTAACACGCAGGGTCTTATTTGCTTTATTAAAAAATGGCAATACTTCCTGGGCAGACCAACCCTTGTTTCCGTAAGACTCCCAAGTGTCATAATCAACATGACTACCCCATATGGCGATACAGCCATTATGTGATGAACATCCCCCGATAGCTTTAGCTCGTTCGAGATTATGGTTAGGTTGACCATTCAGGCTGGAGCTCGTGTATCCCCAGTCATGGGTTTCTCCAATGACTGTTCCATCAAGTAGGTCAGCCGGCCAATTTTTATTATTAAGTGGACCAAAATCCGGTCCTGCTTCTAACAAAACAACCTTTTGGTCTGTGCGGCCAGCAAGCCTGCCTGCAACTATTGACCCAGCGGTGCCGCTTCCAATCACTAAAGTGTCTGCGTGAGCAGGAATATTTGACAATTCAGCACGTTTCCTTTTCTTATTCATACCCTTGACCGATAATTTTCCAGTATATTTTTTTAATTTAACATATTGTTAGTAAACCGAAAAATACTATTAATCTGAATATAATTTACCGATTATGTGGTTAGCGGAGTTTGTGTAGTTGAAATCATCGATCAATGTGGCTGTAATTGGAGCAGGTATAGTTGGAGCCTCCATAGGGTTCTATCTTTCCCGTATGGGTGCCGGAGTGACCATTTTTGAGAAAAATGAGCCTGCGTCCGGAGCTAGCGGTCATTCTTTTGCATGGATAAATTCCTTTAATAAAACCCCAAGAAGTTATCATGAATTTAACCACAACTCGATGGAACGATGGGCAAGATTTGAACGCTTACTTAATCACGATATTGGTCTGAAATGGGGAGGTAATGCGTGTTTTACCACTAGTGATTCCGATGGACATAGATTAAAGCAGAATATTGAGCGTTTGCAATCTTGGGGTTATCCGGCTCGATTAATAGAAAAGAGTGAGCTGGCTGATCTTGAGCCAGGATTGAAAATCCCGTCTATTTCTGCTGCAGGTTACACCTGGGCAGATGGACATGTAATGCCTGAGAGAGTGGTAAAAGCATGTATAAATAGAATTATTGAGACTGGCGGCAGAATATTAATTGACACTTATGTAGATTCGATTCAGCAGAACTCCTCTAGTGTTTACGTTATAACAGACAAGGAAAAACATGAATTTGATGTAGCTGTTATCGCTGCAGGCGTAAATTCAACTGAGCTTGGCGGCTCATTAAATCTGAAACTTCCCCAACGTGTCAGCCCTGGTGTTGTTATAAAAACTGATCCAATGTCAAATCTGCTGAAGTCCTTATCCGTTTTACAAATTATTTCTGGTGAAGGAGAGGAACATCAAATTCATATCAGGCAAGACAAAGACGGGGTAGTTATGATCGGTATGGGCAGTCAGGAACATGAATTAACTGATGATTCACAATCACATGCAGAGAACCTTCTGCTTTCAGCTTCTCGTTATATTCCTGAATTAAAGAACACGAAAGCGATTCCAATTCCGGTCGGTTATCGTCCCATGCCTGTCGATGACCATCCAATTATAGGGTTTTCCCAAAAGGCTCCGAATGTATATGTCGCTTTAATGCACAGCGGAGTCACACTTGCTCCAATTGTAGGGGAATTGGCATCAATAGAAATCACTGGAAGCGGGATTGTGGAGACCCTAAGTCCATATCGTCCTTCAAGGTTTTCGCATATATAACACACAGCATCATTTATAGTAATCAGTGTTAAAAAACTTTTTAAAATAGTACAAAAATCAGGATTATAATTTCCCGAATAAGTAGATAATTTGATCAAAGCCATCGATTTGCCTGCTAAGGAGGTAATTAAATGCGAAGATCAATACTTGTTTGGTTCTCACTTGCTATAGCTGGATTCGTCGCACTGTCCTTGTTTTTAACTATTTCTTCAATCAATAGAGTCGAGAATAATGTCGACGAGCAAATAGTTTTATCAAAGCAAAACTCTGGGAACGGCATCCAGGTTCATGGAAACTGGGAAGTAGAAATATATGATTTAAACGGCGAGTTAGTTGAAACCCGGGTTTTTCAGAATGAGTTAACTACTGAAGCCAAACCGATATTAATAGATTTCCTTAGGGCATCCTGGCCTGACACATTTGGTGTTACTAAGTGGACTTTACACGGTTATGGCTTTGAAAAGAATGACGAGCCTTTATTTTTTTATTGGCCCCCTTACTTAGAGGACTTAATTAAGTATCCTGATGTTGCTTCAGGAGAGGACCCGTCCATCATAGCAGAACGCCGGGTTTTTCTTTCGAGTGAAGACATCGGAGCAGATTGTGGTGAAACAACGTCCACAAGCGCTGCGGGCTCTACCACGCTTATGATCTCTATGACCTGTGATTTTACTCAAGATGCCAATATTGGTTACTTCGCAAGCGAATTTGAATATTATATCTCAACTTCGATAGAGAATTTTAAATATAGTAAATTCCTTACGTATAAAAAATTAGATGACTTTATAAATGTGATTGCTGGGCAAGTTGTTTCAATAAACTTAAATATCTCGTTTGACTAAATTGATTAAGAATTTTACATTTTTATGCCTTGTCATCATCGCAGGGCTCGTATTAACGACTGATGTTGTGCTCGGAGAAGAGCCCGACATTACGATCACTATTGACGAGAAAATTTCTGTAGGAGACAGTAAAACGTCCGATCCAGAAATATATGAAGAAAAAATTTATGTTACAGATCAATCACATTCGGACGCGCCTTTAGAGACAGAGTCAATTGAAATTACCGACGAGATAAGCGTAAAGATTTATGAGGAAGTTGAAGAGGACGTCCGCAGCCGCAGAGAAGTTGAAGCACTTAAGGAAGCTGAAGAGGAACCCCTTACTCGCAGAGAAGTTGAAGCACTTGAGGAAGCTGAAGAGGAACCCCTTACTCGCAGAGAAATTGAAGCACTTAAGGAAGCTGAAGAGGAAACCCTTACTCGCAGAGAAATTGAAGCACTTGAGGAAGCTGAAGAGGAACCCCTTACTCGCAGAGAAATTGAAGCACTTGAGGAAGAATCAACAAAAGAGTCAGGTCGTAAATTAAAAGTTTCTGAGGGTTCCGGCACCGGCAGGTCAGCAGACGAGGAGTCAAAAACTGAAACTAAATCGAAGGTTGTAGAAGCACCTGAAGAAACTGAACAACTTCTTCAGCCTTCAGAACCTGTTGATGTACCTACGTCTTCTGAAAAAATCGAAGCAGAACTACAACCTACAATTTCTCCACGTCTGCCTCCAGCGCCTGAGGGGAGCGGATTCGGGGGATGTGGAGGAGCCTTAGGAACTGGACGTCAAGGCATGAGTGATGTGGCGCTTATGGGAATGATTCTCGTACCGTTTTTGCTTAAACGTTATAATTCCTCGAAGTAGTACAAATTGATCATGACCGGAGTCCCGGATACATGTTTAATTCACTGTTGAGGTTAATTTGAAGTTTCTGGTTAAACTTATTGTATGGATCTTAAAAATTCCATTATTTGCAGTAAAGATATTAAAGATTCTTTTTGGGTTAATTGGGTAGTTTTATAGAGTTAACAGGGTTAAAATAATCAGAAATGAGTAAGATTCAAATATATTGCGGGGCATTTCTTGCTTTTATAGCTATTTCGGCGTTGGCAATATCTATAGCTACATTGGTTTTGACACTAAATAATGACAATCGTGACCATCTAGTCAAGACAAAGTACATTGATCAAATAAAAACTAATCACTTACAAAAGATACACGGTAAGCACTTTATGCAACGCGCCTTAATTAGAAAAGCTATGAAGAACAAACATCATGAAAAAGCTTTATTTTTTGAGCCTTACGGCGAAGCGGATCACCTAAATAAAAAACCTGACTTCAAAATGGAAGATGGACATAAATGAAGCAGACCTGTCAGTTTTAAATTGAAGGATCGAGTATAACTACTGGTATAGTTCTGCCAGCTAGAACCTCATATTCTCCAAAACTCGGATAGAATTCCAGTAATTTTGGCCAAAGCAAATCCCTTATTGCCGGCTCAGCGACTGTTGCATTGGCCTTTAATTGAAGTCCAGGCAGATTAACAGTCACCTTGGAGTTTGATGTTAGATTTAATAACCAGGCCGGTGGTTTAGGATTTCCTCCATATGAAGCTACANNACGTATTTATTTTCCCATTCTAGAAAAATCAGGGCTGATGTTCTCGGTTTTCCAGTGCGTCTTCCTTCTGTGGTTAGTAATAAGCTAGGCAGATTACCGACCGAACCCAGCAATCTGCCATTACTAATTTGAAACAACTTAACATGAAGTGAATTAAAGAGTCTTATTAGAGAATAGTTTTGAGAAAACAAATCCTCTATTTGTTTTAAAAGTAACATTATTAATCTTGTAGCCAATCATACTATGCTTTACTAAACGCAATCTCTACTTACTCATCTAATTCTTAAAGCTCATGGTAATTTGAACTGAGAGGTGTTACCAGCGTGGAGTTATAATTGGGTAGGTTGATGTTTTGAGATCTAACCATTTGTATTCCTTCAAAAAGAGAAAATGATTTGAAAAAAGATCAAGTATTTAATGTTCTGGTAATATTTCTGTTGATAGTTGTCGGATTTATATACACCAATTGGGCTGGCAAACTAATTTATGGCATATTTTGGGTGGTTTTGTCCGGTGTGTTCATTGTGAGATCGATTGAGTTAATGGAACATTCAAAATTTAAGAAAACCACACTTAGAAGAGCTCAATATGTAATTACAGCTGCAGCATTAGTCTTTATGATTATTGGCTTGGTTAAATACACTTAATTATCGTGTATATGCAGCTGGAATAGAGAGGATTTCAAGCCCTCGTCAGTCTTTGTAAATTTCAACAGAAGCAAGCATACCGTCTTTACCCACTCCTGCCATTACTAAAACCCGTCCATCCGAAAGTCGAGTGACTGCAGGGCGAATTCGACCAGTGTTTAAAGACCCGACAATACTCCAAGTGGATGTCTTAGGGTCAAACATTTCAGCTTCTGAAAGATAACCAATTCCCCCTGTTACTAACACTGAACCGTTATCTAAAAGTAATGTAGCATGATCTCCTCGAGGTTTATTAGTTTCGCCGGCAAGTGTCCACGTGTCTGTATTTGGGTCATATATTTCAGCCACTGTCATTTTGCCTTTGCCGCCTACAACTAACACTTTGCCATCTGACAGCAAAGTTGCTGTGTGTGCGACACGCCCTTTTGACATCTCAGCTCCATATTTCCAGGAGTCAGTATTTGGATCATATATTTCTATTGATTTCAAATATGGTCCGTCCCACTTACCGCCTCCTACAACAAGAACATTACCGTTATTTAGAACGACGGCTCTGTGATTAGCTCTTTTTTCCGCCATCGGAGCTGCATCTGTCCATGTCTCAGATTCAGGGTCAAAGATTTCAGTTTCCTTGCTTAAAGCAACTTGGAAGCCAATATCCTTATCATAAGAAGACCCTCCAATAATCATGAATCTACCGTCATTTAGCGTTACTGCTCCCATCTCATTATGAGATCTATTCATTTCAGGTCCCATAGTAAAAGTTCCAGTATTGGGATCCCATATCTCAGTTGAGATTAAAGGATCTCGTGCTCCACTTAATCCGCCTGCTACCATTACGTTACCGTTTGGTAATTCGAATAATTTTGGTGACATCCGTTCCTCTTTCATTTCACCCGTAAATGTCCATACACTTTTAATAGGATCAAACACTTCGACTGTTCGATTGAAATTACCGCTTTGGGCCTGCATTCCTACTTCTTTGCCGCCCGCAACAATTAATTTCCCATTAGTTAATACCAATAGTCCAAATCGGTCACGTTTGGACTCCATGGCCTGTCCTAATTCAAATGATATGGATTCGATAGAGGTATCGGAGTTAATTGTGGAATCAGATTCCACGGAACTTGTTTCAGGTTCTGTAGTTTCAGGTGAGCCGCAAGATATCAATATTAAAATCAAAATTGTCAAAAGAGGCAAAGGCCATAGATTACAGCAACTTTGTAACGGATTATTTAACTGCATCGGGGTTGAGCCTTAATTTGATTTATCCTTAGATTTAGCTTTACTAACTGAATCTTGGGATGAGGATCGGTTGCTGATCATTTCATGTATGGATGAGAGTTTCCAAAAAATTAATGATATTGATATCCAAAATGTGATTAGAGTGCCGTATAGCCCTACAAGAATAACCCACTTAAAAATCGCCCAATCCGCACCAATTTTTTCATCTCGATATTCTGCCACCAATCCTGATATAACCAGAAAGCCTACCGTTGCGATAAGAGCCATTTTTGCAGCCATTGCGTAGGTTTGGTCCTTTGTTTTGTTTGTATTGGAAAGCCTAATTGCAAAACCAGTTACTAAGATAGTAATTATTGGTAAAACGTATGGGAATATTGGCCCGGCTGACGCATCTGTGTTATTAGCAAACGATAAAAACCAAAAGAAGATAGATACAGCGGCAAACCCTGTTGCAACTATGCCGAAAACCAAGATCAACGAATCAAAGATGATCAGAGCGTATTTATTCAGTTTACCAACGTTCATTTTCATAAATCTAATTACATATTTTTCCATAATAGTAAGTTTTAACCAAGTGGCCACAAAATCTCGCCTTTAAAACATCGTCTGATTGACGCATGTAATCAAGCCAAATAAACTCATATTTTGCTGTGATGCCCAGGTGCAGAGATATAAGATGACAAGCGACAATTTTAAAGGGAAAATCAACACTGTTTTAGGCCTGATATCGCCAAGCACACTGGGCGCTACATCCATGCATGAGCATTTATTAAGCAGTTTAGACTGTTATTTCAAAGTTCCTTCTGAGGCATCTGGACGTTTTTTAATGCACCAAGATTTATCACTGGAACTTATAGGAAAACTTCCAGGGAAATGGCTTCATCATTCAGATTCAATGAGCTTATCTGACATATCTGTAGCGATTGACGAAGTGATGTCTTGGAAATTGGAGGGAGGAGGGGCTATTGTTGATGCTACATCGATAGGTATAGGAAGAGATCCCCTAGGTTTGGCAAAAATCGCCAGAGCTACGGGTATTAATCTAATTATGGGTTGTGGTTATTATTTACCATCTTCACACCCACCAGACATGGATCAAATTAGTGAATCTATTATCAGAGATCAGATAATAAGTGATTTGACTTTGGGAGTTGAAGAAACAGGCATAAGAAGTGGAATTATTGGTGAAATTGGCTGCGAATATCCTTTGACTGAAAATATAGAGAAAATACTGAGGGCTTCAGTTGGTGCACAACTTTCTACTGGAGCGCCCATATTAATTCATCCTGGGCATAGTCCCGACGCACCGCTTGAGGTAATTCAATTATTAATTCAAGCTGGCGCAGACCCTGAGAATGTCATTATGGGACACCTAGATGCCAGGATCATTGATTATTCGATTTTGCCTGAATTAGGCGACCTTGGAGTATTTCTAGAATTAGATACATTTGGTATTGAAGACACTGAATTCGGCGGTAGCCATATGGCAAGTACTATGCCTAATGATTCACAGCGTATTGAAATGATTCAATTCCTTATCTCACGCGGATATGTTGACCAAATATTGATTGCGCAAGACGTGTGTGACCAATGGAGATATACTCGTTTTGGTGGTAAAAACTACGGACATATTCTGAGAAGTATAGTGCCAAGAATGCTTAATATTGGAGTATCTAAAACTGATGTTGATAAGATGCTAGTCGCAAACCCTGCCCATGCCCTAACTTTTAAGTAATTAATTACAATGAAATTAACTAAAAAACTTTTAACCGACCGGTTGCCTGACACTTCATCTGAATTGATCTTAAGTAATTTGATATCGCCGGTAGAAATCTTAAGGGACAAATACGGCATTCCACATGTAAAAGCCGAAAACGTAAAGGATGCATTTTTTGGTCAAGGATTTGCTACGGCTCAAGACCGAATGTGGCATATGGACTATGACCGTATGAGAGCATACGGAAGATGGGCTGAATACGTAGGAATAACTGGATTAACTAATGATTTGTTCATGAGGCCTCTTCAGATATATTCTTCCGTAGTGCGGGATTACTCTGAGTTAAATGACTCTGCTATTGAAATGCTTGATGCGTATGCTGCAGGTGTAAACGCTTTTATCGATAATACGAAAACTTTACCAATTGAATATGAATTAATTGATAGTAAACCAGAAAAGTGGGAACCATGGGATTGCTTGGCGGTATATAAAATAAGACATGTCATGATGGGCGGATTTGAAACCAAGTTATGGAGAGCGCGATTGGTAAATCAACTGGGACCAAAAAAAGCTGCCGAACTCTATAAAGGTTACCAACCCAATCATTTACTAGTTGTTCCTCCAGGGGAACTATATTCCGGGCCTTTTGTGAATGGGGAAAATATTTTTGAACAAATGAGTGCACACATTGGAGGCTTAACTGAAACTGATGCTGGATCGAACAGCTGGGCACTCCATGGTGATAGAACCATTAGCGGATTTCCTATTATCGCTGGAGATCCTCATAGAGGATTAGATGTCCCAAACGTCTATTACCAGAACCATATTGCCTGTCCTGAGTTCGATGTCGTCGGCCTGTCCTTCCCGGGCCTGCCCGGGTTTCCCCACTTCGGCCACAA
>DBZU01000009.1:0-34395 GCA_002311285.1 Dehalococcoidia bacterium UBA1152 | reverse complement strand
TGGTGTGTAACTCATGCTATGTCGGATTACCAAGACTTATACATAGAAAAATTTAACCCAAATAACAGTAAGCAATATAAGTATAAAGATAAGTGGTTAGATGCTCAGATTATGCCTGAGACCATCAAAGTTAGAGGTTCCGAGGATCGGGTAATTAAAATAGTCACTACGATCCATGGACCAGTTATAGAGGGCCAACCTAAAGATGGAACTGCGATTACCTTGAAGTATACCGCCCTGGAACCGAATAATTTAAATGCAAAATCTATCAGGTCTATGCTATCAGTCGATAATGTTGAACATATGGATCAGGCTATGGAGCATTGGGTTGATCCTTGCAACAATTTTGTATTTGCTGACATTGGCGGATCAATTAGGTATCTAAACCGCGGCAAAATCCCAATCAGACCTGAAGAAAACATCTGGCTTCCCGTGCCGGGATGGACTGGCGAACAGGAGTGGAATGGATTCATCGATCATCAAGATTTACCGAGAATTGTAAATCCACATGAAGGTTTTATAGTAACGGCGAACCAAAAGATTGTAGATGCGGACTATCCGCATCTTCTGTCTTTAGATTATGCTCCTGGATATCGAGCACAACTGATTTATGATCAAATTAAAGATCTCACAAATGCAACTTTTGAAGATATGCGTGCCGTACATGCTGAGCGTCATTCAATCCCAGCAATTACTTATTGCAACTTACTTAACACCGTAGAATCGCCGAATGAAATTTTTTCAGAAATCAAACAAAGACTGATTGATTGGGACGGATTAATGGATACGAACTTAATCGAGCCTACAATATACTCGGCGATGAGAATTTGTTTAAATAAAAAGCTTGCAGAACAAAATCTGGGATCTTTGGCAAAGGATGCTTTGAATGCAGCGGGGAGAGGTATTCCTGGTCATATGCGGCAGCTGGAAGCATTATTTGTTACACATGCACAGTCAGATGACAGAACACTTTTACCAAAAAATTTAGATTGGCCTTCCATAGTTCGGGATTCCTTGAGTGAGGCGCTGAGCTGGCTCTCAGATTGGCTAGGAGATGATATTTCAGTTTGGACTTGGGGCAAGGTTCATGTTACTCGTCCAATTCATACTCTGTCAGCGGCATTTCCAGATTTGTCCAATACGCTTAATCCGCCATCTGTAGCAATTGGAGGAGATGGAGATACTCCCCACGCCGGATTTTTTGGCCCGTCAGACCCATTCAATATAATGTCCACATCTGTTGCTCGATATTTCTTTGATTTATCAAACTGGGAAGATTCAAAATGGATAGTGCCGTTAGGGGCATCCGGCCATCCAGGAAGTAAGCATTATGCTGATCAAATGAAATTATGGAGTCAAACTGAACTAATACCAATGTTTTATGATTGGGATATTGTTCGTTCTAATTCAATAACATGGCAAGATTTAAAACCTGATTCTGATAGGGGCAACAAGTGAGTAGAAATAAATATAAGGGATCTGCTCAATCATATGGAGTGTATTGTGATAGTGATGTCATGATACCCGCCCGAGACAGCATTAATCTGGCTACTGATCTGTATTTTCCTGCCTTTAATGAAACGCCCGTCTCAGGCAAATTTCCAGTTATTTTAGAACGCACTCCTTACGACAAGGCTTCTCAACAGAATGTTGCAAAAGCTAAATTCTTTGCTCGTCGAGGCTACATATGTGCGATCCAGGATGTAAGAGGCAGATTTAAATCCGAAGGTGAATGGTATCCTTTTGCTAAAGAAGCACATGATGGGTACGATACGGTGGAATGGCTAGGAATACAATCATGGTCTGATGGCCAAGTTGGCACTATGGGAGATTCTTATGCTGGTAGCGATCAATCCGCACTTGCTACCTTGAACCCTTCTCATCTATCAACAATGATTGTAGCGGTTGGTGCATCTAATTATTTCCATTCATCAATGAGACAGAATGGAGCACTGGAGCAAAGATTTTTAATATACACCTTTCGTATGGCGGCAAACAGTAAAGAAGCTGAAGCTAATCCAGCTCTTAAAAAACGCCTTAGAGAACTGTGGCCTGATGGTTTAAGGGAAATAATCGAATCATTCCCCTTACGTAAAGGTTCTACAATTCTGAAAGAACTGCCAAATTACGAACAATGGGCTATAGATATACTAACTAACGTCACATATGACGAGTACTGGAAACAAAGAGGTTACGCGATAAATGAATACATCGAAGAACATGCCGATGTGCCTTCGTTATATCTTGGAGGCTGGTACGATACTTACCCAAGAAACACAATACAAAACTTCCTGGACTTTTCCGCTGCTAAACATGCTGATCAAAAACTATTAATGGGTCCTTGGACTCATGGTCAATATGAAGTCACATATGCAGGAGATTCTGATTTTGGCACAGAGTCACATATCAATTACAACGACCTGAAACTTAGTTGGTTTGATCATTATTTAAAAAATATGAATACCGAAATAGCAGATTGGCCTAAGGTTAGATTTTTCACGATTGGGACAGGAGACGGCCATATTAATTATGATGGAAGACTAAATAGGGGAGGTTATTGGAGAACTGCGGCAGATTGGCCATTAAAATCTACTGAATACAAAGAATATTATTTAAATCGTAATGGAAGCCTGACGACGGAACTATTAGATTTAGATACAGACAGCTGCAGTAAATATACTTTTAATCCTAGATATCCGGTTCCGACAATAGGCGGATCTTTGTCGGCAGCTGAACCTTGGTTGTGTCCGGGAGCATTTGATCAACGGGGAGATCCAAAGCGTTTCATCGGCAGCGATAATAATTTACCGTTAAATTCCAGAGATGACGTCTTAACTTTCCAAACTGAAGAATTAGATATTGATTTAGAAATAACGGGCCCTATTAAAGTTAGATTATGGATTTCTTCGTCAGCTAAAGATACTGATTTTACTGTCAAATTAATAGATTGGTTTCCAGCTACAGACGAATATGTTGATGGTATGGCTATTAATATTACTGATTCGATTATAAGAACCAGATTTCGAAATGGATGGGATAACGAAGAACTGATGGTTCCTGGTACTCCATATCTTATTGAGTTTAAACTTTTCCCAACATCTAATATCTTTAAAGAAAATCATAGGATAAGAATCGATGTATCTTCCAGTAATTGGCCTAGGTTTGATGTGAATCCGAACACAGGAGGTAAAATAGGTATAGATAAATCGTCTATGTGTGCAGAACAGACTGTATATCATAATCAGGATAAGCCTTCATGTATTGTCCTTCCAATACAGCCTTCTCGCCATTTAATTCTTCCAGATCCATCTATGGGTTATATTGGATCCCCTACAGGTATATAAGATACGTGTAGACATGAAAAAATTTAAAGACTAATTTGAAAACACTTCTGCTTTAAATTGATAAATATCCCTATTCTTTTCTATTAAACGCCAAGAATCTTTTTATGTTATTTGGTAATTTTGCAGCAATTAGCGTCCCATCATATGTGCAAAGCATTCTTCAACAGTAAGGTCTTTGCCTCTCATGTGTTGTTGATGAAAATATTGATACCAATCTAATTCTCTCAGTCTTTCCTCGAACTTCTCTGCAGTTTCTTTGTTTGGCATTTGCCATAAAGCCAAGTACTCATAATCAAGCCGCTTGTCGGTATCTATGTCATTCAATGCAAAACCGATTGTCTTGCAGTCTGGCTCTAAAACATCTTTAACTCCATCAGTTATGCGTTGGAAGAACTCTGATCTTTCTAATTCAGATAAAGATAACCAAGAATCCTTGGCGCTCCACAATTCAAGAAATAAATACATAATATTTTGCCTCCTAAAACTAGCATGTAAACATCATGTCTGGGAGTTTAGCGATATGTTTGGTGAACAGCAACCTATTCTTATATGGCCTAAAAAGTGAGTTAATTTTTTTTAAGATTGATATAATTATTTATAGGTATGAAGCCTATAACGGCGGCCGACTTTTCAGTACGAGGCATAATAATATGCAAGATGCATATGGTGAGATCAATATTGTTAGAAGAAGAATATCCGACTTAATGGTGCGTCTTTGACGTTAACTCTAAGCAAAAAGAAATAGAAAAGTTAGAAGAAGAAGCGTCATCGTCCGAGTTCTGGCTCGATTCAAAAAGCGCACAAAACAGTATGAAAGATTTAGCCCAGCTAAAAAAGCAGGTTTCTAACTGGAATAGTCTTCTTAGTGAAGCAGATGATTTGGCAGAGTTGGTAAAACTCTGCATAAGTGAAGAAGAATCGTCTTTGTCTGAGTCCATTAGAGATGATTTGAATACGTTGGTCAGCGACTTAGAGCGTTTAGAGTTAGATTTATTCCTTTCAGGCGAGTATGACGGTAGGAATGCAATACTAACATTGCATGCCGGAGCAGGAGGCGTTGATTCACAAGATTGGGCAGAAATGCTTTTGAGAATGTATACGCGATGGGCAAACTCGGTTGGCAATGAAGTTGAAATTCTTGAATCATCCCTAGGGGATGAAGCTGGTATAAAAAGCGCGACATTGCAAATAAAAGGGAATAATGCGTACGGTTATTTGAAATCCGAGAAAGGAGTTCATAGATTAGTTAGGCTTTCACCCTACGATTCAGACCATGCCCGACACACATCTTTTGCTTTGATTGAAGTAGTGCCTGAAGTTGAAGAGGGTGTTGATATTGAAGTTGATCCAGATGATTTAAAAATAGAGGTTTTTAAAGCAGGCGGGGCGGGAGGCCAAAGTGTGCAAAAGAATTCTACAGCGGTACGAATAACTCACATTCCGACCGGTATTAAAGTTTCTTGTCAAAATGAACGATCTCAACACCAAAACAAGGCAATAGCAATGCGCATACTGGTGTCACGGCTAGCTGACCTTCAGCAACTACAACGTAAAAAGCAAATGTCTGAAATAAAAGGACAACATGTATCAGCAGAGTGGGGTAATCAGATACGGAGTTATGTTTTGCATCCCTATAAATTAGTTAAAGATCATAGAACCGGGGAAGAGACTGCGAATGCAGAGAATGTTCTTGACGGTAACATAGATCAATTTATCAGAGCTTATTTAACTTCGACCGTAGGGTAATTTATTGGAAGCAGACAACTTTATAGCCCGTTAGTCGTTTAACAATTAATAGGGAAAAAGAAACTTAGATGAATCTAAAACAATTGGAGTGTTCATGAAAAAGATAGGCCTGTCATTTATAGTTTTGTTCGCCGCTGTATTTATTGCTTGCGGAGAAGACTCATCAAATGATGAGTTTCAGGTAATAGAGGAAAAAGATTTAAGTTCTTTAGATAATTCATCTGAAGATCCTATAACAGAGCCCTTAAAAGGAGGAGTTTTTAGAAGGATTTGGTCGGACCCGCCAACCCTTGATCCTGCACTAGTATCTGATACAACTTCTATGGGTATTGTCGCAGAAGTTTTTAGCGGTTTGGTAACTTTGAATACGGATTTAAGGCTTGAGCCTGATTTGGCCGAAAGTTGGGAAATTAGTAATGATGGCACCGTTTATACTTTCAAAATAAGATCAGATGCCAAGTTTCATGATGGTAAACGGGTAACCGCCGGTGACTTCAAATGGTCAATAGAACGAGCTGCCAATCCTAAAACCGTGTCTCCTGTTGCTGAAACGTATCTGAACGACATAGTTGGAGCGATGGACGTAATTGAAGGACGAGCTTCAGAGATTACAGGCATTAAGGTAATTGATGACAGCACTTTACAAATTACAATCGATGCTCCAAAGGCATATTTCCTTGCCAAACTAACTTATCCAACAGCATTCGTGCTTGATCGTGACAATGTGGAATCTGGAGGTAAGACTTGGACAGACCAAATTAATGGTACGGGTCCATTTAAATTAAAAGAATACAAAATCGGGGAACGCATTGTTTTAGAAAGATTTGATGATGGTAATTCAGACATGAATGGCGTCCAGTTAATTATTATGAATTTAGCTGGCGGCCAATCAATGGCAATGTATGAAAATGACGAAATAGATATAACCGGCGTTGGCCTTTTTGATTTGGAGCGAGTGTTAGATCCTAATGAACCTCTAAATCGTGAATTAGTTATAGCGCCTCCGGACTTTTCAATTTCGTACATTGGATTTAATACGCAAATGGCACCATTTGATGATGTAAAATTCAGGCAAGCCCTAAACCATGCAATAGATAAACGATTAATCGCTGAAGAAGTATTGTCTAATCTTGTTACTCCGGCGTATGGCATTCTGCCACCTGGGTTCCCAGGTCATAATCCACAACTAGAAGGTCTATTTTATGACCCTGATTTAGCCAAACAATTACTCGCCGAATCTCAGTATCCTGATTCGGAAACACGCCCCCGGATCGTAGTTACTGTGCCCGGAAGGGGGGGCAGTGTTGGTCTTGATATGGAAGTAATTTTAGAAATGTGGAGGCAGGTCTTGGGAGTAGAGGTTGAAATACAGCAGGTTGAATGGGCTACCTATCTCGAAGACTTGAATCAGAATAAGTTTCAGGCATATGCGGGTCTTGGATGGGAAGCGGATTATCCAGACCCCCAAGATTTCTTGGACATACTATTTCATTCCGATAGCAAACTTAATCATGGGCAGTATTCGAATGATGAAGTTGACTTAGTTTTGGAAAATGCTCGCATAAATCCAGATCCAATCGACAGAATCCGACTTTATCAGGATGCTGAACAAATGATAGTACAAGATGCAGCGTGGGTTCCTTTATGGTTTGAAGGGGAAAGATATGTTTTAATCAAACCTTACGTAAAAGGCTATAGATTAACTCCAATGATTGTGCCTAAACTAAGTCAGGTTAGGATAGAAAAATAGTAAAACTGAATTTTGAAAGCTGTTATCAATAACTATAATCATGTAACCGGCACCTAAAATGTGGATCTATGTCGTTCGCAGATTGGTGTGGATACCCGTTCTTCTATTAGCTGTTTCTCTAATTACCTTTGCATTAGGTAGATTTGGGCCTGGAGATCCAGTTGTCGTTATGCTTGGTAATCGATATGAAGAGAGCACGGCTGAACGACTAAGAGACGAATTAGGACTTAATCGACCGTTTGTTGTCCAGTATGGTGATTATATGTGGGGATTCGTTAGGGGTGATTTTGGGGAGAGTCTGCGATTTAGAGGCAGGCCAGTACGTGAATTAGTACTTCCAAAAATGTGGGTGTCAGCGCAACTTGGCTTTGCTGCGCTGGTCATCAGCGTGGGAATAGGTTTGCCTCTAGGTTTTTTTATTGCTACACGTCAGGGCAATTGGATTGATCCAGCTTCAGTAACTTTAAGTCTTTTTTTAATGTCTATACCAGTAATGGTAATTGCTCCAGCATTACTATGGGTGGGATGCCTCAAACTGAGCTGGTTTCCTTGTTCGGGCTGGGGAGGTTTTTTTGATTCGAGGTTGGTGATACCTGCGGTGGTGATGGGAGTGCCTGGTATCGCCGGTATAACGAGATTGATGAGGGCAAGTACGCTAGATGTACTTGGACAAGATTTCATTCGTACTGCTAGAGCTAAAGGTCTGTCTGAATGGAGAGTCAATTCCATTCATGTATTTCAAAATGCCATGATGCCAATAGTAACCATATTGGCTTTCTCAGCGGCGGGCTTAATTGGAGGCGCTTTTATTACTGAAACTATACTTGGTATTCCAGGAATTGGACGCTTTGCTGTTGACTCAATTTTTGATCGGGATTATCCCGTAATAATGGCTATAACCCTTATCGGCTCCATAGCTTTTGTTACTGCAAACTTACTTGCTGATATATCTTATGCATTTATTGATCCACGAATAAGACTAGATTGAAGATGAAAAAGATTAAATTGTGGATGGGGAAAAAAAATATTCTATGGTTCAGTTAAATTTTATAGATCGGTATATGTCGAGATCTATAAAGCGACTCCTTCGAAAAAAGATCGCCGTTATATGTATATTAACGCTCATATCAATTTATACGTGTGGAATATTTGCCGAATGGATAAGCCCATATGGCTATACCGATCAAGACTATACAGCAATTTTACAAGCTCCGAATGCGGATCACTGGGCAGGTACTGATCGAACTGGCAGAGACATGCTCACACGGACTCTATGGGGAGTCCAAAACACATTAATATTGACGATTGTTGCCATGCTAACTGGCGGAATTATAATCGGCGTAACCTTAGGTTTAATATCAGGATATCTTGGCGGTAAAATTGATGCTTTAATAATGCGGGTAGGTGAGATTTTTGCATCATTCCCGGATATATTATTGGTCATAATTTTGGCGGCGACTCTCAGGCCGAGAATTTTAGATGCAGCACGATGGCTTGAAGATAATACTGTACTTGAAGGACTGGTTAGAACTGGAATTGTTGATTATTTTGTAGTTTCTTTTGCTCTTGTTGCTTTTGGATGGGTTGGAATGGCCAGATTAGTTCGGGGTCAGATACTGGCTTTGAGAGAAAATGATTATATAGACGCTGCTCGCGCCATAGGGGCGTCTACTAATCGAATCTTATTCATACATCTACTACCGAACTGCATTAGCATTATTGTTGTAACTGTAAGTATGGGGATGGGAGCATTAACAGGAACGGAGATCATCCTTAGCTGGCTTGGATTAGGTATTCAGCCGCCCAGGCCAAGTTTAGGCACTATGCTTTTAAGTGCTGGGAATATAGGCGCTTTACGTGATACTCCATGGGAATTACTAGTGCCAGGATTAGCGGCATTTATAATGGTAGTAGCGTGGAACCTATTAGGCGATGCGTTGAGTGATGCGTTAAATCCAAAGACTCGGTAGATTCGTTAATTTTTCGATTTGCATATCGATTTTCTTACACTAAGCGCTGTAACAAACAATAACATTGAAAAGATACCTAGATCGCCTCTATTAGAAGACATAGGACTGTTGCAGGAACCATTTGTAGCAACGGGGTTAATTTCTTCGGCATCAATATTATCTGAATCTGATACCGTTATCCCTCCTGGTTTCGGTGTTAATGTAAAAGCTTCAACTGTTGGATAGGTAACAGCCGTTGGCTTTGATTCAGCAATATTTGGAGGAATATACGGGGCTGCTCCTAACGCTGCTCTCCAAGAATTCATTAGGCCAAGGCGATCCATTCCATATATCTGTGTTAGAGCCTCATCCATATTTGTGCCGTCTTGGTGTAGTTTTAATAGCTCACTCATTCCTTCATGCCCTTTTAAGGAGATCATGTATTCCACTGTACTGCGGGATTGTCCGTAGAAAATAATTATGTCTTCCGGATCTCCAGGAAGAGTTTGCATAAATAAGTGTGGCAGTAACCGATTGGTTCCAATAGCAAATTCCAGTGCATGACTATAAGACCAGCCTGGTTCAATGTTGCCATACTCAGCCAGGCCTTCGTGTAACCATGAAGGTATCCGTCTAAAGATACTATGTCCAGCCCTATGATTTAAAATATGAGTCACTTCATGAGAGGCGGTGCCCAAAGCCAATGAGCCTCCTGCTAGAATTACTAATGTCCCCTCTTCATTAAATGCCATTCCCTCTGTTACCAACTCTCTTCCTACGGCGGAACTTTTAATTGGTAAAGCTTCAAGCATTTCTTTTTGATTGTTATATAAAGCAACTCTAATAGGTTGATCTGTTTTGGCGCCTAATATAGGCCCCATAGTTTGTAATGTATCAATGATTACTTGCAGTATTGCTTCAGCTCGTGACTTGATAGGCCCATGAAAAGCCACTGTAACACGATTCTGTGATATTCGATCCCACTCAAATCTAGCATCTTGATATATCAACTCTTGAGGTTCAGTAGTGAATATATTTTGTTCGGCATCTTGGATTTCGAAAGTGTAATGAATGATAGTTTCAGGTGGTATATATCCAGCGAGGGTATTAGTTTTCCATAGTAATTCAGCTTCCACTATATCCGCTGTATCAAAAGTTAGATATTCGTATATGCCGGTCTTTACTAATCCTATTTTAAGCCTGACAGCTACCGACTCAATTTCGCTATTAGATGTTGCCTTCACTTTAAATAGGATTCCGGCAGGGAACTGGCTGACAGCACTAGTTTCTATTATTTTAATAGGAGGTTCAATGGCCTCGATACTATTAAAGGGCAGGATAACGTTAGAGAGTATTGATAACAAAATTAACGTTAAAAATTTGTGCTTTTTGATGTATGTCATGATTGTATCTCTTGACTAACACTCAAGTCATTTAATTTTGTTAATCTGTTTTGCAGCTACTGTAAATCGATGTATCGAAGTAATTATTGTTAGTATGACCAATATGCCCATAACTATTTCCAACATAGGCGCCCACCAGTTAGCCACTAAAATTCCAATAAAAAGACAGATTATCCGCTCGGGTCTAGTCATAAATCCTGAATCGCACTTTATATTAAGAGATTCTGCTCGTGCTCGAATATAACTAACGGTTAGTGAACCTCCCAATGCGGCTAACGCAAGTGATGATCCAAGTACATTACCTTCAGTACTGAAGTAAATTGTTGTACCTAAAAATATTGCGATCTCGCCAATACGGTCTGACACAGAATCTATGAATGCACCAAGTTTAGTGACTTTGTTGCTTAACCTTGCGACTGCGCCATCAAATAAATCCATCATGCCTGACAGTAACAGCAAAATGCTGGCAAAAAGAAAATTATTATTTATTGATGTGTCTGAAATCAAATAAGCACTTATAAATGCAAAAGCGAGTCCAGTCAGAGTGATTGCATTAGGCGAAATCTTTGCTTTGATTAACAATTGTGCTGCTGGAACTTCGAAGTGTTTTGCTGTGACGTGTCGTATTTTATGGAGCATTTAACAATTAGACGAATTAGATTGACCAAACAATAGGGCGTTTTTTGATTTCAACTGTATCATTATCAACGATATTTGTGTTCAGGTGTTTTTTATATACTTTAAGCACCTGGTCCGTAACTTTACTCCAATCGTATTGTTTTACATCTTTTGTAGCCTTGGATGCCAAACGACGCTGTAAGCTTGTGTCTTTTAGCAGTCTTTCAATCGCTATTGCAAGGGCATCAGGGTTTTTTGGAGGAACTAATAATCCATTACTCTCATCAGTAATGACGCTGGAGTAGCCTTCGATATTTGTAGCTACAATGGGTGTCCCTGCGGCCATAGCTTCAATAAGGACAATACCAAAACTTTCATTGCCAGTTGCTGGGCTGCAATATATGTCAGCGGTTTTATAATAGCTAGCTTTAATCTCGTCAGATACGCTTCCTACGAAAACGATATCTTGTAAATTCCTTTCGCTGATAATTCTGTAACAATCACCGTCAGGTTCGCCTGGGCCAACAACGATCAATCTTAATTTTGGATAATCCCATTTTAGAGTTCCGTAAGCCTCCAATAAATATCTAAGTCCCTTACGTTTATCTAGGCGCCCTACCCAAAGGAGGTTGGTATAGTCGTCTTGATAGCCGTTAATAGGTTTAGCTTTTGAATAGAAACTAATATTGACCCCGTTTGGAATGACATTATATTCTCCAGGGTAATATTGACTTATAAACTGTTTTGCTGGTTCTGACACGGCGATTTTACCGTGCAGTTTTTTGAAATACGGGTTAGCTAATCTGCTTAGACCTACGCGATATGCTTTGTGACCACCATATGTATGGAATGTGCCTATATTAATTGAATTTGATAACGCGATTATGTTTATAGGTAGGGTTCCGGCTAATGGTTCATGAAAATGTAAAACATCAAAATGTTCATTTTTAAGCATGGTTTCGATACGCCGTCGGTTCCACAAGGATACCGATACCCGTGCCCAGCTTCCGCCACTAGGAACAATTATGGGCCTATCAAACGGAATAAAGTCTAGATCAGATATAGATTCTTTTTTCGAACAAGGGGCGATTACTTTTACGTTATAATCCCAAGACCTTAATTCTTCGGCTAAATTCTGAACATGGTCTCGTACTCCTCCATGAGCGGAGTGGTCATAAGCTGAAACGATACCGATATTTATCGGTTGTTTCGTTTTTGCAGATAATATAGGCCGACTCAATTCGACTGTCTTTCTTTTAACAATAGAACTCTAATTAAATATGATTATTCAGTTCCTGATATGAAATCCTCAACCATTGTTCTCGCTTCAGAGTCAGTATATTGATTGGGAGGTGATTTCATAAAGTACGCTGATGGTCCTGCTATTGGGCCTGAATCTCCTCGATCTAACCCAATCTTAGCGCAACGAATCGCATCAATAACAACGCCAGCAGAATTGGGGCTATCCCAAACCTCAAGTTTCAATTCTATGTTTACCGGTGCATCGCCGAACCCTGATCCTTCCATTCTTATATAACACCATTTACGATCTTTTAACCATGGCACATGATCGCTTGGTCCAATGTGGATATCTTCTTTTTTCATCTTGTAATCAAGCTGAGATGTGACAGACTGTGTTTTTGATATCTTTTTTGTAACCAATCTTTCTCTTTCGAGCATATTTAAGAAGTCAGTGTTACCGCCAAAGTTAAGCTGATAAGAATCATTTAATTTAACTCCACGGTCCATCATTAACCGAGTTAAGACTCGGTGTACGATGGTTGCACCAACTTGAGACTTTATATCGTCACCGATTATAGGTACTCCCGCCTCTCTAAACCGTTGTTGCCAGTAATCGTCTGCTCCACTTGCAATGAAAACTGGCACACAATTAATGAATGCACATTTTGCTTGAAGTACCTGTTCCACATACCACTTTGTGGCTTCTTCTGATCCCACTGGTAGATAGTTGATTACGACGTCAACCTCTTTTTCGCTAAGTATTTTTGACACTTCATCAGTACGATCTTTGGATTTTTGAACTACATCAGTCAGATATTTACCAATTCCGTCATGAACCATGCCCCGCTGAACTTTTACGCCTAGATTTGGAACATCCGCAAATTTGATGGTATTGTTAGGTTCAGCAAAAATCGCTTCTGATACATCCAGCCCAACTTTATTTTTATCTACGTCAAAAGCGGCTACGACTTTAATATCTCCGATACCATATTCGCCTAGCACAGGATGCATAAGTCCGACAATGTCTGAATTAGAATCAGAGTCTGAATACTTGCCAATCCCTTGTATAAGCGATGATGCACAGTTTCCGACTCCAATTATTGCCACATTGATATTTCCCATATTTCTCCCAATTCCATACAGTCGTTAACCTATTAAATTAAATTGAGGCAGGAGAACGACTGCAATCGGTTCTATTAATTCTTATCTAAAATTTATTATTGATTGTATACAAACAATTTGTTTTAAGGGTACTCGCTATTCGATTTCATTACCGAAGCTACAGCAACATCCCCTCAAGCATCTTAGCATCACTCTGATCAGACTAACAAGTTGAAGTCAAATTTATGTTGACCTGCATTGTACTGTGTTTCTATATGACACCATTCTTTTTAAGAGATTTGATCTTGTCTGATTCCATACCAAGTAATTCTCCTAAAATCTGTTCTGTGTTTTCACCTAACAGAGGTGGTGCGGTTATGTCTATTTTTGAATTTCCTACCTTAATTGGGCAGCCAATAACCTTGTACTTTCCTCTGTGGGAGTCATTTAAGTTCACGACCATTTGGCGTTTACTTAAATGCTCATCATTTAACAGTTCCGCGGTATCTTTAATTGCGCTACATGGTATCCCTAGATCACTTAAAGTATCCATAATCTCATACTTTGTATGCTTATTGGTCCAATGAGAAATAATATCGAAAACATTATCAGCGTTTTCGTTACGAGCTTTCTCGGTAGAGTATCGCGTGTCTCCTATCAGATCAGCGTTTCCAGATAAAGCTAATAAGCTTTCCCATGCGTCTCCAGTGATAATCATTGTAACGTAATCATTTGGACCGTTAGGCTTACAAGGGAATACCTGTTTTGGACTTCCCCATACGCTGTTTCCGGTTCTTTTTACAGGTTTGCCGTCCGACAATGTCTCTACAAACCTTATTCTAAGCAAATTTAGTACAGCGTCTTGCATGGATATATCGACAGTAGGCGCTGTACCGGTAAGATCACGCTCTCTCAATGCAGCTAATATTCCGATAGCACAATGTAACCCAGAACCGGAATCACCGATCCCTGTTGATGTAAACAACGGAGGGCCATCGCTAAACCCGTTAGTGCTCATTGCACCACCCGCAGCCTGAGCCACGCTTTCATAGCTTTTTAATCCTGAATTTGGGCCATCATTACCAAAGCCTTTTATAGACGCATAAACCACGTGAGGGTATTTTGTGGAAATATACTCTTTGCCTATCCCAAATGAGTCCATACGACCAGGAGCGTAGTTTTCAACTATCACATCTGATATTTCTAATAATTTTCCTAATATAGAAATACCATCAGAACTTTTTAAATTAAGAGTCAGGCTGTTTTTATTGGAATTCAATACCAAAAAATAGAAACTATCGATTTTATCTTTATTAGCCATTTCCCAACGTGTTCTATCCCCTACGCCAGGCTCTTCTATTTTTATAACTTCTGCTCCTAGCCAGGCTAGTAATTGTGTGCAAGATGGCCCAGATTGAACCTGTGTTAGATCAAGTATTCTGACTCCTTCTAGTGGATTCATAGCATTATTACTCCTATTAAACTACAGGGGATTTACAAACTAATCAGACCCAGGTCCTCTTTCCATTGAAAATGGTTGCCATCGTTTAAGCTGTGTATTGGGAAGTACGTGTGGATTGACGCAGGCTCTTGGCCATTTGCCCGATAAAACTAAGGCTAATTCTTGTCCAACCCTGCGACGTGTTTCAGGGCCCATTCTACGAGAAGCCGAAGCAACATGTGGAGTAAGGATTACATTATCCATCTTAAGTAGTGGATTGTCAGGCTTAGGCGGTTCTGTTTCCAAGACATCTAGGCCGGCTCCTGCAATCGAGCCATTATCTAATGCTTTAACTAGTGCAGATTCATCTATTGTCGGCCCACGTCCTGTATTAATGAGTAAAGCTTCATTTTTCATCATCTTAAAGTGTTCTGTAGTTAGCATGTGATGGGCTTCAGCAGTAGACGGAGCATGCATAGAAACAATATCTGATCGTTGAAGTAGTTCCGTCAGGCTGACAGGTTCAACACCATATTCAGACATTTGTAATTCTTCGATGTAAGGATCATATGCGATCATTGTTACACCGAACGGAGCTGCTCGCCTTGCTGTTAGTCTTGCAACATGCCCAAAAGCAATAAATCCTAAAGTTCTGCCGTAAAGCCTTGGTATGGTTGAAAGTTTAGGCCTGCCTTCTCCCCACCTTCCATCGCGCGACATACGGTCCAGCACAACCAGACGGCGATATGTAGCTAATATAAGCATCATCGCATGGTCTGCAACTTCTTCTATAAAAGTATCAGGCACATTAGTGACTGGTATGTTGTGATCGGTGGCTGCATGGACGTCTACTGCATCAGCACCAACGCTTCCCAATGATATTACTTTACAGTCCTCCAAATTTTCTATTATTTTTCTTGTAATGATGCGTCCTCGGGCAATCAGAGCATCTGCCTGGCGCGCTGCTTCTATGAAATCATCCTCTGATTTGGCATCAACTTCTATGATTTGTGCTCCTATAGAGCTTAACGCTTCCATTTCTAATTCAAACACTCCATCGGCCATATCGAATGTAACTTTAGAAGGTTTTTGCGTGAATATTTTGTACTTAGACATTTTTCCCTAATAGCTTAGTGTGAAGTTTTAGCACTCTTGTGAATTATAAGCAAAGAATGGAAGTCTTTAAACAACCTTGTCCAGCATTTTGTTAATGTCGATCTTGACATGTCGTCGAACCCGTTGCTAGCATTCTATCGATGCATCAGGGTAAGCAGAGTAAGTTCGCCCAAAAAGTGAAGTTAAGCGTAATATTCGCTGAAACTCTTCGCGCAGTTATCTTTTGTAATTCGCATATACTAGGTTCTGGATTATTATGACTGAAGCGGTAGTAGTATTAGCGGCAGGCAAGGGTACTAGAATGCAATCGAGAGTGCCCAAAGTTCTTCATACTTTATGCGGAACCCCTATGATTTCTTATGTTATAGATGTTGCTAAAACAACAAAGTGTTCTCAGACAATACTTGTGGTTCCTAAGGACAATCTCGAAATAAAAAAAGTTGTCGGAGATTCTGTAGCGTACAGCGTACAGGAGAGGCCTTTGGGTACAGGGGACGCTCTTATGAGTGCCAAAAAGTTACTGAAGGGCCACAAAGATCTAATAGTTATTTCAGCAGACGTTCCGTTATTATCTAAAGATTTACTAAATTCGTTGCGTTACACGCATCATGATACCCACGCCGTGGCAACGGTGGTAACTGCTCAAGTGGGAAGTCCAGAGGGATTTGGTAGAATCATAAGAGATTCTAAAGGGAATATAGAAGATATTGTTGAACATAGCGAAGCGTCTAAAGAACAACTCAATATTACTGAGATCAATGCCGGTATATACATGTTTGACACAGCCTGGTTATGGGATTCATTAAGTGAATTAACAATTTCAAAATCAGGCGAGGTTTATATAACTTCGTTATTTAGAAATGCTTGCTTAAAGAAACACACTGTTTCTGATGTAGTTGCAATAGACCAGGTCGCAGTTCTTGGAATTAACGATCAAGAACATTTATCATTAGCAGAGAATTATATACGTGAAAGGATAAACCGCACTTTTATGCTACAAGGTATAAGAATGATTGACCCTAAAACGGTTTACATTGATTCTGGGGTATCTATATCTAAAGATACCGTTATAAAACCTAACACCCATGTGTCAGGGAAAACTATAATTGGTTCTGGATGCATATTAGGTCCTAATACAGTAATTAATAATAGTATCGTAGGAAATGATTGTGTAATTGAATCTTCATATGTTTATGATTCGAAAGTAAAAAATGGGGTGTCTATAGGGCCTTTTAGCAATATTCGGTCTCAAAGCGTTCTTGATGACCAGGTCCGGGTTGGTAATTTTACTGAAATAAAAAATAGCCAAGTAGGCAAAAGTTCCAGGATATTACATCTTAGTTACATAGGAGACGCAGAGATTGGTAAAGATGTGAATATAGGGGCTGGTACTATTACATGTAATTATGATGGAAAAGTTAAAAGCCATACTAAGATCGGTGATGGAGCCTTAATCGGATCAAATACGATGATCGTAGCGCCTGTAAATATAGGAATTGGAGCCCAAACTGGAGCAGGTAGCGTCGTTACTAAGGACGTTCCGCCTGGTGCAACCGTTATCGGAATTCCTGCTCGTATTAAGAAGGAAGTTAGGGAGGAATAAGACACAACAGTGTCATATATTAACGTGATGCTCCGTATTTTTATGCGAGAGTGTTGGATAAAAATAAATAGAGCTTGTGGATATCTTGTATAGTATCTTACTTGTTGCAGCCTTTGTCAGTTATTTTATCTTTAAGGTTATTCACTTTGGCATTATAGCCAATAGAAAAAACCATTTAGTCTCTGGCGGAAATCAAGTTGCTAATTCATCTATTCAAGGCAGAATTCCTGATCAAGAAATCAGACGTTCTTTAGACGGGTTAAGTCTACTTACTTTTGGGTCAATTGGTTGTTCTTATGTGACAATTTGTTGGATCGTGTTGACTAACACTGATACTGCTTGGTACTGGTTACTAACTGCTTCAACTCTCAATTTCATTTTTATAATTTTACTTAGAAATCTTGCTATGAATGTCACTCCATTTCTAGCAGGCTATATCAATAATCTGGAACACGTAATATTGAATCCGCTTAAATGGAGTTCTGTTTTATCTGAATTACTTAATAATTTGGCACATAATTTAATAAAAACACTAAGGTTCTTATCAAAATCTCAAAATTTAGACAATATCTCATCATCTGAAATCGATTCATATTTCCAGTCAGAGGGTGAGACGTTAGATGAACGAGAAGTAAAAATGATCCGGGGAGTAGTTAGACAAGATAAAACTGTTGTAAGAGAAATTATGGTTCCTAGAGTAGACATCACCGCGGTAGATATAAACACTCCCATTGTGGAACTTGCAGACATTATGGTTGAATCCGGTCATAGTAAAATACCTGTTTATAAAGGTGAGCTTGACCAGGTTTCAGGTTTTGCGTATTCAATGGATCTAATTGGAGCTTTGAAAGCTGGAGAGACGGCTAATATTAATTTAGATAGCCTTTTGCGTTCGCCGTTATTAATACCTGAGTCTAAGACATTGGAAGGAGTACTCCGTGAGTTTCAAGAGAAAAGAGTTCAGTTAGCAGTTGTAGTAGACGAATATGGAGGAGTATCTGGAGTTGTGACTATTGAGGATCTTTTAGAAGAGATTGTTGGTGAGATAGAAGACGAGTTTGATATCGAGGAACCAGAAATAGTCAACATATCTGAATATACCGATAAAGGTGACCGTCTAGATTTATTAATAGATGCTCGGGTAAGTGTGGATCAATTGGAAGAATTGACAGGAATTGTTGTCGAAGGTGAAGGTTTTGATACTTTAGGAGGATTTGTTCTGCATCTTTTAGGTCGCCTGCCAAACAAAGGAGACGTCGTTGAATATGATGGCATTAGTATTCAAGTGATATCTACTTCCGGTCGTAGACTGAAACGACTTAGGGTAAACAGAATTTCTATTTAAAAATAAATTTACTTACCTTCGACCACAACGAGCGGCCACGTAGCTATGGATCCTTCACTGCCTGAAGCAAATGCTGTATAAATCCCAGCAGATAAATCAATAATTGGCTCTAAGATTACTGTACCCGATGAATCAGCATCACGTGCTACCAATATTTCAGGCCCTCCGATGATTCCTAAGGTTACACTTTCACCAGGCTCGAACCCTGAGCCCCAAAAACTATTCCGTGTACCTTTTACTGCTACCGTGGCAACTAATGACGCCCTGAAATTTTCGGTAGGAGTTAAATCCTTTTCTTCTGGGATCTCGACTGGCGTATCAACTAACGGCTGAATATTTGATTCAATGGATAATGGAGCGCTCGCCAAACTTCCGTCTGACCCTTCTGCTATAAGGCTATAAATTTCGCCGAGTTTGATTCTAGATAAGACTCTTGAATCAGCATCAATCTTTTCGATACGAACTTTAAATGCACCACCTAAGGTAGTTACGGTATCGAACAAAACAAATTGTAATGAATCGTCGATTTTAAGTGAAATAATTACGTTCTCATTTGAATTGAAACCAGAACCCCACACATTAAAAGTATCAACTAAGGTGGTTGCATTAGGTATGATTGGAGTTTCTATCATAATGTTGGCTTGAGGTTGAGAAACACCATTACCAGATTTACCTTGTTCTCCTGGTGGGCCTGACAGTCCGGTTAAACCTCTACTTCCTGGAGGTCCCGTTGGGCCTGGATCTCCTGTTGCGCCTTTTGGCCCGGTAGGGCCCGTGGGTCCCGTGTCACCTATGGGGCCGAGTGGGCCAGTACAAGAGATAAGGATAACTAGAGAAATATACGCAATTGAAACTAAACCTAAACCGTAAGGTTTAACAAATTTAGATTTCAGGTTTATTTTCATGGATTCACCTCATACTCTAAATTTTGTGGCTTAAAGGGCTGTTATTGGAAGGGGAGTTTAGGTGATGTTTTTGCCATAAATAACAAAAGGCCTCGGAAACACATGCTTCCGAGGCCTTTTAGTTTATTTTAAAGTTTGATGGTTTTCTTACTTACTTCCTACGAGTAACGGTGCAGTTGCCGTAGTTTTCTTTGTGCCATTAGCCCAAAGTGTATAAAGACCATCAGATAAAGCACTAACGTCTATCTCTGCTTGGAACGAGCCATCTACGTTTGCAAATTGACTACCGAGCAGAACGTCGTCAGCCATTAGGTTTATTGCTTCACCAAGCTTAAATCCAGAACCAAATACAGTAGCTGTACCGCCTGTTGCTTGAGTGGCTACAATACTAGCAACTCCATTCACTGCGTCTCGGCCATCCCTTCCGTCTTCTCCATCAGCACCATCTGTACCTGATGTTCCATCCGAACCTGGATTTCCTGGAGGTCCTGAAGCACCCCTGGCTCCTTGTTTGCCTTGTATGCCTTGTATACCTTGTGAACCTGAAGATCCGTCACCGCCATCTATGCCTGATGTTCCTTGTGAACCAGGATGACCAGCGGGCCCTTGAGGTCCATCAGGACCTGGTACACAAGCCACTAAGGCTATTATTGCTAGACTGGAAACTATCAGGGCTAGGGTAGCGCCCTTACCACTAATGAGCTTTTTCATTTGACCCCCCGGATCGAAAAATTTGATTTATATTTTAATATATTATACATAACACCGCATATTAAATCACATGCAACAGCCTTGTCCCAATTGAAACGTCTTAAATTGACGCGCCAAATTAACTATTTATATTAGTAATATTTAGGTTCCGGCAGCCCAATCTTAGTAACCGTTCCACTTGGATGTCAAGCCCTTTAGGATCCGTTGATTCAAGTACTAACGGTTTTTAACACCTCGCAAGTCTAATTTGCTGTTTTTCTGGTTGCGTTTGAGCAATATAAATCTAATGATAAACTGGTTTCCAAGATCTAAATCCCACTGAGCAAACGATTGATATTTTAGAATTAAGAGATGCTTTTTATAAGCCCCCGTAGCTCAGAGGATAGAGTGCTGGCCTCCGGAGCCAGAAGCGTGGGTTCGAATCCCACCGGGGGTACTTTTAACTATTCCTCAGTTAATTGGTAGTCTAAGAGCAAATTTTAGAAATTATAGTTTTGATCAATGATTCTCTATAAAGCCTCTTTAGTTTAAAATTAGCCTTTCTGCCCCCGTAGCTCAGAGGATAGAGCACAGGTTTCCTAAACCTGGTGTCGTGCGTTCGAGTCGCACCGGGGGCGCGACTTAGATTTGAGTTTATTAGTTGTGCAATAAGCCGTTAAAATATTGTAAATCTTAAAAAAAGAGATCTTGAGTTACACAATGAGCCGAACAAACTGGTATTACGATGGACATCCACCTACTTGTACGTGTGTAGAATGTGTCAATAAAAAACGGGCAGGCATATGGCCGCACCTGTCATTTGGCCAACTGGGCAAAAATTCGGCTAATTCCATACTACAGTTTTGTCTCAACCTATTGAAAAAGATATCAAACTAATTAAGTATTGAAATACAATGATCCGCTACTGTTATCTGTTTTTACCGCTCTTTTTATTGTAGCTAAGGAGTAGGCGGACTAGTTTTCTTCAAGTCCATAAAGTTCATACTTTATGCCAGCCACCATGAATATTGTTCGTTCAGAAATATTTGTGGCACGGTCTGCGATACGCTCAAGGTCATGTGCGACCCAAAGTAAATAGGTTGCCTTTTTGATTGTCTTCGGATCTTCGATCATGTACAAAAGTAACTCACGGTAGATTTGATTGTACAATGCGTCTACTTCATCATCTGATTCTATTACCGCTTTTGCTCCCTCAGTATCTCTTGCTACAAGTGTTTCTAAGGCTTTTTTAAGCATATTGCTGGCTAATTTTCCAATTCGAGGTATATCTATTAACGGTTTTAGCAACTGGTCTGTGCCGATTTTCAAGCCGATTTTTCCTATTCCTTCAGCATAGTCACCCATTCTTTCTAATTCGCTTGCCACATGTAAAACGGTTATTACGGTTCTCAGGTCTCCAGCTAATGGTTGTTGAGTTGCCATTAGATGAATACATTTGTCCTCAATTTCAACCGCTTTCTGGTCAATCAAGTCATCATCGTCTATAACTTTCTTTGATAGTGCAAGATCACGTGTTTTTAGAGCAACTAAAGATTTCAAAACTGACTTCCGGACCATACTGCCTAGTAACAATAGTTCATCCATTAGGCTAGTTAGCTCTCTATCAAAATCTGTTCTTGCCATGATTTCCTCCTTATTTATATTTAACTGGATCAGCTATTGGAAAATTATTAATCACCGAGGTTCTGTGATTCAAAAACTAAATCGCCTTAGCTGAATCTGCCTGTTATATATGCCTCGGTTCGTTCTTCTTTAGGGTTAGTGAGAATTTGTTGCGTATCTCCAGTTTCAACTAGGTATCCAGCACGGTCTTCTCCTACCATTAGGAAAGCAGTTTCATCTGACACCCTAGCGGCTTGTTGCATATTGTGGGTAACAATAATTATCGTGTATTTTGAGATTAGATCTCTTATTAATTCTTCAATCGCTAATGTAGCGATTGGATCAAGGGATGAACAGGGCTCATCCATTAAAATGATGTCAGGCTCTATGGCTAATGCACGAGCTATACATAAACGTTGTTGTTGGCCGCCAGATAATGTCAACCCATTGTCTTTCAAGCGGTCCTTCACTTCGTTCCATAGAGCTGCCCGTTTCAATGATCTTTCAACTGCTTCCTCAATATCACCTTGATAACCATTTATTTTCAGACCAAATGCTACGTTGTCATAAATTGATTTTGGAAAGGGATTGGGTTTTTGAAATACCATACCGATTCGTGACCTTATTTCGGCTGCATCTACATCGGGAGAATACAGATTATTACCGTTATAAAGAACTGAACCCTCGACTTTTGCCGACATGATAAGGTCGTTCATACGGTTGAAACACCTCAGAACTGTACTTTTGCCGCACCCAGATGGTCCAATTAAAGCTAAAACCTGGTTTTTTTTGACTTCTAAATTAATATCTTTTATTGCCCTGAAGGTTCCGTAGTAAACGTTCAAATCCCGAGTACTCAGGATCACTTGGTCATTTGATTGAGAGTTATTTGTTTTTGTCAATTCGTTTTCCCTGTTCATAGTTATTCTTCCGATTGTTTTTGATAACGATTTCTGAAGTATATGGCAAAAGAGTTCATTCCTAGCAATATAATTAACAGGATAATGATTCCTGCTGCTGCAAGGCCGCGAAATTCATCTTGGGGTCGAGACACCCAGTTGAAAATCTGGATCGGCATTACAGTGAATCTGGATAAAGGATTTGTAGGTATGAATGTCAAGTAAACTAGAGCACTGATTGCGATTATAGGTGCCGCTTCACCTATTGCTCTAGAAAGAGCTAGTATCACGCCGGTCAGAACACTTGGCATTGCTATCGGCAAAACAACCGATTTTTGGGTTTGCCACTTAGTAGCTCCTAGAGCGTAAGAGGCTTGTCGATAGGAGTCTGGTACTGCTCTGATTGCTTCACGTGATGCCAATATCACGATTGGAAGTACAAGTAGTGCGAGTGTCAGAGCGCCGGCTAAAACGGTCCTTCCGATCGACATCCATTGAACAAATAGAGCTAGTCCTAACAGACCGTATACGATGGATGGAACCCCTGCTAAATTGGAAATGTTTATTTCAACAATTTGAGTAAACCAATTTTTTGGAGAATATTCCTCCAAATAGATTGCCGCGCCAATTCCGATTGGTACTGTGAAAATTCCGGTTAAACCTATGGTCCAGATAGTCCCGAATATAGCCGATTTCATTCCAGCTATTTCTGGGTGCCTTGAAGGAAAGTTAGTTAGGAAATGCCAGCTGAGCCAATCTATGCCATCGAATAAGATTCGTACTAATAGAAGTAATAAGCCCATGATACCTATTAGTACGCACGATAATAATAATAAGTAGATAAATTGCCCAAATCTCTTGCGGCGGTTGAGTTTGGGAGAGAAGTGCTCAATTCCAATCGGGCTATTCATATTTTTGCCGCCATTTATTCACAATCAGACTACCAATTAAGTTCATAAATAAAGTAATAAAAAATAATAAAAGCCCAACAGCGAAAATAGTATTGTATTCTATTGATCCAAAAGGCGCCTCGCCCAAACTTAGTTGAACAATATATGCAGTCATTGTTTGAATACTCTCAAGAGGGTTAGCTGTCAATCTAGGTGTTGCTCCAGCAGCAATAGTAACCAGCATAGTTTCACCTATAGCTCTTGATATAGCCAAAATAAAAGAAGCTACTATTCCGGATAAAGCCGCTGGAACTACTACTCTTAAGGCCACTTCAAATCTGGTTGCCCCAAGTGCATAAGCTCCATTTCTTAGTGATCGAGGAACTGCCATCATCGCATCTTCACTTAGAGATGAAACCATTGGTATTATCATTATTCCCATTACTAGGCCTGCGCTTAAAGCATTAAATACGATCAGGTTAGGAATAATTTTTTGCAGATACGGAGTAACAAAGGTTAGGGCGAAATACCCGTAGACTATAGTTGGTACGCCGGCCAATACTTCTAATACCGGTTTTACTATCCTTCGTACTCTATCTGCAGCATATTCAGACAAATAAATCGCTGCCCCGAGTCCGACCGGAGCCGCGAAAAGTATAGCAATTACTGAAACTAACATGGTGCCACTGACAAGTGGGAGGACTCCATGTGACCTAGGCTTGAGTATGGGAGACCATCGAGTTCCAGTTAAGAAATCCCATAAAGAAATTTCCATGAAGAAGTTCCAGCCCTGCACCACTAAAGTGACCACGATGCCAATAGTGGTTAAAACTGATAACAGAGCACATGCAAGTAAAACCCATTTAATGGCTTTACCTTCAATATTAGATCCAAAACCACGTTTAAAGAGGGCCGATCTGACTTTTAAATCTTTATCTGTTTGCAATTTCCTTCATTGTGTCGGATTTTGATTAATTCGTTCTTCAGGGCCTCATTGATCTTAAAATTTGTACAACTAAAAGCAGACGGTGTTCTGCTTTTAGTATATTTATTTCCGAATATAGTTAGAGAGTATATTGACTTTATGTTTAGCCGATTAATGTAATATTAAATTTCTGTTAAAGAAGTGTTAACCTCTTGTTTAATTTTTCTGGAGTTGGAAGGAAAAAGTAGAACCACTGCCAGGTTGACTTGAGACGGTTATGTTCCCATCGTGAGCCATGATTATATGCTTGGCTATTGCTAGTCCAAGGCCAGTGCCTGAGCTCGATCTTGAAGGATCTACTTTATAGAACCTTTCGAATATATGTTTTTGGTCTTCATCAGATATCCCAGTCCCATTATCCATCACAGAAATTTCAACGAGATCCTCTAATTGGGCCGTTGAAACTGTAATATTCCCACCGTTAGGAGTAAAGCGAATAGAGTTATCTAAAAGATTTATTAATACTTGAATGATCTTGTGTTTATCCGCCAACACCTCGACTTTAGTTGACTGGTCTGGGTAATTGATCTCTATGTTTTTCCCTTTGGCTTTATAGTCTAAGCTGTTCACAACATTACCGATTAATTCATGTATATTAATCTTTGAAATGTCTATATGAACAATACCCCTTTCTAAAGTGGATAGTTCTAAAAGTTCTCCAACCAGTTCATTCATTCTGTCGATATCTGTATTAATTCTTAACAAATAATCTTCAGATACTTTTTTATCATCCATTGCGCCGTTTATAAGAGTTTCAATTAATGCTTTTACAGAAGTTAAAGGACTTCTGAGCTCGTGACTTACATTAGTGACAAACTCGCGTCGTGTATTTTCTATATTCTGATATTCGGCTATGTTTCTAAGAGTCAGCAGAGCGGCTTTAGTCCCTAAATGATTTATAGGAGTCGATATGGCGTTAACAACGGTTTTTTCTGGCTGAAGCAGTATATCTTGATTGTGTGCGGCTGAACTTTTTACGGTGTTTAAAATCATGTTTCTCAACTCATGGTCCCATAAGTAGCCCAGTGTTTTTGCAGTACTGGTTCCGGTTACAGATTCTTCAACTCCTTGAGTGATGTCGAGTAGTTTTTGGGCTGCAGGATTAATTAAAGTTATTTTGCCTTCCGCGTCAGCAACTATGACTCCATCATTCATTGTTTCCAGTACTGCTGACAATGTAGACCGTTCGCTTTCTAAAGCACTGACGTTGGATCTCATATTCCTGGCCATCCTATTAAATGATGTGGCAAAACCCCTTGCTTCACGGCCTCTAAAAACTGGAACCTCATAACTTAAGTTACCCTTAGACAGTTCCTTTGCTCCTTGAGTAAAAGCTTTAATTACATCGGAAGCTGTGTGTGCAATGTTGTATACAAAAAGTAAGGAAATAATTATGACTAAAAGAGCGGACAACATTACAGCTAAAATAATGCTGTTGATTTCGTTATCTTTTGATGGGTTTTGTACTCCTATGCGAAGCACTCCAAATATCTTGCCATCGACTTGTATAGGAGCGGTTAGGTATAAATAGCTTTCTTCATCTTTTGCGTCAATTTCGATTTCATAAAACTGGGTTTTATTCTCAAGAGCTTGGCGAATTTCAAAATTAGTCATCTGAAAATTTGCCTTGTTAGACGATAGAGCAACTATTTCAGCGTCTGTGTTTATAAGAGCTATTTCAATTTTTGAGGCTTTAGATAAGGCTTTAACTCGTTTATCTAATAATTGGTTCTGTTGGCTTAAATCCGGCTCTAGTGCTTGACCGATTAAACTAGCTTGACGTTGTAGTTGATTTTCAAGTATAGATTTGGAATCGGATTGTACTAGTGTAATTAAATATACACTTAACCCAACCATAGTGACTAAGATCAAAATGGTATATATTATGGCCCAGCGCCATTCTAGCGATTTAGGTATTATCACCCGTCAAACCGATACCCTATCCCTCGTACTGTTACTATTCTGAGAGGCTTGTCTGGATTGATTTCTACTTTCCGTCTCAACCATCTTATATGAACATCAACTGTACGTGTATCGCCGATGTAATCTTTATCCCATAGTGCCTCGAGGATTTGGTATCTACTTAACGCTTTGCCTTTGTTGCGCATAAGAAAAGTGATCAAATTGAATTCCCGAGGCCTAAGATCGAGTTTATTGCCATGTAACTTAGCGACATGCGCGTGAGTATCAATTTCTAAGCCTCTGGAGTTTAGAATACTCGATTTATGACTGTCTCCAATTCTGTCTTTTGTGGTTGCCTGGCGTAATTGTACTTTTATTCTAGCTATCAACTCCCGCATACTGAAAGGTTTAGTAATATAGTCATTAGCGCCCAATTCAAGCCCTAAAACCCTGTCTATTTCCTCTGATTTTGCTGTCAACATTATTATTGGTACATCATTATCTGTTCTCACAGCCTGACATACTTCTAAACCATCAATACCTGGCAGCATAATGTCTAAGATAATCAGATCGGGACTAAACTCCCTTGATAATTCCACGGCTTGGTTACCATCACTAGCCAGAATCAAATTATATTGTTCTTTTTCAAGGCTGTATCGAAGAGCCTCTTGAATATTTGGGTCATCTTCAACGATCAGAATAGTTTTTTTACCTATTAAGTCATTCATATCTTAATGCCTCGGCTGGGGGCACCTCTGATGCACGCAAGGCCGGTATCAGAGTCGTTATCAATGACATTACATATGCCCCTACTCCAATTGAAGCGAACTCTATCCATGGAATAATAGTTTTTATAGCTGGATCTGCGGAATCTCTTATGTCAGCCATAACATTTATTCCAGTTATTACTCCTAATATGATTCCAATGAGAATTCCCGTGATGGCTATAAATGAGGATTCACCTAGAAAGGTTAGCAGTACCATTCGTTTTGAAAAGCCAATAGCTCTCATTACTCCAATAGCATGTCTTCGTTCAACTACGGCTCTAGCACTAATTACTCCTAAAGCAACTATTCCTACCACAAGGCCAAGTAGCATGAATCCCTGCAAAAGGTCAAAAAACGACCTTTGTTGACTTTGAAGTCGACTTAACATTTCTTCTAAATCAAGAGTTTGAATAGCATGTTCAAATAAGCCTGATTCGATAGCTGCAGATGGATCTGGGTTGCTATCGTCCACTTTAAAAAAATATCTTGTTGCATCTGAATTTATGCCCGTTTGTTCAAAAAGAAACTGTTGGCTAGTAAATATTCCATGCGGTAATATTGGGCCGTTACTGCTAAATGGATCTAGCACGCCTATAACCGTGACTTCATATTCATTACCGCTTTCTAAGTCACGAACTTTTACCTTGACTTCTTCCATGACCTCATTCTCCATAAATAAGCCTTCAACATCGAGCTTTAAGTTTTCATGATCCGGGTCGAAAGCAAAGCTGTTTTTTTGAGGTATCATATCGGAATCCACTACGGCAAGTCCGGGATTATTTTTTAAATCCTCCCATAGCGCTCTAGAATCAAAACCTTCCTCTGTAACATATTTTTGCGTCGCCAAACCAAATCTAAATTGATTAAATTCCAAAAAACCATCGTCTATACCAGTGATGTTAGTTTTAACAAAATCTGATTGATTGGAATTCGCCACCATCCCCTCGGTATCTCTAACAGTCCTAAAGGTTCCAACGTTAGTGATAAATGAAAGACCGTCACTGGCACTTATTTTTTCCTGCATATTTGGTATGGGATTTAGGTCACTTAAAACATATCCTACAGTGTCATAACCCCCAGCAAATCTTTCTCGATCATTCAGGAGGTTATTGAACCCCTCAACTACCATCGAATTAACAAGAACAGCAAATATTACTACTGCAAACATAGCAACGGAAAGTCCTGTTCTAAACCCGTATCTTAAAGGATATGAAACGGCGGATTTAACTATAGGCGTTATAGATCTAATTCGCCCGATAGTATTAACAAAAAATCCCAAAATAGGTTTATTGTTATTCATGAAAATTAATACTGCGCCGGTTACTAAGAAGGTACCGGTAATAAAGAAGCTAGCGAAATTATCTGTCCAATCTTCATTAAGTGAGTCCCAAACTGATGCAGGCAGGACGAAAATAATTACAAGAATCACTCCTGCGCCAGACAGGACGATCCCTTGCGATAAGCCTAACCACCTGAAAAACAAAGACAAACCTATTGGTATGATTGCTAGGCCAAATATAAAAGCTGGAAATTGGTTGTTGTAAAAGCTAGTCACAACCAACAAGAGTCCACCTATTGTTAAAATCAATGACCAAATTAAATTGCCTTTTGTTCTCCCGCTGCCTTGAGGGTCGGGAATATCTCTAATAGCCCTTACTATATTTAGATTGCTAATCTTCCAAGATGCGAAAAATACGGTTGCAAAAGTTATAACTGCGCCAAGTAAAAAAGCAGTTGCGATGCTTAATGCTGACACATTACCTTTGAGGTTGAAGTCCTGGGAATTCCCGGAAAAAATATTTGCGGCTACTTCTACTAGCAATAAACCTATACCTATACCTGCTACGACTCCAATTATTGCTGAGCCAAGTCCATATATTGCCCCTTCCAACATGAATAGCATTATAAGCTGTTGCCTTTGCATTCCAACTGCTCGAGCCATTCCCATTTCACTTTTTCGTTCCGCGGCTAACATCGAAAATATAAGGAATATTAGTAAAAGCCCAACACCTATGGAGAATAATCCAAAAGTCGTAAAAAATGTGACAAACAAGCTGCCTATGCGATTTGCCAACTCGACAAGATCTGATTTTATAGGCACGAGTTTCAACCCATTGTTTTTGAGAATCTCGGCATCTCCTAGACGTTCCATTATGCCTGAGGAGTATTGGACTCCTTCAAAGGGATCGCCATTATTCGTTATTAGTACACCACTTATTGAACCCTCCTGTCTTAGTAGCGCCTGCGCTCTTTTTAAAGGAATCATTATGGTTAACGAGCCGCCTTGCGTCTTGAAATAATAACCTTCCGAAATACCTTTAACAGTAAAAGGTGTTAACTGATCTGGGCCCAATGCAATTTGTATTTGATCCCCGACCTTAGCTTCTAGGCTGGCAGCTCCTTCACTATCAATATAGACTTCATTTGGGCCAAGGTCACCAATCTCTAAAGGTTCGTTTGATTCATCGTATAGTGCTTCAAATTTTGATGAATTTTTCTCATCAACACCCACCAAAGACGCGTTAATTTCAAATTGACGCTGAGTGGTGTTGATTACGGATACCGTTTTCGTAAGATTTGCTAATGTTGTTTCTACGTCAGGATCAGATTCAAATTCAGCTTTAATCTGTTGATACAAGCTTTCATCAAAGTATTCGGGTAAAGGCTGATTTGCCCACAACTCGGACTCCTCGTCGATTCCTATGTACATGTCCAGTTGGCGAAGAGCCTCAGTAGCTTGATTCTTGATACTGTACGTAACAGAATCACCTGTGGTAAATGCGATTGAAATAATTGCTGTAGCCAGCATCAAACCGGAGACAATCAGACCTGTACGTGCCGGCCTTCTAATAACATTTCTAAATGCCATTCTCACCAAAATCGGATTTCTTACGATAATGTACGTTAAGAAAACAGCTATAACTGCAAAGACAATAAATAGTGCTAGTGCTATGTTAGTTAGGGGAGCTCCAAATATAGTGTCCAATTAGAATCCTTATCTATGAACCGTTTCTTTTTACGAGCTATCCCGTTCAATTACACCATCTCTCATGAGAATGGTTCTATTCGTTAATTTAGCTACTTCGTCCGCATGGGTGACAATTACAAATGTTTGGTTATTTTCAGCGTTTAGTTTAATCATTAATTTCATTACGTCATTAGCGTTTTCACTATCTAAGTTTCCTGTTGGCTCATCAGCCCAAACAATTTCTGGTGTATTTACTAGACATCTTGCGATAGTCACTCTTTGGTTCTGACCTCCAGACAATTCAGATGGATAAAATTCCTTCCAGTCTGAAAGACCAACCAACTCCAAAGCGTCTTCTGCAGACTGTTTAGCTTCTTTTGATGATGTACCGGACACCAGTAATGGCATTTCAACATTTTCTCTAGCAGTAAGTATTGGCAAAAGATTAAAAGCTTGGAAAATATATCCCATTCTTTGGGCCCTATATGTTGTTTTAATCCTGTCAGACATTGTAGACAGTTCAGTGTTATTTATTTTCACAGTGCCTGCGGTGAGGTCATCTAGTCCTGATAGGCAGTTAAGTAAAGTGGTTTTACCACATCCGCTTGGACCCATAACAGCTATCATTTCGCCTCTGTTAACGGTGAGGGATACGTTATTAAGTGCCGTAACCTTAAGTCGTCCGGTATCATAAGTCTTAGTTACGTTTTCAGCGATAATCACTGCATCGTTATCCAGTTTTGTTTTATTGAGTTTGCTCAAACCTCACTCCTCAGTTTTCATAAATACATAATGCCGGGTTTAATATTATAGTTAACTGTTGAAAGTATTTGGCAACTTTCTAAAGCAACTTTTGATATTGATTTTGCTAATTTGGTAATCAAGAGCTTTGAATCAACTTTTACTTCACTAAGTTTTGTACTTAATTCATAAATTATTCGCTTTGATTAAATTTACTGTTGAGATTGAGCCAGTCATCGAAATCAACCTCTAGCGCCGATATGATGCGAGCCACCATAGAGTAGTATGCAACAGTTACAAGGAAATCGATTGTCATTTGCTTGCCAAGTAAATGATCAAGAGCCTGAAATGTATTTTTTGTTATGGTGGCAGTCCTTACTAATTCTGTAGCTGCTTGAATAAAAAGACCTTCCTTCGGAGGCAGCCCCATAGGGCCCTTGCCTGAAAGAATTCCGTCTATCACCTCTTCTCTAACCCCAACCTCTCTGGCCACCGGTTCATGTTGAGCCCACTCATAGCTATTTTGCAGTTCTTTCGCAGTGGTTAAAATAGCGGTTTCCCTTATTATGGGATCCAGGTTTGATTTATACCTTATGTACTCTCCAACTGAAGTAACGGCCTCAGCGGCTTCCGGGCTATTAAGTAAAGCGGCAAATACGTTTTGTACCGATCCCCTTGTTTTAGCTATTCGATCAAATATTTTTTTATGATCTTTTGATAGATGTTCTCTTTCGACATACGGTACTCTGGCCATTTTTATCACCCTTTAGTTTTAATTCACCCGGAAAATTTACGTTAAATATACACTTATGCCAGCATGAGTGAAAAAGACTCTTAAGGACGCTTTACGTTCACGCTCCAAAGTCCTTCTGTATTCAGCTTCACTCACAGTTTTGTCCTCCAAGACGTGAGGGCAAGGTTGTTTACGCTCCTCTTGCGGACACAGATGCATATTGTCTGATTCGTCTAGAAACCCACACATCTTCATTGGGAAGAATAAAGCTTCAGCAGCAGATCGTAGATCTGGCAGTGTTTCACTCGGTCTAAAATTCCCATCGGACTTAAACACAATTTCTATTTTTTCCACGTCTACAATCCTCCATTTATATGTTTGTGAAATGATCGAAACCTTTTACAGGAGAAGTTTCTTCAATGCCTTTAGAATTTAAGATTTTGATGTCTGGATAATCTTTAGTTATTTCGCCTATAACCGTTATGGGCGTTTCTAACGAATCGATTGCCATACTTATTATTTCATCACTACCTGTAAAAACTAGTTGATAATCTTCACCACCCGATAATGACAACTTAATCCAATCAGAAGGAAAGACGGCCTTTAAGTCTTTTGATACCGGTATATTATCAATCCTAATTCTTGCACCCACGTTGCTAGCTCGGCATATGCGTCCCAAATCGTCTATTAGGCCATCACTTATATCCGTAGAACATGAAACTCCATGGGTCGCTAGCCACAATCCAGTTTGTATTTGGGGGATTGGTCTTTTGTGAGCCTCGATCAGACTTTTGTTTCTTGGTGTTTGTTTTTCCCCGCCTATTAATACACGTAATCCACCTGCAGACGATCCAAGATTTCCTGTCACAGCTATCAAATCGCCTACTTTTGCAGATTCGCGATTAAGCGGATCAGTTTTACATGTATCTGACGGATGGCAACCTATCATTGAAACACTTATGAACAACGTTTCTGATTTGACCGTATCACCTCCTACAATCTTGCCTCCAAATTCTGAACATGCTTCTGCAATCCCTTCGTATATACTTTTTACTGTGTCTACAGTTTCGTCACCGGTTAAACCCAATGATATGGTTGCAAATAACGGACTGAATCCCATTGCGGCTATGTCACTTTGTGATGCCACTATCGCTTTCCATCCTAAGTCATTTGGATTAATGTATAAAAAATCAAAATGAACATTATTTACTAGAGAATCTGATGTAAATACCATACGGCCTGCAGGCCCTTCCCAAACTGCGGCATCGTCCCCGATGCCAACCAGTAGTTTGTAGACATCATCGAAGTCATTAACGGATTTAAAATTTTTATCTAATGTGGTTGCTAATAGTTTGATTAGATTAAACTCGCCTAGCTGATTGACTTTCATTTTTATTCACATCTGAACTTTTCGTTTATGTTGTCTATATATACAATCATCCATTATTACTAAAACACCTGCATCTGATGCCAGCTTAGCTGCCTCATCATTTTTAACGCCATCCTGCATCCAGACACTTTTGACACCGATACGGATAGCTTCTTCAACGACAGGTTTCACGTATTCAGATCTACGGAATATATTTACAAGATCAACCTGCACAGGTATCTGTATTAAGTCTGGATAACATTTTTGGCCCAACACAGATTCAAGATTGGGATTAACTGGGATTACCTCAAACCCATTATTTATGAGGTAGTTACCCACCCTATTACTTGGTCTATTAGCATTTTCAGATAAGCCGACTATAGCTATCGTTGACGTCGTGTTGAAGATACTTTCAATTATCGTAGTGTGAATTGCAACGCTCCTATTCAAAACATATCTTTTTGTAATGATATATTCATTAAAATCGTGGGCCAACGTGGACTTGAATCATAGACCTCAGTTTTATCAGGACTGTGGTGGACGCACCCCAGTAGAAGTACAATTATCCCTCATTTCTACTAGTTTTCAACTTTATCTGAAGTTCTTTACCGGCAGCATCTGATTCTTTCGTTACAAACATTAATAGGCACGGAAGTATTATCAGAGATGCGATAAGCGCTAAGAAAATCATCACAGCCGTTAGCTGGCCGTATGATGCAAACATAGGCATCGGCGCAAATCCCATGATTACAAACCCAACGATGCTAGATGCTGCTGATGCCAGCAACGCAACTCCGGTTCCCCTGGAAGCTCTTTGAATCGCAGTTACCCTAGAAGGGTTTCTTTTTAGCTCTTCTCTGAATCTCTCAGTCATATGGATTGAATAGTCAATTCCTACTCCAATAGAGATAGCTCCTATCATTGCTGTAACGAAGTTAAGAGAAAATCCTGCTATGTGCATGATTGCGTAAAGCCATGCAACCACTAGCCCTATCGGAATTACAGTGACAATGGCGTATTTAAAAGAGCGCATCGTTATTATCAGCAGTATGGTAGCAGCTGTTATAGCTATGGGTAATGAAGTGTATAGAGTCCGCGTTGATGCGGATAGTTGGACTTCTCTAGTGAATGGTGATCCAGTTAATCTTGCTATCGATATTGATGGGTGGGATTCGAGGGCTGCAAGGATTGGGCGAATTGCTTTCCCTGCTTTTGTTACTACTGCTTGGTCTCTGGTACCGGGTATTTGGAATGCAATGGTTGTT
>DBZU01000025.1 GCA_002311285.1 Dehalococcoidia bacterium UBA1152 | reverse complement strand
AGTAATGGTACACAGGGTATTCCCTACTGCGCTCCTTACAATGTGTCTAAAGCAGCAGTCAATATGCTCACTCGTGTTCTAGCTTTAGAATGGGCTCAATATGGAATATCTGTAAACGCCTTAGCTCCAGGCTCGTTTCATACGGAAATGACAAATGCTACGTGGTCAGATCCAATTTCGATTGAAAAGCAACTCGATACGATTCCTGTAAGACGAGCTGGGAAATTGCGCGATCTTGGAGTTTTGGCAGTTTATCTCGCAAGTGCCGCCACCGATTATATGACCGGGCAAGTTGTATATATCGATGGTGGTAGAACTGCTATTTAAATTAAAATTCAAAATTATAGTGAGGAAAAGATGTTTCGTGTAAGAAGAATATGTAAACCTAATAATAGAGCTGATACTTGGAAATTAGCTGGTTTATTAAAAAGGATTTGCGCCGCATATGAAGCAAAAGGTAGAAATCCGGCAACAATTTACATGAGTGGGTTCGCAACTCCAGGTGATGAAATAACCGTATGTGCCGAATGGGACCAAGAATCAATTGAATCTAACCCGCGAGCGAAAGTCCCTGAGATTATCATAAACAAATATGCCGGTGAATTAAGTGCTCTTGCAAGATCGAATGAGGTCGAATTCCACGAAATCGCAACAGATGAGAAGTTGCGGCAATGGGGTGAATCATAAAAATTTAAGTATCTGCATGTTTATTAATACCGCTTGGTCACCTATTAGGCAGTAACTAACGCAGCGTAACCAGAATCCCCTAACATTTCAGCTATGTATTCTGCTAATTCTGAAGTCGCTTTAACTTTTATCAGCGGCCATTCAAGTTTAACAACATGGTTTGTTGTTTTAACCTCCATTTCGACATCGTCATCACCTCTGTTTTCAAGCAATCCGCGTATAAGGCTATCAAGTAGAAAACGATCCTGATCTGTTTTTTTAGATTCAATGATAGTTATTAATAATCTCTTCCGTAAAACAGTTGCCTCATCTTCAGTACTGCTTTCAGCGGCTTTATTTATGTTCACATCTGTACCGTTTGAAGATATAGCCTGAGAGTCTTTGATTTGTATATTATGGGGTTTTTGTATTTGTTTCTCTGTTTTTAGATTTGAAAATAGATGTGATTCTCTATCTTGAACCAGTTCATTTGATTGATTAATTTGCATGTCTCCTGCAATAAATTCGTCTATCTTAGAAGCCGATATGCTTAATTGATCTTCACCTCTAATTCTCACCATTCCAGTGATGAGAATTAGTCCACCTTCCTTAAGTTTGTTACGAGCAACTACCAACAATTCTTCCCAAACAAAAACTTCTATCAACCCCCTGATTAAATTAAGAGTCACGGCTGCAAATGCTTTGCCATTTCGAGTGTTTCGAAACGAAACCGACTGAATTTGTCCGGCTAATTGAATCTGCTGACCGTTCATGTCTTCATGAATCGAATCACGTGAAACAAAAGTATTGGGATCAGCGTTAGTAGCGATAAGGCTAAGTGAAGCTCTGTTAGAAAGATTTACCCCCATAAATTCTAACTCCCATTCTCCTTTTTGATTGTCAGACGTGCGTCCATCTTCTATTTCTAAGTGAGTTAAAGGAGCTTGTACTGATTCGCCAAACATATCGAACATTGACGTTTGATCCGAATTTCTTAAGTGAGATTCACTTTGTGCCAAAGCTATAATCCTATCCGTTATACTCAAAATAGACGTTCTATCTCCAAAAGTGTCAAATGCCCCGGCCTTAATCAAACTTTCTAAAGCTTTACGATTTAATCCATTCATGTCAGCCAGCCTACACATCTCTTCGATGGATTCGAACTGACCATGTTTCTGTCTAACTTGCACCACTTTTTCCAATGATGAAACACCAACGTTTTTGATAGACGACAATCCAAAGCTAATAGTTAAAGTTCCGTCTTCTGCATCATGCAACGAAAACCCTGCTTCTCCTGAATTAATATCAGGAGCTTCAACTTTAATGCCCATCCTCAAACATTCGCCTATTGCAATAGATACTCTGTCCCCGCTACCAGAATAAGCATTAAGCAATGATGTCATATATTCTCCTGGGTAATTTGCTTTGAAATAAGCTGTCCAGTATGAAATTAGACCGTAGCTAATGCTGTGTGCTTTATTAAACGCATACCCTGCGAATGGCTCAACAAGTTCAAAAACTTGTTCCGCAACTTTTTTTGAGTAACCTTGTTGTAAAGCTCCATCTAGGAACCGTTGACGTTCCTTGGTCATTATTTCAGGGATTTTCTTGCCCATGGCTTTACGCACCACATCAGCCTCTCCTAAGGAATATCCGGCGAATCTCCGTGTTATATGCAAAACCTGATCTTGGAAAACAATAACTCCATAGGTCTCTTTAAGAATTTCTTCCAAATCAGCATGAGGATAGTACGGTTCGCTACGACCATGTTTCGCGTCTATGAAAGTATCAATATGTTCCATAGGTCCCGGTCTATACAGGGCTATCATAGCGGCAACATCACCTATAGAAGATGGTTTAAGGTCCTGAATATAACGAGTCATACCAGGACTTTCCAACTGAAAAACCCCTATAGTTTTACCACTGGACAACAATTCAAATGTTTTAGAATCATCCAGAGGTATACCTGTTAAAACTAAATGCTCCCCTTTGCGTTTTTCTATAAGATCCCGCGTTCTAGCTATAATAGTTAAATTTGCCAAGCCTAAGAAATCCATCTTTAGCAATCCCAAGTCAGCTAATGCCTTCATTGCATATTGGGTAGTATTTACTCCGTTTTCAGATCCTTTTACAGGTCTTTGAAGTGGAATGTATTCTCCTAATGGTTCTTTAGAAATAACGACTCCAGCTGCATGAGTGCTTGAATGTCGAGTCAACCCTTCCACGCCTTTAGCTGTGTCTAAAAGTTTAGTCACAGTTTGGTCATTTCTATATAAGTCTCCCAATTCTGAACTTAGGGTAATTGCTTCCTCTAAAGTTATACGTAATTTTTGGGGAACCAATTTCGCAATTCTGTCTACATCAGGGTAAGGCATTGCCAAGGCTCTCCCGGAGTCTCTAATAGCGGCCCTTGCTCCAAGAGTGCCAAAGGTGATTATTTGAGCTACATGATCTTCTCCATATTTTTGGACCACATAGTTAATCACTTCATCACGTCGATCGTCTTGAAAATCCATATCTATGTCAGGCATTTCTTTACGTTCAAGATTGAGAAACCTTTCAAAGACTAAATCGAAGTCTAATGGGTTTATATCTGTAACACCTAAGCAAAAAAGCACTAAACTTGCAGCAGCACTGCCTCTAACTGCAAAGAAAATATCATGCTCTCTGACAAAACAGGCTATATCCCAAACCACTAAAAAATAATTAGAGAATTGAGTATCTTCAATCACCCTAAGTTCATATTTCAATCGATTAAGTTCATGTTCATTTCGGTTAGCAAGACGATCTTTCAAACCAATTTCACATAGCTCTGTCAGATATTCGATTGACGTTTTGCCATCAGTTTCTTTGAATTCTGGCAGTCTCAATGTTTCAAAATCTAGTTCGAGATCACATTTCTCAGCAATCACGCTAGTATTTGATATCGCCTCAGGCAAATCTTGATAAAGTTCTGCCATTTCAGCTGAGCTTTTTAGATAGTACGAATCTTCTTCCATTCGTAGCCTTTTTGAATCTTTAACATTGGTGTTGGTATGGATACAAATTAATATGTCCTGGAAAGGGGCTTCCTCGCGCAGAACGTAATGTGCATCATTAGTTGCAACTACTGGAATACCGAGCTCTTCCTTGAGTACCAAAAGGCCATTATTTATAGCCGGTAATTCTTTCACATCACCATGTCGCATTATTTCAAGATAGTAATCTTCAAATGTATCTCGATACCACGTTGCAGCTTCTTTGGCATCTACTATACGGCCTTCACTAATTGCCCGGGGCACTTCACCACTAGGGCATCCTGACATCACAACAAGGCCTTCGTTGTATTTTTTTAACGTATCTCGATCTACTCTAGGCCTGTAATAGAAACCTTCCAAATGAGCTAGCGTAACTAATTTGACAAGGTTTTTATACCCCGCGTTATTCTTAGCTAAAACTGTTAGATGATATGGGCGTTTATCAGAAGGTTGGCGTTCCAGTCTGTTATTTGAAGCAACATATAATTCGCATCCAATTATAGGTTTTACTCCATATCGTTTAGCGGTTTGGTAGAAATCCACTGCGCCATACAGTCCTCCGTGATCAGTGATGGCCAAGGCTTCCATTCCTAATTCAGATGCTCTCTTTACTATTTCTTCAATACGGCTAAGGCCATCAAGTAGACTATACTCGGTATGAACATGTAAATGTGAAAATTTGTAAGTATCTGTCAAATTAGTATTTCATATTAGGATTGTTAACAACGCTATGTTATAGTCCAAAGCACATAATTTTCCAGTGAATATATGACGATTTCAGCGATAACGCATAATCCCATAAATTAATAGGCCTCCAAAACTTTTGGAGGCCTAATTAATTTAATTACCAATGTTGTTTAACGGCTAGTAGTCCATCGGTGGAGCAGCGGGCATTGGGGGCTCTGGTTCCTTGATATCAGTAATCAAGGATTCAGTTGTGAGAACCATTGCCGCAACGCTAGCTGCATTTTCAATAGCAGCTCTGGTCACTTTAGCAGGATCCATGATTCCGCGTTCTAACAATGGAGTGAAATCACCTACCTCTGCATCGTATCCCACATCACCTTTAGTCTCTAAGGATTGAGCAAGAATAACGTCACCCGAGACACCTGTATTTTCTGCAATAAGTTTCATTGGAGCCTCTAATGCTCCCTTGAGGATTTCAACGCCTATTGAATCATCACCTTTAAGCTTTAGTTTATCTAAGGCTTTTCGCGCTCTGATCAAAGCCAGGCCGCCTCCGGGAACAATCCCTTCTTCGACTGCCGCTCTAGTGGCAGAAAGGGCATCTTCTACTCTGTTTTTCTTTTCCTTGAGCTCTACTTCAGTAGCCGCTCCAACCTTTATAATGGCGACGCCACCAGAAAGCTTGGCTAGTCTCTCTTGAAGTTTTTCACGATCAAAATCTGAAGTTGTTTCTTCAATCTGAGCTTTTATCTGATTAATACGACCTTCAATATCAGCTTCTGATCCAGCTCCATCTACAAATGTAGTATCTTCTTTAGTCGATACCACCCGTCTAGCTTTCCCCAAATCTGCCACTTCTACTGAGTCTAGCTTACGCCCTACTTCCTCACTGATAACATTACCACCAGTAAGAATAGCAATGTCCTGAAGCATAGCTTTTCGACGATCACCAAAACCAGGTGCCTTAATACCCAAAATGTTCAATGTTCCGCGTAATTTATTCACTACGAGCGTTGCTAAAGCTTCTCCATCAATATCTTCAGCAATAATAACAACATTTTTGGTAACCTTCAGAATATTCTCTAGAGCAGGCAGAATGTCCGTAACTGCAGAAATCTTTTTATCAGTTATCAAGATGTACGCATCTTCGATTTCGGATTCCATTCGCTCTGCATTGGAAACAAAGTAAGGAGATATATAACCCCGATCTATCTCCATCCCTTCAACGAATTCTTGTTCGTATTCAAGCCCTTTTGATTCTTCAACGGTTATAACGCCATCTTTTCCTACTTTTTCCATTACCTGCGCAATGAGATCACCCATAACTTCATCATGCGCAGAGAGCGATGCAACTTGAGCTATCTGAATCTTGCCTTCAACAGGCTGCGACATATCTCCGATAGCCTTACGCAAGGTGATCACAGCGGTATCTATGCCACGTTTAATAGCCATGGGATTAGCTCCAGCAGCAATATTCTTGAAACCTTCGCCAATAATGGCCTGAGCCAGGACAGTAGCTGTAGTAGTACCATCTCCTGCAACATCGTTCGTCTTGGAAGCCGCTTCTTTGAGTAACTGGGCTCCCATATTCTCAAACTGATCTTCTAATTCGATCTCTTTCGCAATAGTGACCCCATCGGAAATAACCTGCGGTGGTCCAAACTTTTTGTCCAAAACAACATTTCGTCCACGCGGGCCAAGAGTAACTCCAACGGTATGAGCGAGCTTATCTATCCCTCGCTTCATTGAAGAGCGTGCGTCTTCACTATACTTGATCTGTTTAGCCAAATTAAATCCTCCTGAAAAAGTTACCAAGCCGAAACATTCATATTGGTAACATTATTGATCTATTTCTTAAAAAGAATATCGTCTTCTCTAACAATCAGATATTCTGTATTGCCTTCTTTGTATTCAGTACCGGCATATTTCGAATACACTACTGTATCCCCAACCGACACCTCTATTTTACTTCTGGAACCGTCGTCATTAAGTTTACCTGGGCCAACAGCTACCACTTTACCTTCCTGAGGTTTCTCTTTAGCTGTATCAGGGATATAAATTCCACCGGCAGAAACCTGTTCGTCAGTTTCCGTCGGCTCAATCACAACCCGATTACCAAGCGGTTTGAAATCTGCCATTATTCACTATCCTCCTAGTGTTTTAATGATATTTGATTAAGTCATTATATTTTAATATGACTTATTAAATTAGTCTTAGAAAATTAATACTTGGTGTCTTTTTTGACACTACCAAACCATTAAGACAACAAAAATTGTTAAAGAGGTCGGTGTATATGTCAATAGAAATGTAAAATTAATACTCTATACCGTCAATTATCGATTAATGAATAAACAAAAACAATACCGAAACAGTTCAAACAGGTACATATACCGCATACTTGTCTCGATTTTGATAAGCATGCGACCAAAGCAGTGGAGTAAAAATTTGCTAGTCTTTTTTGCTTTACTATTTAGTATTCAAGAGTCTTGGGATGTGCAAATTTGGTCAAGCGTTGAATCTATGTTGATAAATTCAATTCTTGCATTTTTCGTGTTTTCAATAGTATCTGGAGCTATATATCTAATAAATGATGTATTAGATTATGAAAAAGATAGGGTTCATCCAAGCAAGTCTATACGACCTGTAGCTTCTGGCAGACTATCGAAGAGTATTGCTCAAATTGCGACACTTGCGCTTCTTATTCCGGCAATAATTGCAGCCTTTATAATAAACATGAATTTTGGCTGGATTATAGTCGGATATGTTGCACTTATGATTTCATATTCCATGGTTCTGAAAAATTATGTTCTGGTAGATTGTTTCGCTATTACCGCAGGGTTCGTATTAAGGGCAATTGCAGGTGCCACTGTAGTTGATGTCCCGATTTCCTTATGGCTTTATTTGTGTACCGGCCTGGGTGCTCTAGTGATTGCACTTGCAAAACGCAGGAGTGAATTAACAAACTCTGGAGATAAAGCTCAATTACAGCGAAGTAACTTGAAGTCATATTCACTTAAGTTAATAGATAACGTAGCAATACTGACTATTTTTGCTACAGTGATCGCTTATACCGCTTACACCTTTACTGCACCGAATTTACCAGACAATAAACTCATGACATTAACCATACCAATGGTAGTATATGGATTACTAAGATATGCGTATTTGGTGCATTTTAAAAGCCTTGGCGAATCACCAGAAGACTTATTATTGTCTGATAAGCACTTATTCATGACTGTTGTAATATGGATAGCAAGTACGGCTTTAATACTAATTCTATTCAGGTAAACTTAAAGATGCTTAGTAAAAAATATAAGGGATCATAAGTGACTCCTCCTGAAACAATATTTAATATCTTCCCGGTTTGGATTGGAACATACCTTTCAACCGCAATATTTTTTGGAATATCCGCCTGTATCTTTTATCGAAGCTCACTGCGATTGATACTGTTGGGACAAAAATCAAACCTGTTAGATCATAAATTAGAACGCTCTACTGGAATAATCAAACCTGTATTTGGGCAAAGCAAAGTCTTACAAAGTTTTTCAATAAAAACTGATCTTGCTGGTCTGGCACATTTCTTTACATTTTGGGGATTTTTATCTTTTGCTTTAAGTTATGTCTTATTCATATTTGGAGACTCTATATGGCATAGATTTTCCGAAACAATATTGACTGACAAAGGGGTCCAGGTATTTGCATCATATCTCGACGTTTTAGCTATAACGTTTTTGTTAGTGATCCTAATTGGAATTGGGAGAAGGTGGTGGAAAACCCCGAGAAGGCTTTCTTTTGATTTAACTCAAAAAATTGATGCTGCCATAATACTGGCTTTTATTAGTATGCTAATGATTTTAACAATCCTAACGGAAGCTTTTTATGTAGCTGGTAATGGAGAAGGCCCGCATGCAGAAGCTTTGATCGGTAAAGCTATTGGCAAAGCTTTTATGTCATCTAATTTATCTGAAAGTGCCGCATTAATTCTCCATGAGGTTGGCTGGTGGTTACATTTACTTGTAATTCTGTCATTTTCCATAGTAATACCATTATCAAAGCATACACACCTAATCGGTGCTCCAGTTAACTTTTTTTTCCGGTCTTTAGAAACCCCAGGAACTCTTACCACCCCTAATTTAGAAGCCGTTGAAGCCTTTGGAGCATTTGATATTAAAGATTTCACTTGGAAACAACTACTTGATGGATTTGCTTGCGCTGTGTGCGGGAGATGCAGTGATGTATGCCCAGCTAACTTCAGTGGCAAACTTTTATCTCCGATGCACATTGTTATCAATCTGAAGAATCATATGCAAGAAGTGGGACCATCGATAATAAAGGGTGAAAGTATTGAGAAAGATAACCCGTTAGTGCCTAACAGCATACCTGAAGAGGCAATTTGGGATTGCTTAACCTGCGGGGCATGTGTATATGAATGTCCAGTCGGGGTTGAACATGTGCAAACAATTGTTGATGTACGTCGACACCTAGTTATGGAAAAAGCTCAAATTCCGGAAACTGGACAGGCAGCTTTGACTAGCTTAGAGCAGAGAGGTCATCCTTGGAGAGGTACAACTTACAGCCGAACAGATTGGATGACCGATATGAATATACCCTCAATTGATGAAAACCCTGGTGCAGAATATCTTTTATGGATTGGATGTACATCCGCTTTAGAAAAAAGAGGCCATGCGGTAGCTAGATCTTTATCACGAGTACTTCAAAGAGCAAAAGTTGATTTCGCTGTTTTAGGTCAAAAGGAAACATGCACTGGCGACCCTGCCAGAAGATTGGGCAACGAATACCTATATCAAAATATGGCAACTCAAACTATTGAAAATTTGAAGGCTCATAAAGTAACAAAAATAATTACATTATGTCCGCACTGCTTCAATGTGATGAAAAACGAATACCCGCATTTAGAAGGCAAATTTGAAGTCATACATTACACCAAATTCGTTGACGAGCTGATATCTACAGGAAAACTAAACACCATAGGCGAAATAAAAGAAAATGTTTCTTATCACGATTCTTGCTACCTCGGGCGGCATAACAACATTTATGAAGAACCACGAAATGTAGCAACTTCAATACCCGGTTTAAATTTGTTAGAGATGAAACAAAATAGACAGAAAGGATTTTGTTGCGGTGCCGGCGGAGGTCATGCATGGTTAGAAGAAAATAGAGGTACTCGAACTAATCATATACGTACTGACCAATTTATTGAGACTGGAGCAGACACCGTTGCTGTGTCTTGCCCATTTTGCCTGCAAATGTTTGATGAAGGATTAAGCTCCAGAGATGAATCTAAAAAGCGTAAGGCGGTTGACTTGATAGAGCTTGTCGACATAAGCACACAGGGATCAGATGAAAAATAAAGTGATATGACCAATAAGCCTCCATTAGACCTAGATTCATTATTCTCAGTACATGCCGAGGAAAACGCATCACCTACTATTAAGGCAAATATAGTACAGAATTTTGCCGAATCACCAATTAATGTTTGGTGCAATTATCATGTGGATGCACAGAATAAAGACCCGATGACTGAATTTCAGGAATTAAGGTTTTCCAAAGGAAAGAGACATCATAATTTTGTTAATGAAACACTTTTTAGTTCAGCAATAAAACTTTCCTTTGATTCGGAGACAGATGGATTTAAACAAGTCCTGGAATTAATGAGCAAAGGTACGGATGGAATTATAGACATGCCATTAATTTGCAAACAATTGGATATGACAGGGCGTCCAGACGTGATGAGAAAAGTTAATGATAATCCTTCGATTTTTGGTAACCACTCATATGAAATAATTGAAATCAAATCGGCTATAAAAATTAAAAGCTCTCACATATTACAGGCTGCGATTTACAATCGTATGGTAGGAAAAATACAAGAATTCACACCACCAGTTTTTTACATAATAAATGGAAATCTAGAAGAATTTCCATATTATACAGACGGACACGATGAGATGCTGGATGAGACCATTCAATATCTTATTAAAGTTATTAATGGGCAAAAAGTAACTCCAACCTTAAGGGGAGCGCATTGGCCCTGGGAATCATATGTAAATAAACTAGCTATAAAAGCTAATGACATAACTCTTATACCTGGGATCAAGGCAAAACGGCGTGATCAATTGGTTGATGCCGGACTTGAAACGGTAAACGAAATAGCTGATGCATCAATAGAAAACCTTACGGATATTAAAGGAATCGGCCATAAAACAGCCGAAAAAATGAGTGCTTGCGCAAAAGCGCTGACCAATGAATCCATATATATTAAACAACCAGTTCCGGAATTGCCGAAAGCAGTCACAGAAGTATTTATAGATTTAGAAGGTAGTTCTGAATATCGAGACGGGTCTGAATCTTCAACAGTTAACTATCTGATAGGAACAATTGTTAGAAAAAATAATTCTGCAGGTCAATTCGTCTCGTTTTTTGCTGACACGATCGCACAAGAATCAGATAACACCAAAGAATTTTTTGAATGGGCTTCATCTTTAGAAGCCCCTGTTTTCTTTCACTGGCATCACTATGAACACACACATCTGAAATCTATGGGTATGCGCTTTAATATCCCATTAAATACCATCGACTTTGTTTTGGACAGAATGATTGATTTAAGTCCAATCATATTAGAAAGTTATGCCTTTCCTATATTTAAAGAGGGCCTAAAAGAGATAGCTCAGTATCTAGGTTTCAATTGGCGACTAGACGATGTAGATGCGATGGGATCTATCGCATTATTTGACAAGTTTATTCAGTCAAATGGAACTGATATCGACAGTAAAACAAAAATTTTGACCTACAATGAAGATGATTGCGAGGCCACAAAATTTATTTACGACTGGCTCACCGGCACTCCAATTAACCAGACTCACCTTCCCTCGCAAAAATAAATCGGTACAGCGTTCCGCCTATCAACGCCCCAAGTATTGGTGCAGCCCAATATATCCAGTGGTCAGTCCAAAATCCTGAAGCAATTGCCGGCCCCAAACTTCTCGCAGGATTGATGCCTGCTCCAGTCAAAGGTACGGCAACGAGATGCACAACAGCAACGGCTATGCCAATAGCTACAGGCGCCATAACCCCGTGACTTCTTTTATCCATAGCTGTAGCAAAAACCACGAAGGCTAATAAGAAAGTACCGATCAGTTCTATGCTGAATCCCATGCCAACATCGACACCACTGCCCAACCCATGGGCCCCTAAGTTTCCTTCATGCATATCTGGAACAACGCCCATTAGAATCAGGGCAGCTATTACCCCGCCGGCAACCTGGCCTACTATATACATGGAGCCTCTTGTCAAACTGATCTTGGAATTAATAATCGCCGCTACAGTAATCGCAGGGTTAAGATAGCCTCCCGATATATGACCCACAGAATATGCAAGCAAACAAATCGCCAGTCCATGGGCTAAAGCTATGGCCACTAGTCTTCCAGCATCAAAACCGTCTGGGCTAACCATTCCACTAGCTACTACCGACCCGGCTCCTATGAAAACAAATAGGCCAGTTGCAAAAAATTCAGCAAGGCACTCTCTCCAAGCATTAATATCTTTCAGTTCAGTCATAATGTTATTAATACATTGTTTTGGATCAAACAGCAGACTGTGCTTCCAAATGTTCTCAAATATATTACTCAATGTGTTACCCCCGAGAGTCACTCGTGTAGATTACGAAATCCTAATCTTGTGTAATTAATAAGTAGTAGATTATATTTAAAGTTTAATCGGCGAGCAACCCTGATGGGGTAATGAATTTCTGACAAAGGTTCACAAAAAAGTGTACAAAACTTTTACTCTTAAATAATGGGTGCCCCTGGTTGTATGGTGCAGCTAACTATTTACCTCAATAACCCCTAATCTAAAAAAAGTATAGATCTCAATAATTGGGTTTCTGTTTTAGTCCACAATCGAACCACGAAGTGATTAACTATCATTGTCTGGAAAACCACTTACGTCCGCTTCAATCGCGTGCAAATCAGCGTATCGACTCCTTAAGCGGTGTCCATAGGACGCATTTGCCAGCACTAAACCACAGAGACATCCTATCCCCACTGCCAAAATCCAGTTCCCTCCATAGATGATGATCAGCCACGCCAATATCGCGTATCCGAGAACCAGACTCAAAAGCGAGGAGTACGGAAGACGCTGGGCGCCTAACGCCACCACCATGGCGACTAAAACACTGATAAGGCCGAAGACAGGGAACGCAGCTACCGTCGCGCCACCTAATGTAGCAAGTCCGTCCCCTCCGCGAAAACGGCTGAATACGGACTTCCAGTGTCCGATAACCGCAGCCGAAATTGGGAAAAGGAGCCACGGGTCACTGACTCCAGCGTACTCAGCCATAACCACCGCGCCTACTCCCTTACTAACGTCCCCGATCAGAACAATAAACGCCGGGAATTTGCCAACAGACAAGCGCACATTCGTTGAGCCTGCCAATCTTGTGCCCGCGGAAAAAATATCCACACCATGCCAGCCACTTATCCGTTGAGCCAATGGAATAGCTCCGAGAAGATATGCTGCCGTAGTCGCCACCAAGATTAAAGCGATGTCGAAAAATTCACTCACGTTCGTCTTTGGCTCCCGCCTTTGAAGAGATCTCAGAAAAATCGGGATTGCACTTAACGTACCGTCCACTCAGTAAAATGTTAAGTAGATCAAGATAGGCATCAATCATATTATTCCATCTTGCCATAACAATCTAATTTTCGATGGATATTGGCACAGGGCTTTGCAAGCAGGGGGTCAGTGGTTCGAGTCTCCTCAGCATCCTCACAACAGCCTTA
>DBZU01000072.1:128779-162873 GCA_002311285.1 Dehalococcoidia bacterium UBA1152 | reverse complement strand
TGTTGCTTGTAGGATTTAGCTGTCTAGCACCACAAGAGAATCTTCAAATTAAGATATTAGATTCTAGACCGAAGAAAACTTTTAACTAGAGTTTTAACAGTTTGAACGATAATTTATAGAAGAATGACAGAAGTGAAACTTGGGAACGGAGTGATCAATGTTACGAACTGATAGTAGGCAAAACAATGAGATGCGACAAGTCAATATCACTACGAATGTCCAAAAGTATGCTGAAGGATCGGTAATTATTGAAAATGGCAACACTCAAATCATTTGTGCTGTATCTGTTGATGAGGGTGTTCCAACATTCTTAAAAGGCAAAGGTAAAGGCTGGGTAACAGCAGAATACTCGATGTTGCCTCGTTCAACCCATACGAGGATAAGTAGAACTCGGGCTAGTGGCGGAAGAGCGAAAGAAATACAGCGATTAATAGGCCGCTCTATGCGTGCTGTTACAGACTTGTCACTTTTGGGTGAACGAACCGTGACGATTGACTGCGATGTAATTCAAGCTGATGGAGGCACCCGAACAGCAGCAATCACAGGGTCTTATGTAGCATTTGAGCTAGCTTGTCGGGAACTTATAAGTAGAGGTGATTTACAAAACACTGTACTAAAATATCCTATTGCAGCAACAAGTGTGGGATTTGTCAGCAGTACACTAATGCTAGATTTAACTTATGAAGAGGATTCTCGGGCTGATGTGGATTTTAATGTGGTAATGGCTGGCAATGGTCAGTTTGTTGAAATACAGGCATCTGGCGAAGAAGCAGTTTTTAACTATCAGACGTTAAGCGATGCTTTAGAACTTGCCAAAAAAGGAATCGATAGTTTAATCAAGGCACAATCAACAGCGCTAGATAATTAGTAAAAACACTTGTGTTTTAAAGACTAAGTAACAGCAATATTTTTAAGCACATCTTTGGTCTTCAGGATCCCATCTATTGAAATATTCAGACTCATTATGTGCTATCAGTTTACGTTTAGCATCAATCCAAAGTTGTCGCCATTCCTTATGATCTTTCAATTCATTTTTGGGATTATTTTGGCTTCTAGCTACAAAGCCCGGGAAATATGGCCGTCCGGTAGGCTGGCCTATAGGCTGGTATCTTAAATCAAAACTCCATCTAATATCATCACTATTGTTTTCTAAGGAGCAATGCTTCGTTAGCTTATTCAGAAAAAGCACATCCCCTGGCTCCATTTCAATCGGTATCGTTTCCTCTCTAATATACCCTTGAGGAATTTCGATCCCTTTCCACTGTGGCCTTTTCTCAGTTCTGGTGCAATGAAGCACCAAACCTTGTTTGTGACTCTTTTTTGCAACTACTAAACACCCATTTTCTTTTGTGGCTTTAGTTAATGGGAGCCAAACAGTTAATATCTCAGTCTCATCGGCTTCAGCTATTACTACTCCTTGATCTTGATGCCATTGAGTACCAGTTACTAGTCCCGTTCCACGTAAATGATCCTTCATTTTTTTACTAATAGCTTTAACTGGAGGTTTAATCCGAACATGTTGAACTGGATTCGAGTATATTTCAGGGCCAATAAATTGCTCAACAAAGTCAAGCAATTGTGGATTTGTTAATAAGTTAAATATTGCTGGACCAGTATGCATTAGCGTTTCATCTTGAATCACATGTTTTTCACTGCCAACAACGTTCACTTGCCCTGTTTTAGGCAGGCTGATGTCTAGGTTTTCATAATATGGTGCTTCCGGATATTCACTTAATATTTCGATAAGCTGCTTGCCTAAAGGCAGTTCTTCGTAAGTATTTTTTATCTTTTTCTGAGATTGCCATTTCCTCGCTAGTTTATTTAGTGCATTTTTGTATTCTTTTCGAACTGGTTCAAGATCGAGTTCATCGTCAAGTATGCCTTTCACAAGTACGTACCCATGTTCCTGCAGTTGATCGGTTAGTAAATAGTTTGTTGTTACCATAATGCTTCCTACTTATTGTAATGGTTTAATAAACTGATTTAGGTGTTTATTAAGTTAAAATTAACTTTTAGGGTTAGTATCTCGCAGTGGGGGATGAAATAAGGGAGGTTCGCTACTGTCGATATTAGCATTATTGACCTTATAAATGTGATCTGCAGCCTCTTTTATGTTACGAGATGCTTTTTTTGCACGGACAGATCCCCACAGCTCACTGGCTCTTTCATTAAGCTCAGCAAATAATTTAGATTTAGGATTTATCGATCTACTCATATTGTAAAGACACAAAAACGTTTACACGAAGTTTAAAGCTTTATTAATCACACCGTCAAAGATAGAATATATACCAGCAAATTAAGCTTGATTAAAATAGTTGATGTTTGGCTGAAACAAATTGACCCAGATATATGTGCACGAATATAATCGAGTAGAAAATCAACAGAAAAATTTATGTCGAAAAGAACGTATCAACCAAAAAATCGCCATCGAATGAGAGTCCATGGATTCAGGTCCAGGATGAAAACTCGTGCTGGCCGAAATGTGCTTAAGAGACGTACATTTAAAGGCCGTAAACAACTTACTGTTCAAGCATAGATTAACAAATCTTAATCTCGTGTAATAAATTGTCCACAACTCAACGTCTTAGAAAAAAATTGGACTTTCAAAACGTGATGGAGTCAGGAGAGAGTTGGGCGGATCGAAAGTTTGTTTTAGTCGCAAAGAACCAAAAGTCAACTTTTGTTACTACAAGGTTTGGCTTTTCTATTAGTAAACGTATTGGTAATGCAGTAGCGCGAAATCAAATGAAACGCAGATTGCGTTCTATTGTAGGAAGCTTTAATCATAATGTCGGCTGGGATGTTGTATTGATTGCAAGGAAAGGGGCTATAGATGCTAAATATCAGGAAATTGAACGATCGGTATCAGGATTACTAATAAAGGCAGGTATATCTATTGATGAGCGAGAATCAAAATAGGGATAAACATAATGCAGAACTTGGTTTTATTTGTAATACGTATCTATCAATCAGTCCTGTCACCATATTTAGGATTTATGTGTCGGCATGAACCAACATGTTCTAATTATGCTTATGAGGCTATATCTAGACATGGATTCCTGCCAGGTTTAGGAATGACATTTATCAGGCTGCTTAACTGTAGGCCATTTGGTAATAGAGGTTACGATCCTGTGCCTTAATCAACAAACAGATTAAGTTATATTTGTGAATCATAAAAACTTTTCTACTAGTATGAATATTAAACGCTCGAATACATCAACTCACCTCATAATAATCGCAATCATTAGCATTGCTTTGGCTGCATGTGTTCCAGGAGGGGCTTGTGGAGGAATAACCAGGCCTGCTGGATGGTCCAGTGGCATAGTTGAAGACAATGTACTTTATACTGGCACTATGGATGGTGAAATCATAGCAATAGATGCCGTTTCAGGTGATTACATTTGGCATTTTGAACCTTCAATTGGAGAAGAGAAAAACAGGGCGTTTTATGGCGACCCAATTATAGTCGGTGATTTACTTTATATCGCGGGTTATGATGGTTACCTTTATGTACTATCCAAGCTTGATGGTTCCTTGTGGGAACAACCAATACCTATTGGAGAAAATAAGGAACCCATTGTGGGCGGTCCTGCGCACAAAGATGGCGTGCTTGTGGTTGGATCGTCTGATGGAAACTTGTATGGATATGATCTGGGAAATGTTTCAAATATATGGACTTTTGAAACGAAATCTAAAGTATGGACCAAACCATTAATAGCAGATGGACAAGTGTTATTTGGCTCTTTAGACAAAACTTTTTATTCAATATCACTGGAAGACGGATCATTGATTTGGAGTTTTGAAACTGGGGGGGCAATAATTGCCACCCCTACTAAAATAGGTGACAGAATTATGTTTGGTAGTTTTGATGGTATTTTCTATGCCTTGGACTCCAGTTCTGGAAAAGAATTATGGCGGTTTTCCGATTCCACAGGCTGGTTTTGGGGTCGTTCAACGGCTACCGACACACATATCTATGTACCCTCATTGGACGGCAATCTTTATGCGATTAATGTCGATAACGGGCGATTAGCTTGGAAAGTGGAAACGGAAGGGCCTATTATCGGCTCCCCATTAATTATTGATCAGTGGCTTATATTTGGTTCTGATGACGGTAAACTTAGAGTGGTGTCACTAAAGAACGGCGCCACCCAAAAACGTTGCAACATTGGCCATAACCTTCGTACTAATATAGCCAAAGGAGAACGAACGGTTTATATGGGAGTGTCCGACCGTTCTATCATCGCGATTAACATAAAGTCAAATGGTGATCCAGATGAAAAATGGAATTATATTACTAAAGACCAGAACATTGATTTTGATCGAGCTAAGGCATGTTGATGTCATATAAGGACTTATGAAATGGAATTTGTAGGTGGCATCTGGAACGGGGCAATTATTAGGCCCATGATCAATAGCCTGGTATTGCTTTATGAATTGGCTTTTTCAAATTTTGGCATAGCCATCATTTTGTTTACTTTAATAATTAGGGGAGTTTTATTCCCTTTAACTGTAAAACAAAGTAGACAAATGAAAGCGATGCAGGCCATACAACCTAAAGTAAAATCGATGCAGGAAAAATACAAGAATGATCGCCAAAAAGTATCGCAAGAAACGATGCGAATATATCGTGAGAATGGTATCAATCCACTGGGGTGCCTCGGGCCGATGTTTATACAGCTTCCGATATGGATAGGCTTATATCAAGCTATTATACAAACACTTCCATCCACTCCTGAGAGACTAGCAAACTTGTCGAATAAACTATATTGGTGGCTTCCTTCTGTACATAAATCTGTACCATTAAACGGAGATTTTTTGGGACTTGATCTTGCAATTCCTGATCCTACAAGAATAATTCTTCCTGTGTTAGTAGGAATATCAATGTTTGTAATGCAGAAGATGACTACGATGCCTTCAACATCACCACAACAGGATTCAACAAATCGCATGATGTTATGGATGATGCCAGTGATGTTTGGATTTTTTACTATCCAATTTCCAAGCGGATTAGCGCTTTATTGGATAGTTTCAAATATAGTTGGAATTGTTATACAAGGTTTTGTGACTGGATGGGATCCTTTACGTAAAATGCTCAATTTTCAGGTTGTATCAAAACCCTCCCCTGCAGCAGTATTAGCTGCACCAGGAGATGAAGAGGTAGGAAATGAAAAAGAAAACTATAGAAATGACCGCGAAGACAATCGAAGACGCCATAGAGCTAGCTCTAAAGCAACTAGACGCAAATCGAGAAGAAGTAGAAATAGACGTCGTTAGCCGAGGAAAACCTGGCCTTCTGGGAATAGGCTCTGAAGAAGCTAAAGTTAAAGTAAGTATCGTTGATTTTGGGCCTGATGATGTTGCTGGTGAAGTTGTAAAAACTGTGTCACAAGTTTTAGACACTCTGCTAAGCTTGATGGGCGTAGAGGCTGTGTCAACTTTAAGACATGCTGTGGGAGAAGATCGAGGGGGACCGGTTTTCAATGTTGAAGGGGAAGATTCTGGGCTTTTAATTGGACGTGGAGGTGAAACGTTAAGAGGTCTCCAGTTTTTGGTTAATTTTATCTCCAATAGACAACTTGGGTTTAGGCCTGATGCAGTTATTGACGTTGGTGGATACCAAGAGAGGAGAAGGAAATCGCTTGAAAATATGTCAAGAAACGTGTCTCTAGAAGTTGCCCAGAGTGGTAGATCTATAACGCTAGAACCAATGAGTGCATACGATCGTCGACTAGTACACTTAGCTTTGTCAGATAACCCAGAAGTTGTAACTCAAAGTATAGGCTCCGGTGCTGATAGGCAGGTGGTGGTTAGCCCGGCTGATCTTGATGGAGAATATTAGAAACAAATTTTTATGGAATACCAATCTGACTCTGAATATAAAGATATATCTAAACTTCATTGCTCTATTCAAAATCAGGTTGCATTGATAAGAATCAAAGGTTTAAATAAATTCAACCTCATTGATGAGTTGATGGCTGCTGAGATGCGTGAACTTCTGAGTAATTTAGATGATAACGTCAACGTGCGTGTCATGATTTTGTCGTCCGTAGGAGAACATTTTTCAACTGGATCAGTCTTAAGAGAACTTTCTGAATATCATAGGTTTAACTCTCATAGAATAGCTTCAGATATTGCTAGCGTTAATAAAGTTACACTTGCTTCTCTGCGAGGAAATGTGCTAGATCAAGGGCTAGAATTAGCTTTAGCTTGTGACATTAGAATTGCTGCTGAAGGTGCATCTTTTGGTTTTACTCATCTTAAATCCGGAAGTATTCCATGGGACGGAGGGACTCAAAGACTCCCACGAATTATTGGTCCTTCGAGGGCCCTGTATATGTTGCTAACAGGTAAAATAATTGGTTCAAAACAAGCACTGGAATACGGTTTAATTTCCGAAATCACGGCATTATCCGGAGATGAAAAAGTTGCATTAGAATTCGGGGCTATCATAGCTAAACATGGACCCATAGCAGTGCAATATTTAAAAGAAGCTGTACATGCAAGTGCAGATCTTACGATTAATGAAGGAATGCGGTTGGAGCTAGATTTAGCAACATTATTGCATTCAACCAACGATAGAGCGGAAGGCCTGCGTGCGTTTGCTGAGAAGAGAACACCGGAGTTTAGAGGTGACTGATAACACGGTTATATATGATAGAGAAGGATCGATTGCTACTCTCGAGCTAAATCGCCCACAGTCTATAAATGCAGTCAGTCAATCTATGCGAGATTTAATGTTCGATGCAGTTACAGCGTATTCATATGATAGTGATGCTTTGGCATGCATCATTTTTGGTAGAGGAGAAAAAGGATTTTGTGCAGGAGCAGACTTAATTGAATTCGGCAAAAGCAGATCTCAGTCAGAGTCTAGAAGTGCTAGAAAGAGGAGGGATTTATGGGGTCTTTTAGCCAATATAAAGAAACCTTTGATAGCCGCTGTTCACGGATATGTAATTGGTGCCGGTTTAGAGATAACATCTCTCTGTGATATCCGAATAGCTTCAGAAGATGCTCAATTTGGTATGCCTGAGGTGGCCATCGGCATGATACCAGGCGCTGGAGGGACACAAAGTTTTCCAAGAGCAATCGGAATTAATCATGCGATGAGACAATTTTTAACTCATCGAAATGATCGGATGTCTGCTCAGAAAGCTTTAAAATTGGGATTAATCCATATGATTGTTCCAAAGGAACATCTGTTTGAAACTGCGAAAAGGGTAGCGGCAGAGATTACTTTAGCAGGAAAAGATGCCCTAACTGCTGTAAAAACAGCAGTGCTAGAAGGACTTTCACAACCACTTGCCCTGGGTATCGAAATGGAACAAAGGTTAACATCTAGACTTTATGTAAATATCGACAGATGAATTTTTCTGAAACATTATCTATTGTGGCACAGATTATGCCGGATAGGATTGCCACTTTGTTTGATGATGAATCTACGTCTTTCGCAGAACTTGATCATGAAGCATCTCTTATTGCATCGGGATTGATTTCAATGGGAATTAAACCTGGAGACAGAATCGCATATTTAGGTGTTAATAGTGATATCCAGATCAAATCAATCTATGGTATTGCAAGAGCTGGCGGGATATTAGTGCCGTTAAATTACAGAGCCAGAGAACCAGAAGTCGAATTTTCGGTTAATGACTCAGGAGCTAAAGTAATTATTGTCGGACAAGATTATAAAGACCTAGTTTTGTCAATTTCAAGCAATATAAAGCATCCGCTTCAAGTCGTTTTTTTAGGCAAAGATGATATTCCTGAGAATTGGATTTCATATCCTGATATTGTTAAACAAAGCGGGTTATCATACCCGAAGATAGATTCAAAAGATTCAGCAGTAATACTGTATACTTCTGGTACAACCGGCCTTGCTAAAGGCGTTCTGCTAACTCATCACTCACTCGTTGCAAGTTTGTTAGAAAATATTTTTCCTGATATTGACAATACTGAAGTTGTATTGCTTTGCATGCCTCTTTATCATGTAGCAGGGATACAAGTTTTGCTGACTTCAATTTATGAGGGCCGGACATTGGTTATACAGCGGCAATTTAATGCAGCAGAATGGCTCAGTTTGGTAAGTGGCCAAAAAGTTTCTAGAGCAACTTTAGTGCCTACAATGCTCAAAATGATTTTAGAAGATGAGAGCTTTAAGAAAACTAATCTTTCTAGCCTTAGAATAATTACATATGGAGCTGCTGCGATGCCTTTGCTGGTTATAACTGAAGCTATTAAAAAATTACCAAAAGTCGCATTTATCAATGCTTTTGGACAAACTGAGTCTGGCGCTACAATTGCTGCGCTAACTCCAGAAGACCATCAACTATCTGGGCTTCCTGCTGTTATAAATAAAAAGTTAAACAGATTGAAATCTATAGGGAAGCCTTTAGAAGGGATAGAGGTTCGTATAGATGATGATATGGGTGAAACCATCTATCCGAGCCGGATAGGAGAGATTTTAGTGCGGGGTCCGCAGGTCATGAAAGGATATTGGAATGATGATAAGTCGACATCGTCAGCAATAAATGATGGATGGTTACATACTGGTGACATTGGATATATTGACGAAGATGGATATATTTTCCTTGAAGGCAGATCAAAAGATTTTATAAAGCGTGGCGGAGAACGCATTTCTCCGAATGAAATTGAAAGCGTTTTACTATCGCACCCGTATGTAGAAGAAGCTGCAGTAATAGGCGTGCCGGATCCTCATTGGGGTGAGGTTATTTGGGCTGTAGTGCAAATAACAGACAATGTTGTGGTTACAGAGAGTGAATTAATATCACATTGCAAAATTTTATTAGCAAGTTTCAAAAAGCCTGAGCACATTGTATTTATTAAAAAAATGCCAAAGAATTCGTTAGGTAAAATTTTAAAGTTGGAGTTAAAAAAACTATACTTAAACCCACTGACGTAGAGCTAATTATGGATCAATCGTGTCAAAACCAGTATATTTTCTTAAAACTTCAGGAACAATTACAGAACCGTCACTTTGTTGATAATTTTCAAGTATTGCGATCAAGATCCTAGGTATTGCTAGGCCTGATCCATTTAAGCTATGGGGGTAGATAGGTTTTGATTTGGCTTCCTTTCGATACCGTATGTTAGCTCTCCTAGATTGGAAATCATCGCAATTAGAGCAGCTACTAACTTCGAGCCAATCTTGACTTCCTGGCGACCAAACTTCTAAGTCAAATGTTTTTACTGCAGCAAAACCCAAGTCCCCAGCACACAGTTCAATGACTCTATAAGTAAGTTCTAACCGTCGAATGATTTCTTCGGCATTATCAAGCAGCTTGAAAAGTTCCTCATCAGAATTGTTTGGGCTGACAAATTTATACATTTCAACTTTATCAAACTGATGTACTCGTTTAATTCCACGAGTTTCTCTACCAGCAGCAGCTTTTTCTCTACGAAAACAAGGTGTGTGTGCCACAAACTGAACAGGAATTTGCTTTGGGTCAAGAATTTCATCCCTAAACATACTAGTGATAGGTACTTCAGCAGTCGGAATTAGCCACAAATCATCTTCTGTATCGTGATACATGGTTTCATTGAATTTTGGCAAATGTCCGCTTCCAGTTACCGTATCAGTATTTACTAAATACGGTAAATATAATTCCTTGTATCCGTGTTCTTCAATATGCACGTCTAGCATCCAAGATATTAGTGAGCGTTGTAGCTTGGCCCCTTTGTCGTGTAGAACGTAAAATCTTGACCCCGATATTTTGGCTGAAGCCGTCAAATCGATGATTCCCAATGTTTTTGCTATTTCCCAGTAGGGTAATGGATTTAAATCAGCGGTCACAGGAGATTCGACCGTGCGAACAATTTGATTCGACGATTCATCTTTACCATCGGGAACGTCGTCTCTTGGTATATTTGGTAAAGTTAATAGTACAGTTCGAATATCTTCCTGAATAGATCTGTGTTCCTTCTCTAGTTGTTTTACTTTTTGGCCCATTGTTTTCATTTCAACAAGTAAGTCCTTGCTGGGTTGCTTATTAAGGCCAATTTGATGATTGGCTTTTTTCCTTTCTGCTCTGAGTTGATCCGCCTTTTGTTGAATCAATTTACGTTTATTGTCTAATGAGATTAATTCATTTACAGGCATATCAAAACCCCTTCTGAGAAGGGATGCACGAATTTTTTCTGTGTATGAATGTATTAGCTCTATGTTTAACAATTTGTAACTTCTAGAATTATATGTATTTTTATTTAATCCAATTCTTCTTTTAATCGTTTAAGTATTAATTGTTCGTCTCCGTCATCGACCGTTTGTATACGAATTATTAAAGAATCCTTCACCCCATCTGTTCGTAAATGGATAATAGGACTACCATTTTTGAGCGATTCTTCCAATTCTTCAGCTGATACAGCAGCTTTGCCTTTATCGATTATAAGCCTCAATCCTTCCACCATTCCTTTACCAGGAAAATCAACTACGGTTACGCCGGGCAAGTTAGTGATTTCATAACGAATCTTGTTCAGTCTTGTTTCATATTCTGACAAGCGCGATTCATGGTCCATTTTTAGCCACTCTTCAAGAGCCACATAGGTTGCAATCACCGTCTGGCGATCCATTTTTATGGATCGTCCAAAAACTCTAGTATTTTCATACTCGAAACCCAAGAAACTATGTCTGTACGCCAGTCGCATTAGGTTTTTACTAGCGCCCAACAGTAATCCGCTAGTGTTTAACCCCTCAAAATATTTACCTCCGTATCCAACCAAATCGGCGCCATTTTGAGCGTAGTAACTTAATCGATTTGTTGGGTATACTTGGCCGGCAGCATCTATAAGCAACGGAAGATTATTTCGATCCGCTAATTTAATCATCTTATTAAATGAAACGATATCAGACCTTTTCTCTCTGTCATCAGGATCGTCATATAATCCACCTGCTAAATAATGGATACCGGCTGTGTTTTCATTTATTGCTGACTCAATATCTTTTTCTGTAGTAGCATCCTCATCTCCAACCTCAATTAATACTCCTCCAGGTACTGTTACAGCTTTGTCATAATTTACCCTTAGTTGCTTTTGGATGATGAATTCATTTGGAAGACCAGTCGTATCAGGCAGTTGTTCAATCTTATCCTCATGATCTTTGGTTATACATGCCGCCGCTCCAAGAGAAAGGGCAGCTGCACATCCTGGTGTTACCATTGCGAATGGCACATCCAACATATCTGCTATGCGGGTGCCAGTAATCTCAACTAGCTCACTCATTTTGACATAATCTAATGAAGCGTCTTCCATTGCCGCTGTGACAATGGCTGAAGGGTTATTGCCTCCAATTGCCGTTGGGTGCCCATGGGCGTTTATTATAGGTTTAATTCCCAAATCTTTATAAATTCTGCTACGTCCAGCCATTTTTATTTGATTAACCCCTCTATATCATTGAGCAAATGCTTTAACAGTATTTAAATAATCGACTTTTATATTATGACTAACTCCGAATGGAGCCAATATAGGTAAACTCATCCCTAATGATATGCGTCTTTCAATTTGATCATGACATTCCGCTGTAGTTCCAATCATAGCAACCTCTTGTTGCATATTTGAAGATATAGCTTTGATCGCAGAATCTGTATCATTCAAATTTAAAGCAGATTCAGCAGATCGCATCTCGTTTTCAAATCCGCATGAAATGAAGAAATTTCGATAATTAGCGTGTCTGGAATAAAATGCTATTTCACGTTTTAATTTAGTCCTCGCCGAATCAATATTTTCGGTGCCAACATAAGTTCTAATGTAGCCAGCTACTTCCTGCTCATATTTGTTTTGCCCGGCTTTATTACTCGCAGAGCTAAATATTCCTGCAAACTGATTCAGTTTGCTTATAGCTGTCCAATTCAATAAAACCCCATCCGACACTTGTGCAGCCACTTCGATCATTTTTGATCTTAGAGCAGCAAGATATATAGGTACAATAGAGTCTTTCGACGCAAGACCAAGTCTCGCTGAATTAATCTGAAAATGTTGGCCATCTAAATCCAAGGTTTCCCCGTTTAAAAGTCGACGTATGATACCAACTGTTTCTTTGGTTCTACCAACAGGATCATAGAATTTACCTCCATGGATTTTCTCTACAACTAATTTGTGGCCTATTCCTAAACCCAGCGAAAAACGATGATTTGTCATTCTGTCCAGATTGGCTGCAGTCATTGCAGTTACTGTAGGAGTTCGAGAAAAAATTGGAAGAATACCTGTTCCTAGCTTAATGGTTTTAGTGATAGATGATAAATATCCGATCAGAGATATCGAATCATAACCACCACCTTCGGGTATCCAAATAGACTCGAATCCAGCAGATTCTGTTGCCAAAACAATTTCAATAATATCGTCCATAGATAAGCGGGGATCGTTTTCAATTCTGATTCCTAAACGTTTATTCTTAAACATGTTTTTATTATGACATTATTCTCGCCGATTAATTTTTTTCGCTATCGTCATAGTATTGATTCCAAACATAAACTTAATTTCTGATTCTACCTCGAATCCTGCGAGATTCATCATGTTTTTTTAATTCAGGTTGTGTTATTCCACATATCTCATGCTGATGATGTGTTCGTTCCTTTTGATCCGGATCCCAAGACCTGCGAAGTTTGTGCCATACATACGATATGTTGGGAGGGATCATAGTAAGTATTATCGTCCCTTTATTAGACAATAAGCGACATGCTTCATGTAGCAGTTCAGTACGATTAGGTATGTGATTCAGTGCAGCTATAATGGTAATAGTTTCAAAGCTACCATCCGGAAAGGGCAGGCTTGAAGAATCTTCAACCAGAACATCTACGTCGCCCCAATCATGAACATCGACTCCGGTGCCAATACCTTGATAAGATCTAACAAGTTCATTTGTACCGCAACCTATATCGAGAAGACGTCCGTTCACATAGGGTAGAATAGCGCTTATTCTCCAGGATCTCAGTTTTTTTGTTAGCGAAAGCAAATTTTCTCTTTTCAGATATTTGTATGCAGTTTATTTTAAAAAAGTTATTTTATACGTTCAATACACAACTAATAAGGAAGAATCTTTTATAATTAATTAAATGGTCGACTTAAACTGATTCGAATATGCAAGACAATGGTGTCTAGCTGCCTGCTATAATTTTCGTTATCGTTTGATCGTATCCTAATAACATATTGCATTCGTTATTGAAAAGTGAAAGTTGTATTAAGTTTAGAAATTCATAAAAATATGTTTTTAAAATGATCTTACATAAGCTTTTTTTAAATAATGTTAATTAATAACACTACATACCAGTTCAATGATTAGACCTGTTATTTTAGCTGGCGGTTCGGGCACAAGATTATGGCCGCTATCGAGGGAACATTTCCCAAAGCAATTTCTCAAACTAACTAGCGATCATTCCCTGCTCCAAGAAACAGTTTTCCGATTGGATGGAGTTTCTCTAGGAAGTAAGAAGATTGCGTTGCCTGTTGTTATTTGTAATGAAGAACATCGATTTTTGATAAGTGAACAACTCGGTGAAATAGACAGATTGCCGGAAATCACAATACTGGAACCAGTGGGTAAGAATACCGCACCGGCATTAACGCTAGCAGCACTATGGTCAGTAAGTAATGATACAAATCCGGTTTTATTAGCAATGCCAGCAGATCAACATGTTGGACGTCCTGAAGTTTTCCACAAAGTGATAAAAGAAGCAGAACCGTATGCCGATGCAGGAAATTTTGTCACTTTTGGAATTTCCCCTACTTTACCTGAGACAGGTTTCGGATACATCAAAACCAAAGCTTTTAAGTCAAACCCAATAAAAAATAACGTTGAAGTTTTGCAAGTAGCGGAGTTTGTGGAAAAACCTGATTTAGAAACTGCAAAAAGATATTTAGATTCTGGAGAATATTTGTGGAACAGTGGCATGTTTATGATGAAAGCGAGTATATGGCTTGAACTCATTCAAACCTACCGTCCAGAAATCATAAGTGCATGTCAATTAGCTTATGATAAAGGGTCAGTTGATGGAGATTTTTTTCGTCCAAGTAAAAAGGAATTTAATGAAAGCCCGTCCGACTCGATTGACTATGCGATAGCTGAAAACATTGATGTAACAGGCACAGATCCATGCCCGATAGTTTTTACGTATGACGCCGATTGGTCAGACGTTGGGACTTGGACTGCAATAGCAAGCAGATTAATTTCTGATAAGAAAAATAACGTTGTCAAAGGGGATGTTCTTGCTAAAGATGTTAGTGATTCAGTAATTATTTCCGATGGACGCTTATTAGCTGCTGTCGGCTTCAAAGATTTAGTTGTAGTAGAAACCCCAGATGCTATATTAGTTGCTGCCAAAGATAAGATTCATGAAGTAGGGAACTTGGTCGCTAAAATGAGGTCTGATGGACGTAGCGAACAATCTAATCATCTTAAGGTTCATCGACCATGGGGCACGTATGAAATCCTGGACAAAGGCAACGGATTTCAAGTTAAACATTTGAGAATCGATCCAGGCCAATCGATCTCTTTGCAGAGGCATAAACATCGCGCAGAACATTGGGTAGTAGTTAAAGGCAAAGCAAATGTTATACGTGGTGACGAAAGCTATGATTTGTCTGAAAACCAATCAACATATGTTCCAAAAGGCGTCAAGCATAGACTATTTAATCCTGGCTCGGATGTTCTCGAAATTGTTGAAGTTCAATCAGGACAAATTCTGAGTGAAGAAGACATAGAACGTTTTGAAGATAGTTACGGTCGAATTTGATAGTCGATTCTCACGTACATATTTTTCCTCCTGAGTTTCGGCGTGATCGAAAATCGCTACTACTATTAGATCGAACATTTAGTGATTTATATTCAAATCATAAATTTGAATTAGCTACAGCAGATGATTTAATAGAGGATATGGACAAAAATGGCGTTGATGTGTCGGTTGTTATGAGCATTGGATGGACCAATTCCGGTTTGGCTGAGAAATCAAACAAATATATAGCTGAATCTTGCCGCCGGTTCCCCAATCGTCTAATTGGGTTTGGCTCAATTGACTTATCATCTGTTAACTCAGTTAATCAGATTATTAATTGTGCTGAAATGGGTTTAATAGGTGTAGGGGAATTGCATCCAGACAATCAAAACTTTGATGTTGGTGACAGCGACTTGATATCTCCTGCCATCAAAGCAATTAGAGAGCAAAATCTTATTTTAGGAGTTCATTGTTCCGAACCAGTAGGGCATCTGTATTCTGGTAAAGGTTCTAATACACCAGATAAATTGGAAAAGTTGTTGCTTTTTACACAAGGTGTACAGATTATATTGTCACATTGGGGTGGGGGATTACCTTTTTACGCATTGATGCCAGAGATTTCAGAATTATTGTCAACTGTATTTTTTGATACTGCCGCGTCGCCATTTTTGTACAACAAGCAGATATTTGAAATTGTAGATAAGATCATAGGCCCAGATCACATTCTGGCAGCAAGTGACTATCCCCTCATCAGTTTTTCACGCGTCAAGGACGAGATTAATGCAAGTTCTTTACCCAAAGAAGATATTAAACTCATATTGGGCGGCAACGCCAAAACTCTTTTTAATATATCGTAGCATTATCTTTTCTAAGTTCCGATATCAAAAGGGGCGGATATCGGGCGGTTCTTTAATTCTAATTGGATGCTATACTTGCTGAAAGTAGTGGTTTAATTTGGTCAATTAGTAGAGAAGGGGTAAACGAAGATGGGTACTGAATTTCCAGTATGTAAAGAGTGTTCCAGTGGTAATCTACTTCCGCTGTCTGACTTTGGCAGCCAAGGAGCTCCTATACACTATAAGGCATGGGTATGTAGTCAACCTGATTGTGGATACAATATAAAAATCCGTAACGGTGATGTTTATATAAATGAGCCAATAAGCGCGGGAGAAAGTCACGTTCCTCGAACGCGCGGATAAATGCCTATCTAAGTTTGCTAAAAAGCTGTGTTCCTGAAGTTTGATGACATTAAAGCGGACCAAGCTTTTGCCTGTGTTTATTAATTGTACTTACTGTTGGAGATGAATCATGACAATTAATAATGAAATTAATTTATCTTGTGTCGTGAATATAACTTGACTAAAACATACCGCTTAGGCATAACAATGATTGTTTTTGGCCTGCTTGCTTTGGTGTTGCTTGGTGCCTACCTATTGTATGTTGCCAATCAAAATTCAAAACTAGAGGAATTGAACTCAGCCTTAGATGATGATGTAGTTGCTGAAAACATAGCCATAACAATAGATAATCAAGATGATGAATATTTGCTATCTTATAACCTGGCTAAACACTTTTCTAATATGCATTTTGGAGCTTCATTTCATCCAAAATATTGGCATGATCCAATTAAAACCGGAACCGATAGTAGGCTGTTGAGCGAATTGCCTTTTGGCTTCGATTTAGTTTCTCATTTAGACCATTCTTTGTTAATGAAACCGAAGGGTACAGCGATCCGTATTTCAATACCAGCATTAGGCATTGACTCAATAGTTGAAGAATTAGGAATCGTAGATCTTAGTGATAGTAGAGAATATGAAACCCCCGACCATACAGTAGGTCATATTCCTGAAACGGCTGACCCAGGCGAAATAGGAAACGGGTGGTTTTTCGGCCACCTTGAAAGCCCTTTTAGTGGTGAAGGAAATGTTTTTCGTCGACTTCCTGAAATACCTGAACTGTTACGTGATATCAACGAAATTGGAGAGGGCTCAATAGACATAATAATGGAGAGTAGTTCAGGGCAATACCTCTATCAAGTCACCTCTTCGGAGGTGTTACATGCGGATGAATTAACAATCTATGGTTCGGAGGAAGCCCTTATCAGTCTTGTTACTTGCATTCCGAGCCTTAAATACTCTCACAGACTAGTTATTAAAGGCTTATTAGTCGGCGTTAAAATTGAATAATTTACGAGACAGATAAAGTGTCTCTAAGAAGTTGAACAAAAGCTTTAGTCGGAGTTGACATCGTTTTTCCCCTTAGAGTAACAATGCCAGCCTGTTCTACTGGAAGCATATGCGCAAGTCCTAATACTCCAAGTGAATCAAGGTCAGAAGGATCTATAGCCAGGCGAGGACCTACTGATACTCCCATGCCTAAAGCAACATATCTTTTAATCATATCCATGCTGTCCAGCTCGATAATTATTTCATAGTCCAATCCACGACGTCTAAATTCAGTCTCAAGCATCAAACGAGTATATGTTCCTTTTCCCATCATAATCAAAGGCCAAGGCGCAATTTCATCCAATGAAGTTATTGCAGAACCCAACAAAGGATGATTTAGTGGAGCTATTAAAACTCTTTCATATGCGAATAATGGCTGAAATTCAAAGTCCAGACCTCTTTCTGGGCCAGGTACTAGTCCTATATCTACTGTCCCTTTATCTACCATGTTTAATACTTCGTCGCGTCTTCCGGATAATATTCTAAGGTGTCCATGCGGATGTTGCTTTAAGAAAATTCGAACAACTTGAAGTAATCTGTGGGGAATTATGTCATGAGTGGCAGCGACTCTAACAGGACTTACTTGCTCAGCTATACCTGCTTCAGAGAGTAAAGAGTCGATACCATCTAAGAGTGGTTTTGCTAAATCAGCTAATGTTGTACCCGAAGCTGTTAACTGAATCGGCCTTTTAATCCGATCGAAAAGCGATGTACCCAATTCCTGTTCTAATTTTTTTATATGAGTAGTAGCCGTAGGCTGCCCTATGTTTAGCTCTTCCGCTGCTTTCGTTATACTTCTTAATCGAGCTGCAGCGATGAAACTTCGAAGCTCTCTTAGTTCCATATCAGTTACTCCTGTATATTATCATAAATTTCAATACTTATTATATTATACTATATATACAAATGATGACTTTGTTGATGGATAATTAATATTGAAAGAGTTCTCGAACTAATGTAAACCAAATAATAAGAGAATAATAAGAGAAGGAATTGATGATAAAGATTTTTCGAAACGTGCGACGCCGATCAAACTTAAAATCGGGATTTGAATTTTATATGCGAGCTTTAAATAGTAGGCGCACAAATTGTGGCCCTACTGCTGATGAAGCCCGCAGAGATTTTATGAGGTTTAAGCACCTGATATAGAATCAGTCCGCACACGATGGTATAGCTCATATCTGGGCCCAGTGATAATCTTCATAATGGGCCGATATGAGCTTTTTTATATTAGGAGAACTTTTAAGTGTGAATAATGGACCTGTGGAAAATACTCACCAGAATAATCGTCAGGTACCAATACACGGCATTCGGGACACCTGGATTACAAAAGTAAACTCTCTGTTTAAGAGCAAAGGCTTGAATGATGATATGTGGGATGATTTGGAGGAAGCACTTATTTTGTCTGACGTAGGCCCTTCTGTAACTCTAAGTTTACTGGACAAAGTTCGCGCACAGGTCAGATTGGAATCAGTTCAAGAACCAAACACAGCTTTCGAAATACTAAAAGCTGAGGTAGCCAAGATTTTGATCTCCGGAAAAGAGCTTGCTGAGGTAATAAAAACTTTTGATCCTTCAGCAAATAGATGTCCTATTGTCATTCTATTTGTTGGAGTAAATGGTGTAGGTAAGACTACGACTTTAGCAAAAATGGCCCACATGTATGTCAGTTCAGGCAACAAAGTAATTATCGGAGCCGCTGATACTTTCAGAGCAGCAGCTATAGAACAAATTAAAACATTGGGCGAGAAACTCGAAGTGACTGTAATTGCACATTCTGAAGGATCTGATCCGAGCGCAGTAGTGTTCGATACTATTGAGGCTGCAAAAGCTCGAAAAATTGATGTAGCGTTAATAGATACTGCTGGACGCATGCATAACAGTATCAATTTGATGGATGAGCTACATAAAATGTCCCGGGTAGTAAGTAAAACTGGATTAGAACCAGCAAAAATAATGTTAGTTTTGGATGCTACTACTGGTCAAAATGGATTACAGCAAGCCAGTTCTTTTCTGGGATCAATAGGTTGTGATGGAATTGTATTGTCAAAACTAGATAGTAGCTCAAAAGGAGGAGTGATTTTGTCCGTTTATTCAGAATTTAACGTTCCGGTTTTGTACATTGGAACAGGTGAAAGCCTTAACGATTTAGAAGTATTTAGTCCAAATCGATTTACAAAAGATTTATTCACTGAAACTTGCTAACTAAATTTTTATATTTATTTATCTAAAATTTATATTTCGTCACAAAGCAAATCAGATAATCAATGTAAACTAGGCACACATTTCTACTGTAATAAATGATTGAATTCTGGAGGAACTAATTGAGTGAAACATTAATTTGGATCCTCATCGTTGAATTTATAGGAATTATTGCTTTTCCTATATCTTTTATCATTTTCAGATCAATGCCCGATCGTGGCATTACCCTTTCGATACCCTTAGGAATAGTTATTGCAAGTTATGCCACTTGGATTCTAAGTTATACCAATTTAATTCCAGCGAACACAATTGGTCCTCTAGTAGCTATAATAATTTTGGCGATACCATCTATATACATCGGCTGGATCAACAGAAATCAGATCGTCCATCACCTTCGAAAGCACTTGTGGTTAATTGCAGTCACTCAAGTGATATTTCTGGCGTTATTTTTGTTGTGGACATTGTATCGAGCATACGATCCTGCGATATCCCATACTGAGCAACCCATGGATTTAGCATTTTTAAATGCTGTTATGCGAACAGAGTTTGCTCCGCCTGAGGACCCTTGGCTTAGAGGAGAGGCGATAAGCTACTATTATTTTGGATATTGGATTGTCGGGTTTGTGGCTAATTTAATTGGGACGACATCAAATATCGCATATAATCTTTCACTTTCTTTAATCCCTGCAATAACATCTGTTGGGGTAATTGGTTTGGTTTATAACATCATAAAATCGGATGGAGGAAAGATCAAAGGCGCTATACTTTCCGGGTTAATTGGAACAGTCTTTTTACTAGCATTATCCAATCTGGAAGGATTTTTCGAGTTTATTAGATTCAATGGCTTAGGAGATAAAGCTTTCTGGGATTGGCTGGCAATTGACGGAATTACGGGTCCGGCCATTAACGTTGCCGATTCCTGGCGGCCAACAGAGTTTTGGTGGTGGTGGCGTGCAACTAGGGTTATAAATACTTTCGACGGTGGCGTCGGCCTAGACTACACGATCCAGGAGTTCCCTTTATTTTCAAGCCTGCTTGGAGATCTGCACCCGCATTTTCTTTCTCTCCCATTTGTAATTTTATTTTTGGGTCTGCTTGCAAATTTTATTTTGAATCCCGTCACTACTCTGCCTAGTATCAGGACTGTTACTAATTCCAGCATAACAAAGGTTATTACAGTTTTTACTAAAATCTTTATTAAGGCACCCGGACTGATTTTTATTGGATTTGTGTTAGGGGCATTGGGATTTATTAATGCGTGGGATTTGCCAATTTTTGGGTTGGCTTTTCTCGGGGCATTAATTTTTAAAATACATAAAGAAAAAGAACTTTCGGTTGCAGACGCGCTTATGAAAACCGTACCGGTATTAATAGTAGTTATTGGATCAGCATTTTTGTTTTTTTCTCCATATTATCTATATTTTGAAAGTCAATTTTCAGGTATAACTCCCGTTTTAGATATCACATCTCGACCGATACATTTTTTTATAGTTTGGGGATTATTTCTAGTTGTAGTTATTCCGTTCGTTCTGTACATTTTCGCTGGTTCAAAACTGAGACTTCGGTGGTTTAGGAATGTATTGATATCATTCTTTTTAGCAATTTTGCCGTTTATTATTTGGTTAATTTTAATAGCATGGTTTGGCAGTCCTGACATTTCAATTTTGAAACGTTTCGTTAAGTTAATTCCAAACATTCTTGTTATCTTTATGTCTATCTATTCTGCACTATATTTATTACGAGATGGCAGGTTAGGCGGCAACAAAACAATTGGATTGGCTATAACTATGTTGTTTATCGGAGTAGGATTTACCTTGATAATGACACCAGAATTGATTGTTGTGAGCGATCAATTTGGAAGCCGAATGAATACAGTCTTTAAACTTTACTATCAAGCATGGATCTTACTGTCAATTTCTGCTGCAATATCTGTTTATTATTTGTATCATTCGTTTACTAAAATCAAGGGCGTTAGAAAGTTTGGCTTACTATTTTTTGGCGGATTATGCGGTATCTTAATAATAGGTTCTTTATATTATGGTCCCGCCGCTTCCTTCAGCAAAATAGATACTAGCAAACCCCCAACACTAGATGGTTTACTCTACATAAAATCTCAAAACCCAGACGAATTTGAAGCGATTGAGCTACTCACTTTAGTAGTTCAAGAAGGAGAAGCTTTAGTTGAAGCAGTGGGGCCTTCGTATAGTGAGCATGGGAGAATATCGGCTGCTACAGGAATACCAACTATTCTTGGCTGGCCTGCTCATGAAAAACAGTGGCGAGGATCTGACGCAGGGTTATCTATCAGGACAGATGATGTACAAGCCATTTATCAAAGTTTAGACCCGGTAGCGACATACAATTTATTAGCCAAGTATAAGATAAGTTATGTGTATATAGGTCCACGAGAGAGAAGACAATATGGTACTAGTGGACTAAACAAGTTCGACTTGTTTATGGATAAAGTATTTAATACTCAAACTGTAGTTATTTATAAGTTAAGGTAAATACTCATTGAACAGATCTATACGTTTACAATTTATGACGGCAAATAAAATGTTATTTGATCGTTTAAATCGTCAAATTTTGGCGGACATGATTTATAGAAACATTGATTTCTTTAAGACACATCGAATTGAAATAGTATCTTATTTTTTACTCATCATCATTGCTGCAACAATGCGTTTCTGGGACTTAGGTTCACGTGCTTTGCATCATGATGAAAGCCTGCATGCTTACTTTTCGTGGCAATTATTCATGGGAAACGGATACATACATAACCCTATGATGCATGGGCCACTGCAATTTGAGCTTAATGCTGCTCTTTTTTATATTTTCGGAGTAACTGATTTCACAGCTCGATCAATGTATGCCATTTTTGGTGTTGTATTGATTTTATGTCCTCTTTTATTACGAAATAAACTAGGACAAATAGGCTCTTTTTCAACATCTCTTTTGTTAGCTTTTTCTCCAGCACTATTATATTTCAGCCGGTTTGCTCGTAACGATATTTTTATGGCAGTTTGGACATTTGCATTAATAGCATTTCTTTGGCGTTATCTAGACTCCGGCAAAAATAAGTACCTGTATGGCTCAGCTTTTGTTTTAGCATTATCGTTTTCCTCAAAAGAGAGCACGTACTTCACTGTTGGTATGATTTCTCTATATTTGGTTTCAGTTCTTATATACCGGACGATGCGTCGTCTGTATAGCCAGCACAATTTTTTTGGGATCTCTATTTTTGAAGCACTTTGTAAAATCACGAAAACTCTGTTTTTTAAATTATATGAATCTAGATCATTAAGTAACATTTCTCGAGAAACAGTATTTTTGATTGTGATGTGGACTGTTTCACTACCTCTATGGTCAGGCTTTATCGCTCTGTTTCAACTTGAAGGCTCTAATTTCATACTTGCCGCCAAAACTGGATCTAGCATAGGTTCTCCTTCGGGTGGAGGATTGGTGATCGCAGCCATTGTGATAGCCATTGCCTTTGTGATTGCTGCGATTATCGGACTTAGATGGAATTGGAGTGTTTGGTTAAGATGCGCCCTGCTGTTTTACGTTCCCTGGTTACTATTTCATACCACTTTTTTCGACAATATCAATGGTGCCGGGTCAGGATTGTGGCAGTCATTAGGATATTGGATAGTGCAACAAGGAGAAAGTCGGGGCAATCAGCCTGTCTATTATTATCTACTCCTAACAACCTTGTATGAGTTTCTTCCACTAATAATTTCCATAATAGCTGTAATTTACTATTTTAAAAAACGAGATCCATTTGCTAGATTCCTAATATTTTGGTCCTTAGCCACATTTTTGATATACACGATGGCTAGTGAAAAAATGCCTTGGCTTTTGGTTCAGATTACCTTGCCTTTAATCGTTCTGTCAGGAAAATTATTAGGTGACTGCCTTAAAAATGTTCGAGCAGTAAATTTAATTAATCTTAAAAACATATCCATAGTTTCGCTGACTTTAGTCCTTATATTTTTGTTGTGGAGATTAGCATTTCTCGGAATTGATGAAAGTTCGAATAACTTATCGATGCTAATTTTGTTAGTTCTTGGATTATTGTTAGTACTATGCGGGTTTTTGTATGTAAAAACACAGGTCAGTTACACTCATTGCGCAAAACTTATAGGGGTAACCATAGGTTTGATTTTATTTGTGTTAACAATACGTAGTGCGGTTTTGGCTACATATAAAAACGGAGATATTCCTGTTGAGATGTTAGTTTATACTCAAACATCCCCAGATGTTCCAGTTCTAGCAAAACATATATCTGACATTGCATTAAAAACTGGAGAAAAGCCCACCGTTGATGTTGATTCAACTAGTGGATTTCAATGGCCATGGGCTTGGTACCTACGAGACATTGCACTGGCAGGATATCCTCAGTATGGAGACCACTTGCCTTCTGGTACGATGGAACAGCAGGTTTTAATAATTCATTCTCAAAACCAATTAAAGATTCAAGAATTGATTGAGGAGAATTATGGAGAAGGACAGCGCTTTAGACACCGCTGGTGGTTTCCTGAACAAACTTATCGCAACCTCAGTTTGCAAAAGATCTTCACGTCATTAGTTGACCGCACTGCATGGCGAAGAGCTATGGACTATTTTATACATCGCGAATTAAGCAATAAATTGTCGAGCGAAGATGCCTATGTATACTTTGATGATTCTGACATGCGATACTTTAGTCCCCGTGAATTAGAATAACTGTTAGCCGAATAGTACTATTCAGACTAAAAACTAAGTTATTTAAACAATTTTGAATCTCGAATATTTGTGAAACAGAAACTTATTAGTAAATTATGTTGAATCGTTACAAAACTTGGATTGGGTTAGGATTGACCTTAATTCTTCTGATTATTTTTCTAGTTACAGTAGATGTCGCCAAGATGTTTGATGCACTGACTAAAGCTAACTACGTGTTTATTTTGCCTGCGATAGCAATGTATTTAATCTCGACTTTATTTAGAACTATACGGTGGAAAACTTTATTGGCGCATATGAAGGAAATTAAAGTTGCCAGGTTGTATCCGGTCGTAGTTGTTGGATACATGGCAAACAATATTTTACCGATGAGGTTAGGAGAATTTGTAAGAAGTTACTATCTGAGTGAACGTGAAGGAGTAAGTGTGAGCGCCGCGTTGGCAACAGTATTTGTCGAACGTGTTATAGATGCACTGACTCTTCTAATATTTATTATCGTAATTGCTTTGATTGTACCTTTAGGTGTTGGTGGAATCGTTGAAGGACTGGGAGAGCGTTCAGGGATAGCATGGCCCTTCATAGTTTTAGCAGCAACAGTTCCGTTTGTTCTAAGTTTCTCCATACTTATGATCATTGCGCGTTACCCTCAAGCCACCTTGATGTTTACTTTCAAGATTTTTTCTATATTGCCCAAGCGTTTTAGAGCAGTAATAAATGATTTAGCTAAAACTTTTGTTATTGGCCTCTCAGCTTTAAAAAGTCCACAACTGGTATTAAAAATGTTTCTAGTTTCTATACCAATTTGGTTGTTTGAATCTACACTTTTTTACTTAATAGGTATATCGTTTGATTTCCATCACCACCTAGGCGGTCATGTTAATTTAGCGATGATCTCAGTTCTTGTGACTGCTATCACTAATATAGGCTCTTCCGTGCCTGCGGCACCGGGAGGTATTGGTTTATTTGAGTTGATCGCCCGCGAAACTTTAGTTTTAATACCGTTAGGAATTATTGATAGGTCTGTAGCTGCTGGATATGCCGCCGTAGTTCATGCTACTTTACTTATACCTATGATAGTACTGGGACAAGTAATACTGTGGTCGGACAACATTTCTATTAATCGATTATGGCTTATGGGCAAAAATAATAATAATGAGGTCAGTGATTGAAAGTTGGAATTATTGGAGCTGGTGCCGCTGGATTAGCGGCGGCATATGAATTAGCTCTCAATGGAATAGAAGTGGTTGTATATGAAAAAGCTTCATTTGTGGGAGGCCAAGCCTCAACGTTTAATGTTGGATCTACACCTCTGGAACGAGGCTATCATCACCTATTTACATCTGATACAGACATACTAGGATTAATGTCAGAAATTGACATTGCCCATCAAATGGAATGGCATGAATCTAAAGTAGGCATCTTTTATGGTGGGCAGATATACAATTTAGTAACCCCAATGGATCTCCTGAAATTCAAACCGTTAAACATTATTGATCGTATTCGTTTGGGTGTTGTTACAATGATTTTACGATGGAAAAAAGATTGGCGTTCTCTTGAGAATATAACAACGGATGCCTGGATAAAACGTTGGGCGGGGAAAAGGGTCTATGAAGTGGTTTGGGGACCACTTTTACGAGGCAAGTTTGGTGATCGTCATTATAACGAGATTGGAATGCCATGGTTTTGGGGAAAAATTCATACACGTTTTGCTTCTAGGGGCAAAAACATGTCGAAGGAGCTTTTAGGATATCCTAAGGGAAGTTTTGGCGAAATATTTGAAACATTGCAGTCAAAAATTGAGAATATGGGGGGAAAAGTCATCCTGTCAACAGGAGTCGATAGGATAATAGTTGAAAATGGCCGAGCTGTTGGATTAAAGCTTGAATCACTCTCTGGCGGTAAGTTGATTGAAAAATTTGACGCCATTTTATCGACTACCCCGTCATTTATATTTCCAAAGCTTTTACCTAAAATGCCGGATGAGTATGAAAAACGTCTTACAGATGTGCAATACATGTCTGCCGTTCTTATAATATTGATTTTGGATCGTCCATTTACAAATGTTTATTGGCTTAATGTGGCAGACAGATCAATTCCCTTCGTTGGAGTTATTGAGCACACCAATATGATTGACTCCTCCCTGTATGGGGGTAAGCATATTGTTTACTTATCCAATTATTTAACCGCTGATCATCCCCTATATCAGTTAGATCATGATCAGTTACTATCGGAGTATTTACCCCATTTAAAGAAAATCAATCAGGATTTTGATAAATCTTGGATCGAAAAGAGTTACCACCATAAAGTAGGGGCGGCACAGCCAATAATTGGCATTAATTACTCTCAGCGTATCCCTAGTCATGTTACCCCTTTTGACCGACTATACTTGGCTAATACTACTCAAATATATCCTGAAGATAGAGGCACTAATTATTCTGTACGCATGGGACGTAAGGTGGCAAAAATATTGTTACGAGACTTGGGTTGAACAAATTAGAAATACGTTGTTGCTGTAATGTCTTTCTGGTAGGATTTGTGAACAATTTATCAAATTAGGAGATCAGGCTTGCAATCGGATGTGACGCCTAAAATAGTCCCTACGCCAGATTCAGAAAAGCAAAATCTGAAAGATCGTATTACTGGTGCTGTTACGACTCAAAAACGTCCTACTGTAACAGTATTATCGTCTTTACTTTCAATAGAAGATGAATTGGGATACATACCTCAAGAAGCTATACCAATAGTTGCTGAACATAATAATTCAACTATTAATGAGGTTTGGGGAGTTGCATCCTTTTACCCAAATTTTCGTTTTGATCCCCCGTCAAAAAACGTAGTAGAGGTTTGTTGGGGACCTTCTTGTCACTTGGTAGGCGCATCCGAAGTAATCAAAGCCGTTTTAGATGAATTGGGATTGAGTGGAGAAGGAGATACGGCAGATAAAGTGGTGTCGTTTAAATTCAACACATGTTTGGGCGCATGTCCTCAAGCGCCTGTCATGAGTGTAAACCATCGAATGTACGGAAAAATCACTTCTAAAGACGCTAAATTGCGTGTATCAAAATTGATTGAAAGTGCTAAGAGGGGCAGATAATGAATTCATACGAAGATCTTAAGTCATTAGCAGATAATCGTTGGATAGATCTGGCAGAAAGCAATGTGCCATGGATAAGATTAGGAATGTCAATGTGTTGCGGTCAGGCCGCTGGAGCGTATGAAACTCTGGAGGCCATTAAGGCTCATTTAAGCTCAATAGGGTTGAATGCAACAGTAAGCGAAGTTGGATGTCTTGGAGTTTGTTATGCTGCTCCAGTGATGGATATTCTAATCCCAGGTAAATATAGAGCAATTTTCAAAAACGTTACCCCGGACTATGTGAGTGAATTAATTAATAAATGTCTGGTTGATGGAAAAATTCCAAAGAAAAAATTACTTGGAGTGATAAATTCAGATAAAGACGTTTCCCATAGTTTCCCAGACTTTAATGATCTTCCGCAAATTAAACTGCAAAATAGGATTGCACTTAGAAATGCAGGGCAAATTGATCCAAGAGATATATACCAATATATAGCTCGTGGAGGGTATTTTGGCTTAAATCGAGCTTTAAATGATATGAAACCTGAGGATGTAATCGAAGAAGTCAAATCATCTGGTCTACGAGGCCGTGGTGGGGCGGCATTTCCAACGGGACTAAAATGGAGCTTTATGACCCGGGGCGAGAAACCGAAATATATCCTTTGTAATTGTGAAGAAGGAGATCCGGGAGCGTTTAATGATAAAACTATTTTGGAAAGTGATCCGTATACGATGATTGAAGGCATGACTATTGCTGGATATGCTACTGGATCGACAAATGGCATAGTTTTTATACGACATGGTCATGAAGGACCAATTGATACAACAGAAGATGCTATCAAACAAGCATATGAAGTAGGTCTGTTGGGAAAAAATATACTGGGAACTGAATTTAGCTTTGATGTTGAAGTTTCATTGACTGGGGAATCATATGTGGCTGGTGAAGAAACTGCACTTATGGAAGCCGTTGAAGGGAAAAGAGCAATGCCGAGGGCCAGACCTCCATTCCCGGCAGCATATGGAGTTTGGGGCCATCCTAGCACTATCAATAATGTGAAGTCTTTGTCATATGCTCCGTCAATTCTCGAACATGGAGCTGAATGGTTTTCGTCAATTGGAGTTAATAAAAGCACTGGAACTGCTATTATCTGTCTGAGTGGCAATATAAATTATCCCGGTTTATATGAAGTTCCAATGGGACTTACAATAGGAGAAGTAATCGACGATATCGGAGGAGGAGTTCCAGGTGATCATAAACTCAAAATGTTGCAAATTGGAGGACCTCTTGGAGGAGTTTTAAGTGCTGATTCACTGGAAATTCGTTTAGATTTTGATGAAATGAAAGAGGCAGGAGCAATATTAGGATCGGGCGGCATAATAGTGGCTGATGACCGAACCTGCGCAGTTGACTTGACACGAGTTTTGGTTGCTTTTTGTCAATTTGAATCATGTGGAAAATGCTTTCCATGTCGTCTTGGTACGACCAATCTTTTAGAGATTGTTGAACGCATGGCATTGAATAAAGCCAGAAATGGTGATGTTGAGCTAATGAAACAAATAGGTCAAACTATGAAAGTTGGATCATTATGCGGACATGGCCAATTAGGTTTTAACCCTATTGAATCTGCTATGAAACACTTTAAAGAGGACTGGGATGCATGCGTTGATGAAGGCAAGTGTTTGACAGGATCTTGTAGACGACCATCGTTTACTCCTATAAATACTAGACCCTTCGGCGATGTGCCCATTCAAGGTGCGATACCTATTAATTTTTCAAGTCAAGTTGGAGAAAAATCATGAGTGATGATCTAGTTATCAATATTGATGGCAAAGAGATTAAGGCCGAACCTGGTCAAATGATTCTTCAGGCAGCGATGGAAGCAGGGATTTATATTCCATACCTTTGTTATTATCCAGGCACTAAACCTTTTGGTGCATGCCGCATGTGTGTTGTTTCAGTTGATGGTGTAGGGGGATCGCCGGCATCCTGTACCACTCCTGTCGCTCCAGACATGATTATAAAAACTGACACTCCTGAGATTGTTAACCTTAGAAAGGGAATAATGGATTTGCTTCTTTCCGAACACCCTCATGGATGCCTGACATGTCATCGCGTTGAGCTATGTGGTCCTTCAGACGTATGTTTAAGGCATGTATCGGTAAATGACAGATGTATTACATGCCCCAAGAATGAGCGGTGTGAGCTCAAGGATACTGTACGTTGGCTAGAAATGGATATGGAGACTCCACTTACATACCAAAATCGTCAGATACCGTTGAAAGTCGCTGATCCATTTTGGGAGATGGATATGAACCTGTGCATTGTGTGTGGTCGTTGTGTCCGGGTATGCGATGAAATAAGAGGAGATAGCGCATTAGGATTTTTGAATCGTGCAGGCAAAACAGTCATTGGAACCTCTCAGGGGACTTCGTTACTTGAATCTGGTTGCGAATTTTGTGGCGCATGCATCGATTCTTGCCCAACTGGGGCATTAGTGGAGAGGGATTACAAATGGGATAAAGCTGTAAAAACTATCAAATCTGTATGCCCGCATTGCCCAGTTGGGTGCACGATAGATCTAGAAGTAAATAAAAGGGACAAACTTATTCGTGTCATTCCAGACAGTAAATCGAAAGTAAATAAAGGTCAGTCTTGTTATAAGGGCAAATTCGGGATGGATTTTGTTAACAGAAAAGAACGAATATTGTCACCTATGATTAGAGTAGATGGAGATTTAAAAGAAACAGGATTTAAAGATGCAATTTCAATTCTGGCCGAAAGACTTAATGTTTATAGGAATAATCAGGAATATTGTTTATTGATATCTCCTCGATCTACTAATGAAGATGCATTTGTTGCACAAAAATTCACTCGGCAAGTTATGGGCACTAATAATATTAATGTATCTTCTGACATACGCCCTGAACTAGTTGAATACTTAGGACAAATGCTGGGTGTATATGCTGGCACCAACCCTATAAGTGACCTTGAGAAATCTAAAAGCTTCCTAGTTGTTTCAAGTAACATGACTGAACAGCATAATGTTGCTGCAATACCGATAAAACAGGCAGTTAGAAGTGGATCTAAGCTTATTGTTATTGATCAACGTGAAACAGAACTAACAAAATTCGCTTCAATATGGCTACGTCCAAGACCAGACACTGAAACCGCTTTAATAGGATCGATTCTTAAAGTTATAATCGATGAGACTCTTGATGATCATGATTTCATCCAAAATCAAACTGTCGATTCGGATCAGATGAGAAAATCGATAGCAGCGTATGATGTTGTAAAGGCATCGCAAATAACTGGAATAACTCAGGATGAAATAAGACGTACTGCTAGATTGCTGGCTGACTCGAAGCCTTGTGCTACTCTTTACGGACTTGAAACACTTAGTGAAAAACGGCGGGCTGATTGTGTGAAGATGCTCGTAAATCTTTGTTTGGCCACAGGAAATCTTGGTATAGACTCAGCAGGTTTATACCCGTTAATTAATGGAGCCAATGAACAGGGATGCAAAGATGCTGGATGCGTTCCAGATAAACTGCCTGGATATCTCGATTTAGATAATGCTGAATACAGATCAGGACTTGAACAGTCAGGTGATCACCTCATTCCTAAAAGTAGAGGATTATCTCTTAATGAATTGTCAGATGCCGTGACATCTGGTCAGATAAAAGCTCTACACATAATAGGAGATAGTCCTTCATTGGTTAATGGAGAATTATCTGATTTGTCAAAAGCCATAAAGAAATTGGAATTGTTGGTGGTCCATGCTTCACTGGAAAACGAACTTACATCTATAGCTGACATCGTTTTTCCATCCCCAACGTTCGCGGAGACGGAAGGCACTTATACCAATATGGAAAGAAGGGTGCAGATATTGAATCCAGCAATAGCAAACAAAGGATATCAAGTTCCAGATTGGAACGTTTTGAGTCAGTTAGCAGCTGAATTAGATGTTTCAGGTTTTGACTATCAGACACCAATGCAAATATTTGATGAGTTGAGGCGCCAAGTTGAAACTTACAAGGGTATTTCTCATAAGAAATTGCGGAAAACAGGTGGTGTGCAATGGCCATGTTCCCATGAAGAATCCGAAGGAATAGCTGTGCTACATAAGCCAAAAACATCTAATTCAAAGACAGGGAAGTTTTCGTACGTGGATTCAGAATCGCTTAATATTTCTTCTGATAGTGAGTATCCGTTTATGTTGGCTCAGGGGCGAGTATTATTGCAGTCAAATCATCAATTTGATTTGATAATCAGAAATAAACGTAACGAAATATCGAGAAAGGAGATACTTGAAATACATCCAATAGACGCTAAGGACCTAAACCTTAAAGAAGGAGACCTTGTTGAACTGGAAGGCGATGAAATAAGATTAGAGCTTACGGTTCATATTAATGGTATTCAGAAGGGGCTTCTTTCGACTACTGAATTATTTGGCTCCTACGCTGGGAACCTGGATTTATCCCCTTCGCCGGATCCGATATTAAATTCCAAAAACTTGGCATTAATCCCAGTGAAACTCAGAACCGTAAAAAGGGACAAGAATTAGATACATCTGTATAACTGACAAGCCAGTTATACAGATGCTGATATTAATATTTTTATAAATCCTACAAGATATTTAGTTTTATATACGTATCGTGTTGATTATTAAAATCGCCATACTTTAAATAAATAAAATGGGAATTTAGTTGTATATGAACCACCCTATTGATCAAATAGTTTTAAAATCGCAACAATATATGTCATCAAACTCAATAGACGGATGGTTAATATATGATTACCGATACTTTAACCCTGTAATGCAAGACACTATTGGGCATATTCCAAACATGACGCGTCCATATTGGTTTTGGATACCATCGGAGAATGAACCGGTCTTACTCTCAAGCTCTGTGGACCTCGGTAGATTTCCAAAATCTGATGTAAAAAAACTTGCGTGGACTAGTAGAAACGAAATGATAAACCTTTTACATGAGATATTAAAGGACTCAGAAACCGTTGCGATGGAATACTCTCCGAGGTGTGAACTGCCAAGAGTATCAAAGGTTGATGCAGGCACTATAGAACTCGTTCGTGAAGCACATGTAAAGATTGTATCCTCGGCAGATTTATTTCAATATTCTACTCAAATATGGACATCCAAGGACTTAGAATCTCATAAGATTGCTGCAACCTTGCTAACCAAGATTGTGCACGAAGCATTCGCTTACATTGGCGAACAGATAAATTCAAATATTACCGAATTTAAAGTGGCTGAATTCATAAGATCACGATTCGTTGAAGAAAATATGGTTATTACTGACGGGCCTGTCGTTGCAACCAATTCGCACTCCTCAGATCCTCACTATGAACCTTCAAAAGAAGATTCATCTGTGATTGAAACAGGTGACTGGGTTTTAATCGATTTATGGTCTCGTTTGATTGGAGACGACACCATGTCTGCTGATATTACATGGACCGGTTATGTTGGAGAGGATATTCCGTCAAAAAACCAAGAGGTGTTTGATATTGTAATTGGAGCAAGAGATCTTGCTCTTAATTTTCTTGCCAAAGCTCATTCAGACGGAAAATCAGTTCCAGGTTACAAAATGGATCTTGTCGCAAGAGATTACATAAACAAAGCTGGTTATGGTTCCTACTTTAAGCATCGTCTGGGCCATAGTATAGGCAGAGAGATACACTCAAATGCGGTTAATCTGGATTCATTCGAAACATATGACACGCGAAAAATTATACCCGGGATTGCTTTTTCAATTGAGCCAGGAATATATCTACCCGAATTTGGCATAAGGTCAGAGATCGATGTTTTTCTATCAGAACTTGGTCCACAACCAACAACCGAGATTCAAACTGCGCCAATAATTATCAAAAGTAATTCATAATTACAAAATTGGATTAATCAGACGAAGGCAATCTTTGAGGTTCCTGCACTACCATCTTTTGGCCATTGCACTTTAGTTCGCCTTTTCCTGGCTTCACACACAACAGAGTTACACCTGTATCAATTGATCTATAACGTTTTCCTAGTTGTGTTGCCAATATTATTCCTTCTCGTCTAGCGGGGCTTCACAACATGTTAATTCGCCTTCTCCAGGCCTTGTAACAACAAATTCTGCTCCGCATGATGAGCATATTAATCTCGTACCTGTTCTATTTATTGAATTGCTCATATTAATCACTTAAACCAATATTGCCATGAATTTGGTATTACTGCTAGCTTATAGCGTTGTGATTAAACCTCCTGCAATCATTATTAACCCCACAATAATTATGAATGCGCCTAAATTAATTTTGGTACTTACAGATAAAAGTATATTAATGGTCGCCAAACCTACTAGAAATGCCACCAAGGCAGAGAGTACTGCTTCTATCGACCATGTAAATCCTTGTGTTATTCCAATCCATAAAGCAGCCCCCAGACTTACAGGTATGCCCATAATAAAACTTAGAGATAAAACCTCTCTGCGATCCATTCCTCTCAATGTAAGTACTGATATGGTCATTCCGGAACGACTAAACCCGGGTATTACAGATAATCCTTGCGCAATTCCGGCCGTAACTCCGTCAATCAAATTTAAATCATTAGAAACTCGATTAGTTAGTACTTTGTGTCTCAATTGAATAATACCGGTAATCGACATGGCCACTCCAACAAACACCATAAAAAAGTTTCCTGCATTCTTCTTCAATTCGTCCAACCCAATCAGTATTCCAAAACCAATTGGTGCACTCACCAGTGTTGAAATAACAAAGAATTTAAATTGTGGAGAATAACTGTGATTTGATCTAATAAACTCCGAACCCAGTTGCAATAACATTCGTCTGAAAATAATCATTACTGAAGGTACAGTACCTATGTGTAGCCAAAGTGCAAATTGAATAGATTCCTGGTAGCTTTTATCGAAGAAAAATGAATATAAAGTGGATATCATTCCTTGTGATGAAACGGGGAGCCATTCAAAAATACCTTGGGCAATACCCATAATTAGCATAGGGATCATTTAACAACAATTTCCTTAAAAATTAGTTGAGATCCTTTTAAAAAACATATTTTTATTATGTCTAGCACTAGTCTCACAGATATAATCACAATATTAACTACTATTCAGGGGAAGTGTCGGAATTGGTAGA
>DBZU01000072.1:111051-128744 GCA_002311285.1 Dehalococcoidia bacterium UBA1152 | reverse complement strand
AGACGAGCATGATTTAGGATCATGTGCCGCAAGGCGTGTGGGTTCGAGTCCCTCCTTCCCCAGTTTAAAATAATGTTAACCAATAATAAGGTCTCTACGAACGCCAGTCCAATACTTTTAAATCAAGAACTAGAATCTATTTTATTAAAATAATGACATCCATGGACATTTCAAATATTCGTAATTTCTGCATCATAGCTCATATTGATCATGGTAAGTCTACTCTCGCTGACAGGTTAATTGCTGAAACAGGTGCTATAGATCCTAGAGAACTCTTAGAACAACATCTCGATACAATGGACTTAGAACGAGAAAGAGGAATCACAATAAAAGCACAAGCGGTACGTCTTGCGCACAAATCCGATGCTGATTCCGATTATCAACTTAACCTGATTGACACTCCTGGCCACGTTGACTTTACTTATGAAGTTTCTAGATCATTAGCAGCTTGTGAAGGCGCCTTATTAGTTATTGACGCTACACAAGGTATTCAAGCACAAACATTAGCGAATGTTTACCTAGCTATTGAAAGAAATTTAAAAATCATACCTGTTATCAACAAAATAGATCTCGAAGCAGCCGAACCTGAAAGAGTTGCATCTGAGGTATGCCAGAGCTTTGGCTTTGAAGAATCCGAAATGATTTATGTGTCTGGTAAAACAGGAGATGGAGTTAAAAATCTATTGAATGCCATAGTTGAAAGAATTCCTTGTCCGCAAGGAGATTCAACCGGACCATTAAGAGCATTAATATTCGATTCCAAGTATGACTCATACAAAGGAGTTATTGCTTATGTAAGGGTCTTTGATGGCTCTCTGCCATCACGAACAAAACTGAAGTTGATGGCAAAAGGAACATCTGGGGAATCTTTGGAAGTAGGGGCGTTTAGCCCAAAAGAATTCCCTACTTCATTTCTTTATACGGGTGAGGTTGGATACATAGCAACTGGATTCAAACAAGTAGGAGACGCTCCAGTCGGTGATACGATTACAACCCTCAAAGATGGTTCAGCGTATCCATTGGAAACATACAATCCAACAAAACCAATGGTATTCGCTGGATTGTATCCAGCTGATGGAGAGAGTTATTCAGACCTACGAGAAGCGCTGGAAAAATTAGCTATAAATGATGCGGCTCTAACTTATCAACCTGAACAGTCAACGGCCCTGGGTCCAGGATTTCGATGCGGATTCTTAGGGTTGCTTCATATGGAAGTAATTCAAGAGAGGCTTGAGCGAGAATATGACCTTACATTGCTGGCAACAGCTCCCGGTGTTGCCTATCAAATCCTGCTGACTGACGGAACCACACTTGAAATTGACAATCCTGCTGAAATGCCTCCTTCACAATCAATAGATGAAATAAGAGAACCTTGGTTAAATTTAAATATACTAGCACCGGACAGCTATATAGGAACAATCATAGAACTAGTCAATGGCAGGCGAGGGGAACTCGATCGTATGGAATACATTCAGTCTTCCGGAGACAACTTTGAACCCGGAGTCGCACAAGGCCACAGAGTTATGTTTGAGTATAAGGTGCCTCTATCAGAAGTTTTAATTGACTTTGCAGATCAATTAAAATCCCGCACACAAGGGTACGCTTCTATGGACTACTCTATGTCAGAGTATAGGCCTGGAAAGTTAGTAAAGTTGGAGATATTAGTTAATGGTGAATCGGTGGATGCCTTATCGTTCATTTCACATAAAACCAATGCCTACCAACATGGACGTGAATTAACTATGAAGTTAAAGGAGTTAATTCCAAGACAACTATTTGCAGTACCAATTCAAGCTGCTATCGGTAACAAGATATTAGCAAGGGAAACTGTAAGAGCTTTAAGAAAAGATGTTATCGCAAAGTGCTATGGCGGAGATGTAACTCGAAAAAGAAAGTTGCTTGATAAACAGGCTGAAGGTAAAAAACGTATGAAGAAAATAGGTAGAGTAGAAATACCGCAAGAGGCCTTTCTTTCAATACTAAAAATTGAACGGTAAGTAACAAAATTTCATCTTGATCGATAACTTTGATTTTAATTAGAAACAACAGTATGAAAGAATTTGTGAAAAAGTTGCATTAGTTGAGAAGTGATCCTAAGATTAAATTGGCTGTGCTAGGTGGGGAGCTAGCGGTGCCCTATACTCGCAATCCGCTACAGCGAGACTGAATTCCCTTTCAAGGTTTGTTTGTAACACCAATGTATATTTGGTTCGATGTTGAAAGTTGGGTCCCACGCGACGAAAGCTTGCCGAACTCCGTCAGGTCCGGAAGGAAGCAGCGGTAAGTAAGTACTTTTGGGTGCCGTGGAGTCACCTGACTTGAGTTGAGTCATGAATTCATGTGCTACTCAATAGATCGACAAAGGGTGCATAGCCACCCAGCTAACATGTAACCGGGAGTAAAGCGTGTCATTCTCAACACCTGTAAACCGAAGAATGAAACCAAAAAAGTCACTTGGACAGAATTTTTTAATAGATTTAAACGTTGCTCATCGAATTGTCGATGCTATTTCGCCCTTAACGACTGACACAGTAGTTGAAATCGGCCCGGGTAAAGGTATTTTGACCAAAATATTAGCAGGAAGAGTTGAGTATCTTATCTGTATTGAAATGGATGATTTTTTGTCCCAAAATTTGAAATCTAAATTGAATGCAACTGCGAAGTTCAAAATTATCAATGCTGATGCTTTAAAAATTGACATCAGCGATGTAATACCGTTGAGCACTCAATATAAACTAATAGGAAATCTGCCATATAATGTTGCTTCACCAATTATCCGTCACTATTTAACTATGGACAACAAGCCTTCTTTTATAACAGTAATGTTACAAAAAGAGGTAGCCGACTTGATTGCTGCTAAGCCAGGAAAAATGGGATACCTTTCAGTTGAATTTCAACTTAGGTCTACAGTAGAAAAACTGTTTACTGTGCACCCATCCGTATTTAAGCCAGCCCCAAAAGTGAAATCAACTGTTATTACAATGAAGCCACATGAAAAAAGCAAAATCATAGCTGGATCAGAATCTGAGTTTCTAACATTAGTGCGAGCAGGGTTTTCTGCACCTCGTAAACAAATACATAATTGTTTACAACATAGCCTTGAGTTATCTAAAGATTTGATCTGGGACATATTGAAATTGGCAGGCATTGATCTGAAAAATAGACCACAGACTTTATCACTAGAGGACTGGATAAGGCTTTATACTGTTTTTCTAGAAAGAGGAGTTAATCTTTGAGAAAGATTACATTATCTGCTCCTTCTAAAATCAACCTAACACTGGAGATTTTAGGGCGGAGACCCGATGGATTTCACGATTTAACTTCAATTATTGTTTCAGTCGATCTCAATGATGAAATCGACATTGAAGAGTCAGACATCCTGCAATTTAATTGTGATGGTTTAGGAATTGACGATAAATATAATTTGGCAAACATCGCAGCACTGAGATTACAAGATCTGTATAAAGTGCGTACCGGAGCAAAAATTACTGTTTCAAAAAAAATACCTTCTAGCGCTGGATTAGGAGGAGGCAGTAGCGATGCCGCGTCTGTTTTAATTGGGCTAAATAAGTTATGGAAATTAGGTTTAAGTATTGAACAGTTGTTGCCGATCGCTTCTTTAATAGGGTCGGATGTACCTTTTTTTCTATACTGTGGAACTGTAATGACCCAGAGAAGAGGAGAAGTATTGCGAAGACTCCCGCCCGCCAACATAAAATATGCTGTAATTATTTTTCCTGAGTTGTGTATTAGTAATAAAACTTCTTATATGTTCAGCAAAGTAAATTCAGGTCATTACACCAAAGGAGCGCTCACACGAAAACTGGAGGCAAGAATACGAGGAATGGGTGACATCCCATCACAATTACTATTTAACGTATTTGATGAAATTTCAAATGATTTGTTCATCGAAGTTAAAAGCCTTCGCCAAGAGTTCAGTGACATCTGGAAAAATGAGATTTATTTATGTGGGGCAGGCCCATCACTTTATACTTTGGTTGAATCAAAAGAAAATGCTACAGCGCTTGCGCTATTGTTGAACAAAAAAACAGGCTTCAATGCCTATGTAGTAAAACCAACCAAACAAATTGAATGGACTACAAAATCTAATGATTGAAGAAGTATTGACCGGAGCACTATTGGGGCTATTAATGGCATCTGTCTTTGTATCTGGAGGGGCTCTAATAATGACTCCATATCTGAAAGCTGAGTCTCGCTTAGTCAAATTTGTTGCTACTCGGGGAAGACCTACATTAATGGTGTTATCAATAGTCGGTGTAATATATGTTTTATGGTCAGTTATAGGAGCAATCTACGGCTTACTGTTTATAATAATCGATAATAGAAATTCTCAAAATGGACTAGGCAGTCCAAACTTAATATTTACGTTATTGATTCTAATATTACCAATATCGGTAACAGTGCTGGTTTTATATACGAAGAGAGTTATATTTTTCCGAGTATTACCAATTATTTTGATATTTGGAGGCATTTTTGGCTGGATGATGCCATATATTCTTCGTTAAAAAACTATTAAAGATTTTAAATAATGCTTTCAAATAAAACCAAATATTATTGTGTAGCTTCATATTGTTCATTTGCATGATATGAACTTCGAACTAAAGGCCCTGAAGCCACATGCTTGAACCCGAGAGATAAACCCTCCTGTTTTATTTCCTCAAAGTCGTTTTTGGTATACCATTTTACAACCGGCCAATGCTTTTGAGATGGTCTCAGGTATTGTCCAACAGTGAGAAGATCACAATCTGAGTCTCTCAGATCTCTCATCGTCTGGGTAATTTCATCGTAAGTCTCACCTAATCCAACCATTATTCCTGATTTGGTTGGTATATTAGGATTTAAAAACTTGGATGTCTCAAGTAACTTTAAGGAAAGATCATAATTACCTCTCGGACGCACCTTAGGGAAAATCCTGCGTACAGTCTCTATATTATGATTTAAGGTGCTAGGGTTTGAATTTACAACTGTTTTAAGTGCTTTTTCATCGCCATCAAAATCAGGAATTAGCACCTCTACCTTGCAATCCGGTACACGATTATTTATAAGTCGTATACATGAAGAAAAAAAAGAGGCCCCTCCGTCTTGTAAATCATCTCTATCTACAGAAGTTATCACAGCATACTTTAATTTCATTCTTTCAACAGTTTCGGCAAGTCTAGCTGGTTCAAAAATGTCTGGATCTTTAGGTTTGCCTGAATTAACTGCACAATAAGCACATGCGCGTGTGCAGGTATCGCCTAAGATCATAAAAGTAGCAGTCCCCAATGTCCAACATTCACCAATATTTGGGCAATGTGCTTCTTCACAAACAGTGTTAAGAGATTTTTCTCGTAACAATTGTTTAAGCTCTAGATATTCGGCACTACCAGGTGCTTTTACTTTTAACCACGCAGGCAACCGCCTTGCGGTTTTCTTTTTGGTTAGTTCAACCATACTATTCATATTATCAAACGTTAGTACTAACTTTGTAGTGAGATACTATGTTTGAGTATAAAGTAAAGTAATTAGAATTATTGTTTAAAGGTAAATTCGATCTGTGAACCGCAATTATGAAAACATAGAAACAACCAATTTGAAATTGGGTGAATTTAATGCGGCAGGAGATGCTGTGGCAACCTATCGAGGGGTTGAAATAAGTGTTTTCGGCGGAATACCCGGTGAAGAAGTAACTGTTCAAATACACCGGTATAAAAAAAGAGGGAAAGAAAAATTAGCCGGTATAGTCGTAGATGTTAACAAAATTTCCGAACATAGAATTCCTCATCCTTGTCCTTACTTTGGACCATGTACTGGATGCCAGTGGCAGCATATAGATTATCCATATCAGTTAATTCTTAAAAGAAGCCAAGTTACAAAGCTTTTTCAACGATATCCAGAGCTTTCTAATATAGATGTTCAGGCAACTGTACCTAGCCCTGGGGTATTCGAATATAGAAATCACGCAAGATTTACCGTTAGAAAACAAGGGTATTTGGGTTTTGTAAATCGTATTACCCGTAAGTTTATTCAAGTGGATCATTGCATGTTAATGACGAAAGGAATCAACAAGATTTTAACTCACTTACAAGGCAAAGTGATGGAAACAAGCCAGTTATCCATTAGACATGGGGTTAATACGAATGAATGGTTAATACAGCCAGCAATTAAAAACACTGATGTAGAACTACTTTCTGGCCAGACACATTATCGAGAAGTCTTGAAGGGGCGAAGTTTCAGAGTTGCGTCGCCGTCATTTTTTCAGGTGAATACTTTGCAGGCGGAGGTATTAACTGACCTTGTAACACAACGGTGTAATTTAAATCCATCCAGTAGAGTTGTAGACGCCTATGCTGGAGTTGGCACTTTCACCGCGCTTCTTGCTGAAAATTCATTTCAAGTAATTGCTATAGAAGAGTCTGCAGCTGCAATAAAAGATGCCAGCATCAACCTAGCTGGACTAGAAAATGTAAAGTTTATTGAATCAAAAACAGAGGATGCTATATTAAATCTCCCTTTTACCCCTGATGCTGTAGTCATAGATCCACCTAGGGCAGGTTGTCATATTAAGGTTTTAGAATCTGTTCTGATGAAAATGGTGAAACGAATAGTATATGTTTCCTGCGACCCTGATACCTTGGCCCGTGACTTGTCAATTCTTGTAAAAGGGGGTTATAAATTAATAGATGTACAGCCAGTTGATATGTTTCCTCAGACACATCATGTTGAATGTATTGCGACCTTAATCGGTAGGAGTTCACACTGATACAATATGGGTCATGAGATGCATAGTTAAAAATCCTCCAGAACTTTTAGTGCTCGCATCGAAATCTCAGAGACGGGTATCGATAATTCAGAATGCTTGGCCATTTTCATTTTTGGTTAAACCATCCAATGATAAAGAAGGATTACCGCGAGTTGATGAATCTGCATCAGCATATACATCTAGGATAGCTCTATCGAAGGCGATCAGTGTTTTTGATACTAGATGGTATACCAGGTTTGTTGTAGGAGCTGATACAGCGGTTTCTTTAAACAACTCGATTTTATTAAAACCTTCAACACAAAGTGCAGCTATAGTGATGCTAAAAAGCCTTAGAGGTAAAGATCATTTGGTATCTACTTCAGTTTCAATCCAATCTACTGCAATTGAAAAACCAATTGTAGTCAATAAAATTACAACGGTTAGCGTTAGAGATTATAGCGACACTGAAATAATTAATTATGTTAATTCAAAAGAGCCTTTTGATAAATCTGGTGGTTACGCCATTCAAGACAAACAATTCAGGCCTGTAAAACAAATAAACGGATGTTATTTAAATGTGGTTGGCATGCCATTATGCGAGTTAACGAAATTAATTTATAAAGTATCGCCAGATTTTGCTAAAAGGATTAAACTGCTTTCTTGCACAGATTGTCTGGTTAAAGAGGGCTACTCATTAGACAACATACGGGAGGTTAAATGAATTTTCTTGGGATGGGATCCCTTGAGATACTGACTGTATTTATAATCGCATTTCTAATTTTGGGACCCCAAAAAATGATAGGTATGGGAAAAGAAATCGGAAAATTTGTTCGTGATGCACGGAAATATGGCTCTGATCTACAAAACTCCATTACTGAAGGCACGGATCAACCGATTAAATCCTTAAGATCCTTAGTTGACTTAGAAGAAACAGATGTAGTTGACGAATCTGGTAAGTCTGATGTTTCAGAGAATCCAACATCTTTGTTGGATTCAGTTAAATCTCAAGAACCTGATACAGATAAGAGAAAAGACAAAGGTGATTTGGGTGGCAGATAATCTTCGTAATAGTATGAATATGGGACAACACGTAGGGGAACTACGTAAACGACTCATGTGGTCAGCAGGGTTTATATTTCTCACTACAGCATTAGCGTTTGTCTTTCATGCGCAGATCCTAACTTTACTGATGGAACCTGCCCAAGGGTTTGCTAATGTGCCACAAGGTAAACCTGTATATCTCGATTTAACAGAGTTTATAGGTATAGCCATGAAGGCTTCTTTAACTGTTGGTGTTGCGGCTTCTTTGCCGTTTGTTCTATTTCAGCTAGCTTTGTTTTTGGCTCCTGGTTTAAAGCCCAATGAACGCAGATATCTTTTTGTTCTTTTACCTGTCAGTTTAATTGTTTTTGTGATAGGGGCTGCCTTTGGGTACAGAGTTGTTTTTCCACCTGCAGTTAATTTTCTACTAAGTTTCGGTAGCGAAATCGCAACACCAATGCCGCGCATAGGCACCTACGTTAATTTGATGTTATCCCTTTTGTTTTGGATGGGAATTGTCTTTGAATTACCCATAGTCTTATTTTTCTTGGCACGAATTGGAATTGTTGGACCAGAATGGCTTGCTAAAAGAAGAAAATATGCTGTTATTATTGCATTCGTATTAGGTGCCCTTATAACTCCTACCTTTGATCCAATTAATCAGACTTTAGTTGCAGTGCCGATAATAATCTTGTACGAAGCGGGGATTTGGTTAGCAAAATTGGGTAGATCTTTAAGAAACCGAGCTGCAGAAAGTGCAGATGCGGCGTTGTAACCTTGCCTTAGTTTAAAATTGCAGCTTTAAATTAAGTGAGTTACGAAAAAACCATCCTGTAATTATAGGGATTGGTTTTATTTGGAAAGAATACCCTAGCGAGCTATGGCGTAACCTTCGCGGCGACTGTCCGCACCGGCACGGAGAATACCACGCTCATGATCGATTTCAATGGCGGCGAGATTGCCTGCCTTTACGTCCCACTCATCCCAAATCTCTACATTATGTCCACGTCGTTCTAACTCAGCTACTGTAGATGGATCAATACGTCCTTCCAAAGTTACCAGGCCAGGATGGTAGGCGTGGGGCCAAAAGGATCCAGGATAACTAGAGGTGGCAAAACGGGGCTCTTCTATAGCTTGTTGCGGGTCCATTCCAAATTCTACGATATTGACAAACATTTCGGCCATGGCTTGACATTGAATGTCTCCGCCCGGAGTGCCAAATGGCATCCAAGGACGCCCATTCTTGAATGCCAATGCTGGGTTTGGAGTAAGACGTGGGCGTTTACCAGGGGCAAGGGCACTAGGGTGGGAAGGATCCAACCATGATTGACTTCCACGGGAAGAAAGAATGAATCCAAGGCCTGGCACTATCGGAGTGGCATCAAAAGTGTCGCTAGGGGTAGCAGAGAAGACGTTGCCCCAACGATCAACGACACAGGTGTAGCTGGTGTCTTCTCCTAGGCTCCCGGTTGTGGCGGTTGGACGGGCTATCGTACTAACAGAAGGAGTCTCTGACTGGAAAGCCCAAGGGTTTCCCGGCACTGGCATTTCAGGATTGGCGATCTGATGATCAATCGCTGCCAGTCTGGATTTGGCAAAGGCCTTGGACATAAGTCCATCTATTGGAACTTCAACAAATTCAGGGTCACCATAATAGTGATGACGATCAGAGAATGCAAGTTTAAATACTTCTAGCATGGTGTGGATGTAATCTGCGCTGAGATAGCCCATGCTTTGAAAATCAAACCCTTCCAGCATATGTAGAAACTGGATAAGGAGAGGCCCCTGGCACCAAGGGCCACAGGTAGCCACATCTATACCCTTATAGCTACCCCATTGCGCAGGCTCCAATTTTACACGAAAGGATGACATATCCTCCATGGTAAGAAGCCCTCCTTGATCTTGGCAGAAACGAACCATTTCTTTAGCCAAATCTCCCTTGTAGAAAAAGTCACGGACAGCTCCTATAGCTGCCTCACGACCTTTGGAAGACGCAGCTCGTTCCACCTCTATCATGCGGTAAAAGGTATTAGCAAGGTCCTTCTGAACCAAGACGTCGCCTACCTTAGGAATACTACCGTTTGGCATAAATACGTCACGGGTTGAAGGCCAGCGTATTCCATCGCCAATGTACTGACTTAGAAGTGATGGCACAGGGAACCCGCTATCGGCAAGTTCAAGGGCTGGAGTAACTATCTGTTCGAAGGACATGGTGCCATAAAGTTCCAAGGCTGTAAGCCAAGCATCAGCAGCAGACGGGGTAACAGTTCGGAGAATACCATCAGGCAAATCACCGGCGTGTTCACGTTCGAAGAATTCGATAGAGGCGGCACGTGGCCAACGCCCTAACCCGCTTATAGTTATAGTTTCATTCTTGTCTGCATGATAGAGGATGATTGGAGCTACACCGCCAAAGCTTGTCCATTGAGGAAAGACAACATTGATTGCAATACCAGAGGCAACCCCAGCATCGATTGCATTGCCACCTTCTTCTAGTATACGAAAACCGGCTGTAGCAGCATGGTAGTGTCCTGCAGAAACTGCATGAGTGACACCCATAATGGCTGGCTTGTAAGATGTCAGACCTCGCCCCATGTGGTGCCTCCAACGTATATTGTTTGACGGAATCGTTTAATACAAAGAATATATGGTTTTACCCTACTGCGCTACCCAGCATCAGGGATAGCAAGAATTCAGATTATAGTCACTTATAAATTTACTTGTTCGGAGTGTAGAAAACAATAATTTACAGGAATAAAGTTAATTAACTGATCTTATAACACCTACAACACGACCTTGAACTGTAACTTTATCGGCTGGTACATATATTGGATCCATTGCTGGATTTGCTGGCTGTAATCTAACAATGCCGTTTTCTAGAAAAAAATGTTTTAGTGTGACTTCTTGATTATCTTTTATCCATGCTGCAACCATTTCACCATTGGATGCAGTTGTAGCAGGTTCTAGTAAGACTAAATCTCCGTCCGTTATAAATGCATCAATCATTGACTGGCCTTTTACTCGAACTCCAAACACGTTTTCTTTACCGTTAATTAAAAAGTTTGGCAAGTCCAAAGTTTCCGTATTTTCATGATTCCAGTTTTCTTGAGTATGAACAGGTAACGGTTCTCCTGCCGCTATATTGCTGAGTATAGGAATAGTAACAAAATCCTGGGTTGCAGGTTTATTAGGCCCTAATAGCTCAATACCTCTAGAGACTTCTGTTTCACGCTTCAGGTAGCCGTCTCTTTGTAGAATTCGCAGATTGTAGTCAACAACTGACGTTGAGCTCACCTTACAACCTGTTTGAATATCTCGAACAGTAGGAGGGTAAGAATGCTCATCCAAAAACTCTCTGATAAATACCAAAATACTTTCTTGTCTCTCTGATAACTTTTTAACCATTTATTAATTCCTTATCTGAATTACAGTTTGTGTCAAATTGAAGCTATGATTTGGAAATCAACTGGGATTGTAAATTGTATGTTGTCGCACGTATGTTCTGTAATAAAGTTAGCACTGTTGTTCTTAAGTGTCAAGGCGTTGACAGTAAACTTAACTAGCATTATTGTGAAGGAGTTTTTATAAAATGAAATTTGGTTTTGTACTACCCAATAGAGGACCTTTGTCAAATCGTGACGGACTTATTAGCCTTGCTCAACAAGGTGAAGCTTTAGGATTTGATTTTCTTGCTGTATCTGACCATATAGTTGTCCCCCAGACTATCGCTTCCACTTATCCTTATAGCGATACGGGGGAATTTCCAGGTGGAGAATTTTTTGGAGACTGCTTGGAACAGCTTACGACGCTGTCTTTTATTGCTGGATTGACATCTAAAGTAAAGCTCTTAACGAGTGTTATGGTAACTCCATATAGAGCAGCTATCCATGCTGGAAAAGTACTGGCGACGATCGATGTGCTGTCGAGGGGTCGACTAATTTTGGGGGTGGGTGCAGGATGGATGCGAGAAGAGTTCGAAGCACTGGGGTTAGATAATTATGACTTTAGAGGTGGAGTCACTGACGAATACATCTCCGCTTTTAAAGAGATGTGGACGTCATCTAACCCTGAATATAAAGGGAAATACGTTTCGTTTAGCAATATCGCTTTCGAGCCTAAGCCTATTCAAAAACCTCATCCCCCAATCTGGACTGGCGGAGAAAGCCCAGCGGCGTTAAAAAGAGCAGGAAAGTATGCTGATGTGTGGTATCCAATTGGCAATAATCCAAGATATAGGTTGCAGAAAACAGACCGAATTGTTAGTTACTATGAAAGGGTAAAACAGCATGGCTATGATGCGGGGAGAGACCCTGATTCAATCTTATTAGCATATGCCGCAAGTTGGTACGATGAACGAAAAACACATAAATCTTCAGAAGGTGAAAGAACAATTCTTACCGGCAGTTGTGATCAGATTGTTTCCGACATCCGATCACTTAAAGAGATAGGGGTTAAATATCTGTTAATCGATGTTCTCGGCTTTGATTTACTTTCATCCTCTACGGGAGAATCCAAAGAAAGAATGGATCTGTTCAGTAAAGAAATAATGCCCAAGGTGATGAATTGAAATTTGGATTTGAGGTGCCTTCAACCGGTCCTTTTGCGGGTCCAGATAATTTATCTAAGGTTGCAACTCATGGTGAACAACTAGGTTTTGATTATTTGCATATAGGAGACCACTTAGTTATTCCAAGATCGATTCAATCAAGCTATCCATATAGCGACTCGGGAATTTTCCTAGGGGAATGGTCTAGCAAAGACAGCCAGGGGAAAGATGACGAGGGACTACATTTCGAACAGCTTACAACACTGTCTTATTTGGCTGCACATACATCCAAAATAAACCTTTTAAGCTCGGTGTGCATATTGCCATATCGTCAGCCAGTTCTGACAGCAAAAATATTGGCAACAATCGACGTCCTTTCCAATGGACGGTTAATTGTAGGTTGCGGCGCTGGATGGATGGAGGAGGAATTTGAGGCACTGGGTCTGGATACTTTTAAAAAGCGTGGCGCTGTAACTAACGAATACATAAATGCTTTCAGAGAATTATGGACCAGTCAAAACCCTAAATTCACAGGTGAATATGTTTCTTTTTCAGATATTTACTTTGAACCCAAGCCTATTCAGAAACCTTATCCGCCAATTTGGATTGGAGGAGAGAGTCCGGCTGCTCTTAGACGTGCTGCTAATTATGGGGACGTGTGGTATCCATTTGGCAACAATCCGAAATATCCTTTAGACACACTGGATCGCTTGAAGGATGGCATCGGCAAATTAAACTATCAGTTAAATGAATCGGACCGAGATATTGATACAATCGATGTCGCCTTAAGTGCCGAAATGTGGTATTCAGATGCCGAACCAACATTTGATGACAATGGAAATAGGAAAATGTTGACAGGTGACCCGGGACAAGTTGCAGAAGACATCTATAATTTGGGAGAACTTGGCATTAGCTACTTAACGCTGGATTATAAAGGCAAGAATATAGATGAAACTTTATTTAAGATGGAACGGTTCACGAAACTTGTTAAAGCTGTCTTGTAACCAAAGCGGGCTTATTTTAAACCTAGGATGTTAAACTTTTGATTCAAAAATTGCGATGCAATTGTTAGGAGAAATTTATGCTAGGCAATGTTGAAGCCAGGCCGCTAATTAGTATTAAATATTGTGTCCCCTGAGATTATGTGCCGCAGGCAGTTAGCCTGTCAAAACAACTTATGGGCCTATGTTCCTGGGATATAAGTGGCATTTTATTAATTCCAGCTGATGGAGGCGCTTTTGAAGTTTCAGTCGGCGATAAGTTAATGTATTCCAAGTTAGACAAAGGAGAATTTCCTGACGAGTCAAAATTAGTTGACGAGATCAGATCGGAACTATTTACTCAATAGGGACATATATAACTATAGGTTGTTAAGACCAAGCTATGATTATAAAAAGTCTGGCTGGAAATATGATGGCCACCAATGGGAGGCATAGAATGGTGAACGAAGTAAAGGGGATTATCTCAAAATCCAAAGGAGCACCTGTTACAGTAGAGAAGGTGTTGATTCCTGATCCGGGGCCAGGCGAGGTATTGGTGGAGGTGAAGGCGTGTGGTGTGTGTCATACAGATTTACATTACAGGGAGGGAGCTATCTCCAATGATTTTCCATTCTTCCTTGGACATGAGGCTGCAGGAGTTGTTTTCTCGGCCGGGTTAGGAGTAGAGAACGTCGTCCCTGGAGATTTCGTGATATTGGCGTGGCGCTCACCTTGTGGCACTTGCAGATCTTGCATTAGAGGCCGACCTTGGTATTGTTTCGAAAGTCGCAATGCAATCCAGAAAATGACGTTAGCCGATGGAACTCCCTTATCACCAGCACTTGGTATAGGTGCTTTTGCGGAACTTACACTTGTAGACGCGGGCCAAGCGATTAAGGTTAATTCGGACGCGGACCCAGCTGCATCTGGCTTAATAGGATGCGGTATTATGGCAGGCCTAGGCGCCGCTATCAACACAGGCGGTGTGTCTAGAGGAGATTCCGTAGCAGTTATAGGATGCGGTGGAGTTGGAAATGCCGCCATCGCAGGATCCAAGTTGGCTGGAGCTCACACGATCATAGCAGTCGATATAGACGATAGGAAACTTGAGTGGGCGAGAGATTTCGGCGCTACTCATACGGTCAATTCTATTGATCAGGACCCGGTAGAGGAAATCAGGAAATTGACCAATGGTAATGGGGTCGACCTCGCTATAGAGGCAGTGGGCAATCCGCTTACCTATGAACAGGCTTTTTATTGCAGGGACTTGGCTGGAACAGTAGTCCTTGTAGGCGTACCTAGTCCAGATATGAAAATAGAATTGCCTTTGTTGGACGTTTTTGGAAGAGGAGGCAGTCTAAAATCGTCTTGGTATGGAGATTGTTTGCCTACGAGAGATTTTCCCATTTATATAGATTTGTATTTGCAAGGCAAACTACCACTGGAAAAATTTGTTTCCGAGACAATATCACTACATGAGGTGGAGGAGTCTTTTCAAAAGATGCAGCGTGGAGAAGTGCTTAGAAGTGTCGTAATACTTTGATGTCAGCATTAGGATAGTTATGAAAAATAAGTTCGTAGAGGTTATAAGAAATTGGAAGATAAAGAATTTTCTGGAAAAGTTGCTTTAGTAACTGGTGCGGCAAACGGCATCGGTAGAGCAAGTGCAATAAAGCTTGCAGAAAAAGGGGCAAAAATAATTTGTTCAGATGTCAATGAAATTTCGGGAAATAAAACCGTGTCTGAAATTACAGAAAATGGAGGATCTGCACATTTTATTCGCGCCGATGTGTCAAACCAAGCTGAAGTAAAATCGCTAATGGAACAGATCATAAAGTCCCATAATCGATTAGATTTTGCATTTAATAACGCCGGTATTGGACTATTTGATAAAACAATAGATCAATGCACCGAAGAGGATTATGACAAAGTTATGAACATAAACTCGAAAGGTGTTTGGCTATGTATGAAATACGAAATCCCAATAATGCTGGAGCAGCAAAGTGGCTGTATCGTAAATGCAGCTTCACAAGCAGGTTTGGTTGGAGGCGCTGGTCTTTCTATATATGCGGCGAGTAAACATGCGGTAGTTGGTTTTACACAAAGCGCCGCACTTGAATATGGCGCCAAGGGAATTCGCATCAATTGTGTAGCTCCAGGTATTATCGATACACAAATTAACCAACCATTTTGGGATGATCATCCTGAGTTATATGAAGAATGGAAGTCAAACGTACCAATGAAAAGATATGGGACTGCAGAAGAGGTTGCAGAAATGGTTGTTTGGCTTTGCACAAAGGATGCTTCGTTTGTACACGGGTCTTCTATGCCAGTAGATGCAGGAATGCTAGCTCGATAATGAAAAGCTAATTAATCTAACTATTTGCCTAAAATTAAAACATAAGTGAGAACAGTGACAGAATTATTAAAAAACAAAGTAGCGTTAATTACTGGTGGCAACTCCGGTATTGGTAAAGCAATTTCAATTAGAGCGGCCATTGAGGGCGCAAAGGTTGTAATAGGAGCGCGAGACGAAACAACCGGCAATGAAACAGTTAATTACATTTTAGGTAAAGGCGGAGAGGCGTCATTCTTCAAGGCAGACATGTCAGATCCAAAACAAATTGATAGCTTGTTTGAGCAAACTATAAAAAAATACGGCGAAGTTGATTTGGCTTGTAATAACGCAGCCACAGGAGCACCAACAGTACCTATACACGAAATTGATTCCGATATTTGGAATCATATGATGTCAGTAAATTTAACTGCGCCATTTTTATGTATGAAGCATGAAATTCAGCATATGTTATCCAAAGGTGGAGGAAGCATTGTCAATATGTCCTCTGCAAACGGGTTAATTGGCACGAGAGGTTTTACTACTTACACGGCTAACAAACATGGTTTGAACGGACTGACAAAAAGCGCTGCTTTAGACTACGCCGATCAAGGAATCCGTATAAATGCCGTTTGTCCTGGCGGTGTGGAAACTCCTATGTTTAATCAATTATATGGCAGACATTCTGAAGCGTGGAAAAAAGCACGGGATTTTCACCCAATCAAACGATTTGGAACTCCAGAAAGCATTGCTGGGTTAGTTACATTTTTATGGTCTGATGCATCATCATATGTTACGGGTTCGTGTCTATCTATAGATGGAGGGTTAACTGCGCAGTAATCTTTTACGCCTCTCATGAAACATGTAATGATTAGCCCATCCAGCATAATCTCCAAAATATTCCCTAGCCCAGTCTTTTATAATTCTTCTGTTGATCGATTGGCTTTTCGGTATATCTTTAGCCCTCTTTTTAGTTGCTGACTGATTTAAATACTTGCTTTGAATATAATCATCTAATTCTTCAGGATAAAGTTCTTTAATAATTCGATCAATCCAAACATCGACAGGAAAAGCGTCGTCCTTACCCATAGAAAACAACATTATGCAATTCGCGACTTTATCCCCAACACCAGGTATTTTCGTTAAGGTATGAAGCGCTTCTTCATAGGATTCCTCAACCAATGACCATGGGTTTATTACATGTTGCGAGACCATTTTTGCCGCTTCATAAATATACTCTGCCCTATAACCAAGCCTAAGTCGTCGAAGAGCAGGTATATTGGCATTCTCCAATTGGTTCGGGGAAGGGAAGGTGTGTCTCACACTTCCAAAAGCTTCAATCCTTTCCCCGAAAGCTGCAGACATATCTTCGATATTTTTCTTAACTCTAGACACATTAGAATTAGAGGAACATATGAATGAAATTAAACATTCCCAAGGATCTTGTTTCAAAATTCTCATGCCATAGTATTGATCAATATAGGATTGGATGTTTCGGTCTACAGCAATTGATTGAGATATGAGTTCCAGATCATCGTGTAAGGAAAGATAATACCGCAATTTCGTCTTGAACTCTTTTTCACTTTGAGGGAAAGATTCGAATTCTATTCCGTCGCTACTTTTTTTTATCAGAATAATCGATTTATCTATCACGCCTTCAAAATAGTCACCTCGATTTTGCCACCGAAATGCTTGACCACTATCTAATGTTGATTCCAGATTAAAGGCTGACTCAATTCTAATTAACAATATTTCGTCAACCCAAAAATTGTTTGATAATGTTAGGCATCTCTAAAGTTGTGGTCTTAAAAACTCGGGCGGGCGGCATAGATTCCAAAAATACTTTGCCATAACCTTTTGACAGAATACGTTTGTCTAATACTACAGCCACACCTCGATCTGTCTCAGTCCTTATCAACCTACCAAAGCCCTGCCTTAAGCGAATTACTGCTTGTGGAACGGCATATTCTTTAAATGGTTTCTGAAACCAGTCTGATCGGGCAGCGAAGATCGGATCAGTAGGCACGTTGAATGGTAAACGAGTCAGCA
>DBZU01000072.1:95285-111046 GCA_002311285.1 Dehalococcoidia bacterium UBA1152 | reverse complement strand
TCAGCAGTAGTAATTGTAATGACTCGCCTGGCAAGTCTACCCCTTCCCAAAAACTAGAGGTTCCAAGAAGCAAAGATCGGGGATTTTTTTGAAACAAATTAACGATTTTATGAGGGTTGCCGTCTATGCCCTGTGCTAAAACTTTTATGTCATGAGAGGCAAGAGTTTCCTTGATGTCTTTATATGTATTATTTAGGGTTGCATATGAAGTGAACAGAGCCATTGCCTTGCCTTGTGAAGCAACAACAGCTTTAATGATAGCCTCGGTCATTGCATCCAGATAGTTTGGCAAATTTGGCTCAGGCATATCTTCCGGCACACACAATATGGAGTTATTGGAATAATCAAAGGGAGAACCCAGTAGTAATTCAGTTGAATCCTGAAATCCAGTCCGCTCAGTTACGTAGTCAAAATTATTGCCTGTTGCAAGAGTTGCACTTGTCATTATTACGGTGGATGTTTTTGAATAAACTGATTCGGCTAAAATTTCACCAACATAAAGTGGAGCCGATTGAATTGAAATGTTTTTTTCTTTGCGGCCACGATTTTCCTGAACGTTTGAGATCCAATAAACGCTGTCTTTAGATGGTTGAATCACAAACTCTTCAAGCTTATAACGCAGTTCTTCATTAGACTGTATCAAGTCATTTATTTCTTCTGCCACCCTTTCGCATGCATCGATATTTGTGTTCTCTAATGCTGAGATTGACTGAGATAACAGATCCGCAATTTTGTGCAAAGCTAAATCTATTTTTTGCCATACGATTTCAATTTCAGACCATGCTGGCTGAGACCTAATTCCAGAGGTAATTCGAATTTCAGGAGTTCTGTTCGAATCATATGCAGGCCCATTATGTGTTTCCTTTGCTACTGTTTCAATACTTGCGAGTATTAAGGCCATATGGTCACGAGTTTGAGGTGTAAATTCGGAAATATCTGATAGTATTTTTGCTAAAGTCTGTATACGGCTCAGAGCAATTTTATTCTCCTTAAATAATCTTAACCCTGTATTTAGAGCTCCATTGTCAGCCGTTATCAGACTCAAGTGATCGCTTATGCTGTTGCCGCTTAACTCGAATCCTAGTTGCTTCGTGGCTGACTCTTCAAGATGATGAGCTTCGTCTATTATCAAAACATCGTACTCGGGTAATATTGATCCGTTAGAAGCGATGTTAGCCATTAACAGTGAATGGTTTGTAATCACCAGGTGGGAGGAGGCAGCTTGCTCTCTCGCATTTCTCAGAAAACAAGTTCCACTAATTCCTTTACAAAGAGCACTGCCTTGTGCTGATACTCTACTCCATACCGAAGCGGCCCCTCTGGAACCTAAATTTAATTCTGCCTTGTCGCCCGTTTCTGTATTCCTTAACCAAACTAAAACCTTTGATATCAGTCGTCCTTCAGTCCATGTCGGTCTTTCACTTAGTCTTAGCCGTAACAATTTGTTTATACAAAGATAATTATCACGACCCTTGAGTTGAGTAAATCTAAACTTCTCAATATTTATTGAATCTATATCTTTAAGCGCTTTAATTACTAAGGGCACATCTTTGGTTAATAATTGTTCTTGTAAATTAATAGTATTCGTTGATACAACAACTCTTTTATTATTAATTAAAGCATAAAGAACGGCTGGCAACAGATAGGCGAGAGATTTTCCAACGCCCGTACCAGCTTCCACAATTAATCTGCTTTGTGTATCCTTAACCCCATTATTTATAGTCTCAGCTATTGTTTTAGCCATAGATATCTGTTGTGGCCTCTCTTTAAATGCAGGCATCGATAGTGATAGGGCGCCTTGTGAACTCAAACAAGACTCAATTAATTTAATATCAATAGGCATTGTTTTTCCTGTCTTTTTAAGCGCAGGTTTTTTTGTTAGGCGTGATCGAATTCCATTGATATCAAATCCAATAACTTGCTGTCGGGGTTTGTCTGATTTATATCGGTCTGCTAACAGGCCAGACAAAACATAAGACAGCCTAGATCCACATTGCGTGGCAGTCCTACTAATTTCAGACAAAATATCATCCTCTAGCTCATCTGCCTTGCGCAACAAAGAGTCAAATATATAAGCAGTAGCTTGAGCATCCCCTAAAGCACGATGAGGGCTATCGTGCGATATTTCTAGCTCTACAGCAATATTTGATAGTGAATAAGAACTAATTCCAGGCAGAAGCACGTAAGCCATATCCCATGTGTCAGCAACTGGGTTATCAAGTGTTAATCCGTTTTTCTTTAAAAAACCAAGGTCAAATTGGACATTGTGACCGACTATTGGAGAATTTCCTATAAATTCTTGTAGTTCCCCGGTTATATTCTCAAACACAGGGGCACTGTTGACGTCATTCTGAGTTATCCCGGTAAAATTTATAGTGAAGTCAGTCAACATACATAACGGATTTACAAGAGATGAATATGTATCCACTCGTTTGTTTCCAATAAATTTTACGCAACCTACTTCGATAATCGAATCGTTATCATCAGACAGTCCAGTAGTCTCTGTATCTATTGCAATCCATGTTTCTTTCAAGGGAGATATTCTATTTTTTTTATCCAACATCATAATTTTCTAAAAAGGCTTTGTATTGGTGATCCGCATAAGTCAAAATCCTGTTCTTAATTAATGTATCTATAATCGTTAAGCTTCTGCAGCTTTAATCGCCGATACGATTTCTTCCAAAACATCTGGAGCCTGATTTAAATCGGCTTGGCTCTTTAATGTTTTCAATGCTTGTGAGCTTCCTATTTGACCTAAGGCCCAAGCAGCATGAGATCGCACTAAGTCGGGGTAATCTGATTCAATTACTTTTGATAAAACTGGTACTGTAGCCTGATCACCAATATTTCCTAAAGCAACACATATATTCCTTTGAAATCCTGCAAACTTAGCTCTTCGAATAGCAGTTCCCTTAAACATCGTATTAAATTCAGATTCAGACAAATCTAATAGTGATATTAAATCCATGGTAGAAACATTATGTAATCTCGAAAAATTAGGATCTAAAGAAACGACCGCCTTTCGATTTACAGGGCATACATCCTGACATATGTCGCATCCAAATATCCACTCTCCCATTAAATGTCTAAGTGGTATAGGTATTGAACCTCGCAGTTCGATTGTAAGGAAAGATATACACTTTGTGTTATTGATAACATAAGGCGCAACTATAGCTTCTGTTGGACACTCTTCTATACAGATCACACAAGTACCGCAGGTCTTTAGTAAAGGCTGATCCGGAATTAATTCAATGCTTGTAATTACTTGAGATAAAAACACCCAAGAACCATAATTTTGAGACAAGATATTTGTATTTTTCCCAAACCAGCCAATACCTGCTCTCTCCGCTGCGGCACGGTCGTTCATTGGGCCATCATCAACAAATATTCTTGTTTTAATATCCTCACCGACCAACACCTTTAATTCTTCTACAAAATTATGTAGTCGGTCTTTAATGACATTATGGTAATCTTCTCCCCAGGCATACCTTGCCAACTTGCCAGTCATTGTCTTTTGGTCGTTGTATTCCCTTGTGTTATAAGATACAGCTAATGAGATTACCGATTTTGCTTCTTTCAGAAGCACACGTGGTCGATTGGCTTTAGTAACACGCTCTTCGTTATACCATGGTAATCCATCCATGAGACCAGATCTAATTCTTTCGATGCTGGCCTTTTCATCACGTTCAAATGAATTAGCCGAGGTTATTCCTACTAAATCAAATCCAGCTTTGAGTCCTAAAGTTTTTACTTGCTCTTCTAGTTTAACCATAACTGTTTAATACTTATTATTATCATTCAGTCTCCAATTCCTACATAGGCGACATTTTTTGAGATTCAACTTGCAATGATCCATTTTTTACAAATTTTCTGTTGACCATCCTTCTAGCGTGGGAATATCCTTGATTATATCTATTTTATTATTGTAATAACTAACAGTTACTGGAGGGATAATCAATGTCCGTTCCGCAAATAAAGGAACTTAGCCGAGCATATGGGTTTGATGAAGTAGCTATAGCGCCTGGTGAAATCACGATTAACCCTGACCAAACCAATACCGAATTTTCTATAAATAGCCAAACTTTCAAAATACCCCTTATGTCCTCAGCTATGGACGGTATTGGATCACCAGAATTCGCTGGGCATATGGAAAAAGCCGGCGGTTTATCTGTAATGAATTTAGAGGGAGTACAGACCAGGTACCCAGATCCTTCAGAAGCGATATCTCGAATCGTTGAGGCAACGGACGATGAGATCACCGCTGTATTGCAGGACGTTTATTCAGGCAAAATTGATGACAATTTGGTTGGTGAACGTGTGCAAGAGGTTAAGGGAACAGGTGCGAGATGTGCAGTTTCGATAACTCCAGCAAGCACAAAAAAACTGGCTCCACTGGCTACGGAGGCAGGAGCAGATTTGGTATTTGTACAGTCTACTGTAACCACTGCTAGGCACATCTCAAAATCAAAAAGAGGTTTGATATTTTCTGAATTATTAGAATTAATTGACATACCAGTAATAGTGGGTAATTGTGTTTCTTATAACGTTGCTTATGAGTTAATGGAAACCGGTATTCAAGGTATCCTTATTGGAGTAGGTCCGGGAGCTGCATGTACAACAAGAGAGGTTACGGGCGTTGGTGTTCCTCAAGTTACTGCTACTATGGAAGTTTCGGCAGCACGAAATGAGTTCCTGAAGCAAACCGGTAAATACGTACCAGTAATTACAGACGGAGGTATCAGAACAGGTGGTGATGTATGTAAGGCATTTGTGTCAGGAGCGGATGCAATAATGATTGGATCACCGTTGGCCCAATCAGAAGAAGCTCCTGGAGGTGGTTACAACTGGGGCATGGCTGGGCCTCATCCACGACTTCCAAGAGGTACCAGAGTAAATGTCGGTGTCAAAGGGCCATTAGAGCAAATACTTTTTGGGCCTACATCAAAAACTGACGGGACTCAAAACCTAATCGGCGCATTAGAAGAATGCATGGGTATGGTTGGCGCATTTAATATAAGAGAAATGCAAAAAGCGAAAATGATAATAGCGCCTTCAATCAAAACTGAGGGCAAACATTTTCAGCTAGGCGGTAATTAGTTCCGTCACAACCTAGTACTTAATCGACGAGATAGATGAAACCTCTACTACTCTAGGAAGTCCTAATAAGTCATTGTGAATTACTACATTGGCATTGGGAAATGATTGAGCAGCTATTGAACTAGCCTCGTTTGAAAAATCAGAGAAAACCTCAAACAAAAAAACTCCATGACGCGACAAATTCAAACTGGCCTGATCAACTAGACGACGAATCGTCTCAAGTCCGTCATGTCCACCATGTATAGCCACTTTGGGCTCTGATTTAATTTCAGGATCCAACGTTTGATAGATAGCATCAGGAAGGTATGGCGGATTTGATACGATCAAATCAAACTTTACATTACGCTCAAATGAAGTTAACAGATCGGCATTAACTAGGTCTATGACTTCGGACAACCCATGAACCGCAAGGTTTTGGCTAGCGATTTTTAATGCGTCGAAGCTTTTGTCTACTGCTACTATTTTCTTAATGTCTGAATGTGTAGCAATCGATACAGCTAGACAGCCGCTTCCCGTGCCAATATCAGCTATGAAACTACCATATTTTTTTTCGATCTTATGCAATGCTAAATCTACAAGCAACTCCGTTTCAGGCCTGGGAATAAGGACTGTTTTAGAAACCAAAAACTCCAAGCCATAAAACTCTTTGCGTCCTAATATATACGGCAAGGGTTCACCCGACATTCTGCGTTGAATTAATTTGTTAAATAACGTCAATCCATTTCCGGTAAAAACATCTGATAACTGCGCGTAAAATCTACTTTTGTCTAATCCAAATGCAGCACGCAAAAGCAATTCTGATTCTAATGTGCTGTTGGATACTGAAGTTTTATTTAACCAATCAATACCTTCGAGCCATAGACTTCTTAAGGTGGGTTGATCAAACTCCTGATTCTTCAAGTTTAACCTGTTGTTCCCGATCAATAAGGCCATTTATAAACGTATCGAGTTCTCCATCTAAAACCTCCTCAAGATTGTACTGAGTTATGCTTGTTCTATGATCAGTGACTCTTTGTTGAGGATAATTATAGGTTCTTACTCGTTCAGAACGATCACCTGAGCCGACTTGAGACCGTCTGTTTTCACTAATTTCCTTCTGCTGACGCTCAAGTTCTTTGGTATAAACACGTGATCTTAAGACTGCCATAGCTTTTTCTTTATTTTTATGCTGAGATCTTTCATCTTGGCAAATTGCCAAAATACCGGTCGGAATGTGAGTGATTCGAACAGCAGTAGCTACTTTTTGCACACTTTGTCCGCCATGACCACTAGCATGAAATACATCGATTTCAAGATCTTCACTTTTTATTTCCACATCTACCTCTTCCGCTTCTGGTAAAACGGCTACAGTCGCTGCAGAAGTATGAATACGTCCACTGGACTCAGTAACAGGCACTCTTTGTACTCGATGTCCTCCACTTTCGTGTTTAAGAATACTGAATGCTCCATTTCCCTTAATTTGAAAAACTATTTCCTTGACACCGCCTGTTTCCGAATCGCTCGTAGATAAAACATCCAAAGGCCAGCCTCTTTTTTGCGCATAACGAGAATACATTCGATATAAATCTGATGCAAAAAGTGAAGCTTCCTCTCCACCCGTACCAGCTCTAATCTCCATGATCACGTTTTTAAAATCATTTGGATCTTTAGGAATCAAGGCTATTCTTAAATCATTTTCCAACTGAAGTTTTTTGGACTCTAATTCAGGCAGTTCTAAATTTGCTAGCTCGACTAAATCTTTATCTGTGTCATTTTTTATTATCGATTTCAGCTGTCCTATATGCTCTATAATTGTGGTAAATTCATCGGATAATTCCGCTAAAGGCTTGATCAAAGCATGTTCCTTCAATAATCCCTGAGACTTACTAAAATCACTAACTAACGCAGGGTCCGCCAACATACTTTCTAACTCAATAATACGAGCTTTAATTGTTTCTATTTTTTCTAACATGGGCTTTGATGTTTAATTACTGCTCTTGTTCTATTTTCGCTGATATCAACTTACTTAACGTTTGCCAAAAATTTAATAAGATCTCCTTCAGGCATATTCTCTTGACAGTGTGTTTCGAATGTTCGAACAATTACCTCGCCTTTTTGGAGCTCATTATCACCGATAATTACAGCGTGTGTAGCTCCTATACTTGTCGCATATCTAAGTTGACTTTTGATTCCTCTACTTGGAGCGACAACAGCTGAAATTTCGTTTAGCCTAATCTTTGAACTCAATAAAATTGCTTTTTGTCTAGCAGACGTACCGATGTACGCTATTAGAATTTTAATCTGGCGAGAAGATTTTTGATCGGATGGGTTATTCTGAAGAGTAGACACAACTCTTTCAAGTCCCATGCCAAACCCTATCCCAGGGGTTGGTTTACCACCTAAGATTTCAATTAAGCCATCATATCTCCCCCCTCCAATTAGAGTATTTTGACTAGTTTCAACGGAAGGCACAATTTCAAATACAGTACGAGTATAATAATCGAAACCCCTCACCAATTTATGGTCAACATCATACGGGATGGAAAGTAAATTGAGGGTGTGTAATAGGGTTTCCCAATGTTCACGAGATTCTTCATTGATGTAGTCTAGACACTTGGGGGCATCGTTGGTTATATCAGACATTTTTGGGTCTTTAGAATCAAGGACGCGTAATGGATTCGATGCTACTCTAGCTCTAATTCCTTCAGGAATCTCTTTAATTCTCGAATCTAGATAATCTTGTAATTCAGAAACATATGAAGTACGGCTATCACCATCGCCCATGGTATTTATTTTGAGTTTTATATTTGAGATATCCAATTTTTGTAATACGCACCATGCGAGTTCAATAACTTCTGCATCCACTGCTGATTCAGCAGATCCTAACACTTCAACGCCGAATTGATGGTGTTGTCTATAGCGTCCGGCCTGGGGCCTTTCATATCTGAAAACCGGACAAAAGTAATATAATCTCACTGGTTGAGGTAAGTTATGCATTCCATGCTCGATATAGGCTCTGCATATTGGGGCTGTGCCTTCGGGCCTTAGAGTAAGTAAGTCTCCGCCTCGGTCCGGAAATGTATAAGTCTCCTTTTCAATGATATCTGTGACGTCGCCCACACCTCTTGAAAAAAGTTTAGCATCTTCAATCACTGGAGTATCAATGCGATCATAACCAAAGGATTCAGCAGTTTCTTGTAAAACAGAGTTGATCCGCTTCCACAGTGGTTGCTGATCTGGCATACGGTCATATGTGCCTCTAGGAGCTTGAAAGGTCATTGTGATTAATTCTTTGAAGATTCAAGTTAAATTTTTATTTAAACGTTAATATCAATTACTTGGATTATCGCCCAATACGATGTGAGTTCAAAGAGTAAAAAAGATATTAATATATGGTTAAATATACTATTCTTAGAACCACAATTTACTCTGATTGATGAATAATTACGGTCAAATAAGAGTAAAATACCTAATTAGCATGGAAGCTCTATTAAAAAAAGCAGGCAAATATATTCCAGCAGAGCAATTGGAACTAGTTTCAGATGCGTACGAATTTGCCAAGCAGGCACACAGTGGCCAAACTCGGTTATCTGGGGAACCCTTTATAGAGCATCCTCTTCAAACTGCGATTTATTTGGCTGAGCTTAAGCTTGATCCAAAAGCACTAGCAGCGGCACTACTTCATGATGTTATGGAGGATTGCGATGTTTCTTATTCCGACTTAGAAAATAGGTTTGGAGCTGAAGTGGCAAAGTTAGTTCATGGTGTAACTAAGTTAACCAAAAATGAATCTCTAACAGAAAAAAACTCATTATTTTTACCTGATTTTTCAACTGCCGCTGATGTGTTAAACGATGAAGCATCACCTGATATTAACGATTCGGATCTAAATCGCGAAACTGACGTTTTTTCTGAAAAGGAACGAGCAAGAGTAGAAAATCTAAGAAAGATGCTGATGTCTATGGCAGAAGACATCCGAGTTGTTTTGATCAAGCTTGCTGACCGATTACATAATATGCGTACATTAAAGTCGGTGCCAAAAGCCCGTAGGATTTCTATAGCTCAAGAAACATTGGATATTTATGCTCCTTTAGCTCATAGACTTGGAATATGGGAAATTAAATGGCGACTAGAAGATCTTTCTTTTCAACATTTAAACCCGGTTGGTTATAAAAATATATCGAAGATGCTTCGTTCCAAACGGGTTGCCCGAGAAGAATACATAGAAGAAATTCGTTCTAAACTTACAAAGGCTTTGGAAGATGCAGGAATTAAGGCCGTTGTGACAGGTAGGCCAAAGCATATTTATTCAATCTACAAAAAGATACAAAAAAATGAAGATCAAAACATGACTATTGGTGACATATATGATCTATTTGCACTACGAATTAATGTCGATAGTGTAACTGATTGTTATGCAGCTTTAGGAGCAGTTCACTCTCTGTGGCGACCACTACGCAATCAATTTGATGACTACATTGCCAATCCTAAAGATAATTTATACCAATCAATTCATACTGCCGTATTGTGCAAAGACGCTTTTCCTGTTGAAGTACAAATAAGAACTTCAGAAATGCATGAATTAGCAGAATACGGTGTTGCGGCTCACTGGTTATACAAAGAAGGTAAAGATGCTGATGTTCAGTTCGAAAAAAAAATGATTTGGTTGCGACAACTGTTGGATTGGCAAAGAGATGTAAGTGGAGCTGAAGAGTTTATTGAATCATTTAAAACTGACATTTTTGATAATCAAGTCTATGTGTATACTCCTAAAGGAGATTTGAAGGAACTGCCTGCTGGTTCAACTCCTATAGACTTCGCTTATCTAATCCATACTGACATAGGACACCGATGTGTTGGAGCTCATGTAAATGGGAAATTGGTCTCATTGCAGTATGAACTGAAAAATGCCGACAGTGTCGAGATTGTTACAAGCAAAACAATACGTGGACCAAGTCTAGATTGGCTAAACAGTAACCTGGGATATATAAAGACAAATTCAGCTCGTCAAAAAATCAGACAGTGGTTTAATAGACAAGAACAAAAAATTAATATCCAACGCGGGAAAGATTTATACAGCAAGCAGGTACGACGATTAACTACCGATTTAAGCCTAGACGAAATATCTGAAATTATGGGTGCAGAGTCAAGTGATGAGTTATATCATTCTATCGGCACAGGTTCCTTAACCGTATCTCAAATAGCATCTAAATTAACCACACCTACGGCTCAACAGCAATCACTCAAGTCAATTAAATCCGTAGGTCCTGCCAGCGGAATTGACGTAATAGGGGTGGGAGATCTCTTAACAAGAATGGCACATTGTTGCAGTCCTATCAGAGGTGACCAGATATCTGGATATATCACTCGTAGTAGAGGCGTGACTGTGCACCGTAAAGATTGTCCGAACATTAAGAATGAGAGTGTTAGTGAGAGGCTCATAAAAGTAGATTGGGGGCAAGCCCAAACTCTATATCCCGTCAACATACAAATTGATGCATATGACAGGGTCGGACTTCTTAAGGACATCACTGCACTTGTGTCTGAACAGCGTGTTAACATTGCTAATTGCGAAACACGCGAAGTAGCTGATCGTAGTATCATTACTATGACCTTATACACACGAGGTATAGATGAACTAAATAAAGTGTTCTCTAGGCTGGAAGGTGTAAAAGGTGTAACAAATATCATCAGATCACCTGATCAAACAGTCATCTCTAACAAATAATAATTCCGGAGTATTTATTAATGCCAAGTAAAAAATCACACCGTGTTTCTGTACGTAGAAACATACGTAATGTGCCCCTGCGAACAAAGTCAAGGAATTTGATTACTGCTGCCAGAGCTGCCATATCAAATAATGAGCTTGATAATGCACATGACTTAGTACAAAATGCTGTTTCAGCTTTAGACAAGGCTGCGAAGAAGGGAGCGATACATAAGTCAAATGCTTCTCGGCACAAGTCGCGAATAATGAGTCAATTAGCTTCAGCTAAGAAAGATCAATAATTATAGCGTGACTTACAAGTCCAAACACTTCGTTTATTTTATGTTGTACTTAGTTTGTCAATATAATCATGAAGCCGCTGTACTATAGCGCTATTTTCTTCTTTAGAGAATCCATCGACTTTACTTACACGCTGTCTTGACATTCCATCCACGGCTCCAGCTTTAACAAATCCATCAAGAATTTCTATTTCCCTTTCAATGGATGAAAGAAGGTTACGGTTTGTTTTCTCAGATAATCCTGCAACTAATCCATATCCTCCCCAATTGGAAGTGCTGGCAATAATCAGTTCATCCACAGTAGTAATGCACGGTTTTTTTATTAATATTTTCGGATCATCTGCTATGATTTGATCGCAGTTTCCCATTCCTATTTCATTTCCACCATCACCAATTCCAATGGTGTTTACTTGATCCACAAATAGATAATCTGTTTTTGCGTTATATGCTGTAATATCATCGCCGTGCATATTCCTGAATTTCTTTTCATCAGTAAATCCGCATCGTTCTATTGCTACAATGACAGAAGGTTCGTATTTATCAAGTAACCTCTCAGCAAAACCCTGGCTTTTTGTATTTGAAGTTATAGGAAAATCTATAATCTTGGCATTATCTTTAACTACAGCTGTAATCAAAGGCGTTGTGTATATGTCTGAGACATAAATGACTTTGTAGCCTAATTTAGATAAAGCTTCTCCAATTACCACTGCACCAGGAGGTCCATCAGTTTCTGTAGCCTCAGCAGCAAGAATATAAAATCCAGTTACGATAAATACGGTTCCTGAATTATTGGCCAAAATATCTGCTGCTCTGCCACAAAAATCTGAAGGTAAATGTTGTCTTAATAGTGACATCCCACGTCTATCATGATCTAAAATAATGTCTTCAATTGTTTCCATAACTAAACCTCATGATTTTGCGATTCTAATCAAAAAACTGAATATTCTTCATCAACAGCATCGGTTATAAACATGTAACCTGGTGCGTGTGTAATCATTAATTCAGGCTTGGATTTCATAGCTACAACTTGAGGCGTAACTCCACAAGCCCAAAATACTGGCACTTCATCATTTTTTATCTCAATCGGTTCTCCTAGATCAGGTTTGCTGACATCTTTAATTCCAATTTCCTGAGGATTTCCAATCTGAATCGGAGCACCATGAACAGACGGAAATCGAGATGTTACCTGAACCGCTCTTATTACCTGGTCTTTTCTAATCGGCCTCATTGAGACAACCATCGGGCCAGAGAAAGATCCGGCCGGGTTGGTAGAAATATTTGTAATAAACATAGGAACAGTAGTATCGCAGTCAATATGTCTCAGCGATATACCCGCTCGTAGTAATGCCGATTCAAACCCGAAACTACAACCGGTAAGAAAAGCAACCATGTTATCTGTCCAATATTCTGCTATGTCAGGCACTTCGGCCTCTAATTCTCCGTTTCTATAAACACGATATCTTGGTATGTCGTATCTCAGGTCTGAGCCAGCCGCCATAGTCACTGGTTCGTAAGATCCCGGCTCTGTAACTTCCAAGACTGGACATGGTTTAGGATTTCGATTACAAAAAAGTAAAAAATCAAAAGCCAGATCTTTATGGACAATGACCAAGTTTGCTTGAACATAGCCAGGGGCCATTCCAGCTGTAGACTTGTCGACCTTTCCGTTCCTAATCATATGTCGGATTTCTTTTGGGTCTGTTGGTAACATTTTTATATCCATTAAACTGAACTCCTACTGTAGTTTTATTTCATTTCAAGTAGTTAAGTAAATACAGAATTTAGTGGTTTTATTGATTATCCTCATAATTTCGATCAGCAATTTTTTTCAGATCGTATAATTTGGCAATTGCTTCTAATGGGGTCATGTTCTCAACATTTAAACTATTTATATCCTCAAGTAGCTGAGTTTCTGAAAATCTGAATGATAATTGACTGTAGTAAACATTTTTGTTTTTCGATTCTTTTATACTGCCATCTGATTCCAGCCCCCTCAGTATTTCCCAAGCACGAGTTATAACTTCTTTAGGTAAACCAGCTAGTCTCGCCACATGTATTCCATAACTACGAGTAGCTCCACCTGGAACAATATTGTGTAGAAACACTACTTCATCTTCGTTTTCCGAAACTAACACGTTGTAATTTTTTATTCTTGGAAAAAATTCAGATAAATTAACTAACTCATGATAATGAGTAGCAAACAAAGTTCTGCATTTTAAATTAGGATTATTATGTATATATTCGACAGTAGCTTGTGCAATAGCCAATCCATCATATGTCGATGTTCCTCGACCAACTTCATCCAGTATGATTAAAGATTTGTCCGTAGCTTGATTAAGAATAGATGCTGTTTCAACCATTTCAACCATAAAAGTTGATTGACCTAAAGCTATGTCATCGTTTAAGCCTACGCGAGTAAATATTCGATCAACTAATCCAATATGTGCTTCACGTGCAGGCACAAAACTGCCTATTTGAGACATTAACACAATTAGAGCAACTTGACGTATAAAAGTTGACTTTCCTGCCATATTGGGCCCTGTAAGTACAATCAGTTGTTCATCATCTGTAGAAACATATACATCATTAGGGACAAATTCCCCATATGGCACCAATTTTTCTACTGTTGGATGCCTGCCTTCTTTAACGATGATTGAGGTGTCGTTACTTAGATTTGGTTTAATGTAATCGTTTCTTACAGCAATCTCAGCCAATGAACGAACCACATCGGTGTAAGCCACAATCAAAGCGGTTTTTAGAACAGGTTCATAGGAATTAGCTAGTTCAATACATATTTTCTTATAAACATTCTTTTCCAATTCACTGATCTTATCTTTGGCTGACAGAACTTTAGATTCATATTCTTTCATTTCAGGTGTTATAAATCTCTCAGACCCGGCAAGTGTTTGACGTCTGATGTAGTTTGAAGGGGCTAACGATATATTGCTGTTGCTAATCTCGATGTAATATCCAAATACTTTGTTATAACCTACTTTAAGTGATTTGATTCCAGTACGCTCCCTTTCCTCTGTTTCCAATCGTGAGATATATTTCATAGCCGTTCCCGCGTCGTCCCTAACCGTGTCTAATTCGCTTGAGTATCCTGCTTTTACTACTTTGCCTTCTCCTACAATTTGACTAGGTTGATCGAGAATAGCTGTTTCAATCAATTGAACTACATCATCATGATTAACTAATTGTTCTGCCATTGTATTTATATCGGGTTCACTGGAGTCCATTAATACGTCCTTGATCCTGGGAACTGTCGACAAGCTTTCCTTAATGCCTATTAAGTCATTGGGGTTAGCAGATCCAGATTTAATTTTATTTATTAATCTCTCTATATCAGAAATTCTTTTTAGCAATGTCCTAACTTTTTCACGCGACTGGGTATTTATATAAAACCATTCGACTGCATTTTGACGTTCAATTAATTCATTGATGTCAACTAAAGGACGACTAATCCATTCTCTTAAAAGTCTTGCTCCCATTGGAGTCAAAGTATGATTTAAAATGGCAAACAGGCTAGTTTTTTGATCGCCCCATCTGCCACTTTGAAAAAGTTCCAAATTATTGCGAGTCTGTCTATCTAATACCATGTGCGTGGCAAATGAAAAGTTTTTAAGAGTATGTAATGTTTTCAGAGCTGTGGGCTGATTTGCTTTTAAATATTCCAATATTCCTGCTGAGGCTTGAATAGCAAGAGTAGAGTTTTCACATCCAAAAGATTCTAAAGAATGAACGTTGAAATGTTTTATTAAAACTTTATATGAATTTTCCCGGCTCTGAGAAATTGTCGGCAGATCACTGATATGGGCATCGCCATAATCCAATGCCTTCTTATTATTTATTAAGATTTCTTCAGGCGACAATCTTGATAATTCGGACTCTAATTTATCAATCGGCAATTCACCGGTAAAAAATTGGCCGGTGGTAATATCGGTATAAGATAAGCCTGCAAGTTTATCTTCCAATACTATTGCTACCAAATAGCTGTTGGCATCAGGTTCCAGCATAATGTCTTCTATAATTGTCCCTGGGGTAACGACACGAACTACAGCTCTATCAACTGGACCCTTCGATTCAGTGACATCCGAAACCTGTTCACATAATGCCACCTTATATCCTTCTTTAATTAATCTGCCTAGATAGGTATTTAGAGAGTGATACGGTATACCTGCCATTGGAATACGATTGGACTTTCCAAACTCTCTAGAAGTCAGTGCAATTTCCAACACTCTCGATACGATTTCGGCATCGTTATCAAAGGTTTCATAAAAATCACCCATTCTAAAAAATAATATTTCCTGTGAATATTGTTTTTTTATTTTCAGATATTGAAGCCTTGCTGGTGTTGTCATCTAGTCATTTTAACGGCCTGGATATCAGTAGACAAAAAACATAAGAAAATTCTTAATTATTTCTAATAGGATTCTGTGTTTGTAAAGTGAATTAATCGAAAAAAAGAGAAGGAATCATTCACCATTACACATCAGTTGTCCCGTCAAGATTCCGCCATCTACAGCAAGTATCTCCTAAAACCTTATCTGAAGCTAGAAAATGAATTATTTGGTCAACGGTACTTGAAATACTCTTAAGCGATTATAGAGGTAAGATATATATTTTTTGTGCAAAAAAATTTAATCTTCTTTCCAAAATCTTTCTTCTTCAACATCAAA
>DBZU01000072.1:94760-95245 GCA_002311285.1 Dehalococcoidia bacterium UBA1152 | reverse complement strand
CCCAATGGTATCATCTTATTTTTTACATCTTCTATCATCCCAGGGTGACCACACGCATAAATCAAAGTATCAGTTTCGGATAATGTGTTTTTATTTACATATTCTTGAACTAGTGTATTCACTCGACCTATAGCTCCAGCCCATGCTGAATTTCTAGGTTCATTTGGCCGACTGATACTAGGAGTAAAGGTTATCAGTTCAGGGTATTTTGATGTAGCAGATATTAACTCAGTATCGTACGAGAGTTCATCCAGATAACTAGCACCCATCAGCACATGCATCTTGTGTTGACCAAGTATTATTTCATCATTTTCAATTTTATTTATGTAATCTCTTATAAAACTTATGTAAGGCACTACCCCAGTAACAGTGGCTACTAAAAGGTGATTTTTCCATTCATTTTTGAAAACAAAAATTCCTTTTGCTCTGGGTCTTATCGAAATATTATCTGCGGGGTTTAATTGCCAAATTAAAGGAGTTAAAAC
>DBZU01000072.1:41534-94748 GCA_002311285.1 Dehalococcoidia bacterium UBA1152 | reverse complement strand
TAAAACTCCACCTTGACTTTTTGGGACCAACTCGACAAATAACTCAAGATTTTCCTCATGAGGAGACGAAACTATAGAATATGCTCTCTCAATACCATCAATACCAATAGTGCAATACTGACCGGGTTTGAAAGTAAAACCATCTGGTTTCTCGACCCAAATCTTTAATAAATCATCAGTGATGTCCTCTCGTTTTAGGATATTGACATTTAATAATTTTTTTTGACTTTTAAATTTTTTTACTGGACCTTTAATATTTGTCATTAATAATTCTCTTAGAATTGATTTTTTTCCAAGCGTTTCTATAGGCTTTATTGTATTCTTCTGGGGTGTTTAGATCTAATCGAATTTCATCAGTATCTATTTCTATTCTCTTCACAAATTTGTGATTACGAGAAATTACATCCCTAATGCCCTGTTTATTTTCAGTAATCAACATTAGTTCCGTTTTTAGATCTGCAGAGAATATTATGGGATGACCGCCTCGGCCACGATAAGTTGGGGACGTAATGTTTGTTTGTTTAAACGAGTGTGATTTGATCACCTTTGAGATTATGGATGATGGTCTGGGTTGATCTATTGCCATCAACAGTATTGCTGCACTATTATCATCAACGAACTCCAACCCCCTTTTTATAGAGCCAGATTTGCCTTTTCGATATTCACTGTTAATTACATAACTTACTTTGTTACCTTTTACATAACTGCTTATCTTATCTGCTTGGTGACCTAACACCACTACTATTTCATCAATTCCGGCATCTGTTAGTTGAGAAATTTGATACTCGATTAATGATACATCTCTGCCTAAATTGGAGTCAGGCCATTTAATTAAAGGCTTAAGAGTGCCCATTCTTTTTGATTCGCCTGCGCTTGTTAAGATGGCTGATATCGTTGGCATAGGAGACAGGCTTCACCTAAAATAAAATTAATGGTGTACAACTCAGTTTAATTTAAGACTTCTGCATTCTTAGAAAATATCTTTTCAATCAATTTATCTTCGAGTTTCATATTTGCCCCACTACCACCCAATTGAAACATTAGTATTTCTGACATAATACTAATAGCTATTTCATCTGGAGTTCTGGCATTTATATCAAGGCCAATTGGTGCCCTCAAGTCCTTTATTCGATCTTTTGGTAATCCCATTCGAACTAAAGCCTCATAAATAAGAATAATTTTCCTTTTGGATCCTAATAGCCCGACATAACTTGCCGAAGTTTTGGCAGCGGCAGCAAGAGCATCACTGTCGTATTTATGTCCTCTAGTTGCCACCACAATGAATGAATTTTTAGTTATGTGGATTTGATCCAATGCTTGGGCAGGCTCCATAGCTATAGTTTCTTTAGCTTCAGGAAATCTTTCGTTGTTTGCAAACTCTGATCGATCGTCCGTTATATAAACATGAAATCCTAGTTTATCTGCCATAGATGAAATTGCTTTAGACACGTGGCCTCCTCCAACTAAAATTAACTTGGGGGGGCTTGTATATCCCTCTATAAAATATTCAGTTCCATTTTCAGTGACAACGTATTCATTAGAGCCATGGATCATTAGCTGAGAGCCTCGACCTACTGCATCTGCATCTATAGATTTTGAACCTAAGCTACCGATAGTTGTTCCGTCTTCTCTAATAAACAATTTTCGACCAGTCTCAATGCCAGACCCAAGGGGTAATATGCTTTCCCCAGGATTACTAATTAGTGTCGCAAGAGCAACCGGTTTTTCACCTGAGTACGCGCCATTTATTTCATGGGCAAAACCCAAAAGTTCTTCAGGTTCGTATATTGGATCAATCATAAAATACATGGTGCCGCCACAAACCAAACCTTCTTCTGCCGCTAGATCTTCGTTCAATTGATACTCTCTGAACTGTGTTGGGCCTACATTTTTAAGTAATTGTTGTGCAGCGAACCATATATCTCCTTCTACACAGCCTCCTCCGAGAGTTCCAACACCACTTCCATCTTCTCTAACTAATAATTTAGCTCCAGGTTTTTGAGGAGTAGAACCTTTAGTTCTCACAACAGTAGCTAAGACTAACTTGTGTCGGTCATTTAACAATCTCTTTGTTTCTTTAAATACGTCTTTCATTTACCTGCTCACGAAACACTTGCTATTATTTTCTTTGAGTATAATCTTATGACTTGATTGACATGAATCATATTTAATTTAACTTAAATCCATTCAGTAATAAGTTGTCCAAGTCGTTTCGATCCTCTGCATGGACCCACAACAGCTATATTGAGATTAACAAATTCAAGTACAGTTTTTGAAACTCTATTTACATCGTCAGGGTCAAGAGAGTTTAACTTAAATATTGCTGTTGCTGGGTCAATTATCTCATTTAATAGTATTTCTTGGATACCAAACCAGTTAGATACAGCCCTGCTATCTTCCATTAGGAGTATTAAACGTCCTGCTGCCATCTGTTTTGCCTTACTAAATTCCTCAAACTCAATGGCGTTTTTTATATCTTCTAACTGTTCCATTATCAACTGTGTAGCATCGTAAATTCGTTTAGGTTCAACTCCTGCCTTGACTGTAAATGCACCACAATCCTTGAAGTACACTAAAGATGAGTGAATATCGTAAGCGAGGCCTTGGTTTTCTCGGAGCTCTATGAATAATCTGCTACTCATCCCTTCACCAATAGCAACATTTAAAAGTCCTAAAGCATCTCTATCATCATGGAAAATTGATATAGCAGGGAATGCTATGGATAAATAAGCTTGTTCAGTACTTCTGAATTTAATCTTAGACTTAGGGGCGTCTTGATGATTCGAATAGGAAAGGTAATCAGGCGGCGAATCACCAACCCAATTAGAAGTCAATAATTCTATTTGACTTACAATTTGTTGATGATTAATATTTCCTGCCACGCTGATTACTGTGTTCAAAGGACTATAATATTTTTCAATGTGTTCTTTTAATATTTCTCGATTAATATTAAATACAGTTTCTTTCGTTCCCCCGATATCTCTACTTAATGGATGGCCTGGCCACAACATACCATCGATCAACGTATCGACTTGGTATTCCGGAAGGTCGTGAGTCATTGCGAGTTCATCTAATATAACTGCACGTTCTTTATCGATCTCATTTTCATTGATTAATGAATTTCTAATCATGTCTAGTAACAAATCAATGGCGTCATACACATAATTAGCAGGTACTTTACACCAGTAATTTGTTAATTCCTGCTCAGTTTCTGCATTGATAACTCCGCCTACTCCTTCAATAGCTCCACTGATCAATTTAGGGGTTGGACGTTTATTTGTTCCTTTAAAAAAAATGTGTTCTAAAAAATGTGATACACCTGCGTACTGGTCAGTTTCATGACGTGATCCAACACCAACAATCAGGTTAATTGAAGCAGATTGAACTTCGGGCATTTCACATGTGATCACACGTAATCCGTTATCAAGAACAGTTATTTCAAAGCTTTCTTTAGTTATCAAAAGTTTTGCATTGTGAACCATAGTAAAATTTTAACATTCGTCTGACGATACGAATTTGCAAAGCAGAGTTATACTTTGATGAAATCCTATTTTAAGAATAAAACAAATGCAAAAAAAACTTAGAAAAATTAAACAATATAGCCCAAGATGGAATGATAATCATGATGTGCCACCAGGACAATTCGTGACTGATAAGTTTCCAGTCTTAACGTTTGGCAAAATACCGAACATTGATAAAGAGAATTTGAAAATCCAAGTTTTTGGTTTGATTGAGAACGAGATTAGCTTGAATTGGCATGATTTGATGAATCTTCCACAAGTTAAAATTAAAGCAGGTTTTCATTGTGTAACTCAGTGGAGCCGTCTAATTAATGTTTGGCAAGGAGTTCAGTTTAAATCAGTTAAAGATTTAGTTGCCCTGCACGACGATGTTAAATATATAATGATTCACTGTTACGGCGGTTATACGACGAATCTGCCGCTGGACGTGATGATAGATGATGATGTCATTCTTGCATATAAGCATGATAAACAAGAACTGTCATCTGAACATGGAGGTCCATTAAGGTTAGTTGTTCCTAAAAGATATTCATGGAAGAGTGCTAAATGGGTTAACGGTATTGAATTTATGTCAGATAACCGAGCAGGATTCTGGGAATCGAGAGGATATCACATGGATGGAGACCCATGGAAAGAACAAAGATTCAAGGAAAGCTAAATTAAGCAGCGGCAGTTTTGTTGGTAGAATCCTGACGTGATTTTAGAATTCTTTTTGATCGATTTGCCAAATAAATCATATGACCGCATTGGAGGCATTCTAAGTATGCTCCATATATGTCTGAATTTTTATTAATATCCCCTTTGCATCTGGGGCATCCCTTGAACTTTAACATTACGATCTTCTTTCTTTATTATCACTAATCTAAGTTTGTTATTTTGCACTGCTTATAACATTGTGTAAAGTAATATATTGTGATGATTAATATTTGAATTTCGAATACTAGAGCACTTCAGCATTTCCATTAAAGTTAACCATGCTCTATCTACTCTAAATTTTTTCGTGTAATCCCTTGAAATAATTAATTAACAAACCTAATTATTTTGACAAGGTATTGATACGATGCGTATCAACTAATATAATATAAGTTGTTAGGATTAGATTTGTCAATTAACTCATTACAACGTTAGTTAGAAAGTATAGTTAGCATCTACTCTTGATATTGTTTGTATTAATGTTTCAGAAATAGAATATTAGTAATGAATAGAAGAATTGAATACAGAGCCAGTGGTGACGGTGTATACATAATCAGTGTAGCAGCTCGGCTTTTAGAGATGCATCCCCAGACTTTGAGGAAGTATGAAAGAGTTGGGCTAATATCTCCTTTCAGAACCGGAGGTATGCTCCGTTTGTATTCCGAAGAGGACATGGCGCGTTTGCGGTTAATCAAGTATTTAGTTAACGACTTAGGTTTAAATCTTGCTGGAGTTGAATTAGTGCTAGGGATATTTAACCGTTTACTTAAGTTACGGCTTTATTCTGAATCTTTGGAAGGTAAAAGTTTACAAAGAGCCTTGGATTTAAGCCTAAATGAAATGTTTGATTTGTTGGGTATGACGGCTCATGAACACTAAATTTAGAGAGATAACATAAAGAATGGTTGAAGATAAGGACGAATTAAGTCAAACACAAAACAAAGAACAACGAGACACTCCTTCTGAGAAATCACCTCCTGAGCAGATGGATGAACTTGAGATAGCCTTAAAAGAAACAGAGAAGTACAAAGATTTGGCTCAAAGGACAGCAGCAGAACTGGAAAACCTAAAAAAGAGATCTTTGCAAGAAAGAGATGATATTAGAAAGTATGGCCAAACTCAGTTGATCATGAAGATACTAAATATATTGGATGATTTTAATCGTGCTATGGATGTTATTCCAGATGATGCTGTCGCGCCTGGTTGGAGAGATGGTTTAGATTTAGTTAAACGGAATATTGATAACTTTTTGACTACTGAAGGTTTAAGTCAAATAGACGCTCTGGGTAAACCGTTTGAACCAGCAGAACATGAAGCAATTCTTTTTGAAGCAGTAGAAGATCAAGATCCAGGACGTGTTCTCTCAGTTGTTAGACAAGGGTATAAGCTGAACGGTAGAGTTTTACGTGCTGCGCAAGTCACTGTGTCGAAATCCACTTGATTGTTAGGTTATTGATAAATAATTACAACTTTTAGAACAAAAGAGTATTACACGTATTTACGGGGGAAACATGTCAAAAGTATTAGGAATCGATTTAGGCACTACTAATTCGTGTATGGCGGTTATAGAAACCGGAGAACCAAAAGTTCTGGAAAATTCTGAAGGAGGTCGTACAACTCCATCTGTTGTTGCTATCAACCCCAAATCCGGCGAAAGATATGTAGGTTTGACGGCACGCAGACAGGCAGTTACCAATCCAGAGAATACTGTTTTTTCTGTGAAAAGATTCATGGGGATGCATTATGAAGACAAAGCTATAAAAAATGATATTGCTTTGGTCCCATATGAAGTTGTATCTGGATCTAATGGAGGAGTTAGAGTCAATATGGCGGGAAAATCGTATGCACCGCCGGAAATAGCAGCAATGACTCTTCAAAAAATGAAGACGGATGCTGAAGCTAAGATAGGTGAAAAAATAACCCAAGCAGTGATTACAGTACCAGCTTACTTTGATGATAGTCAGCGTAATGCAACTAAGGATGCTGGAAGAATTGCTGGATTAGAAGTATTGCGCATTATAAATGAACCCACTGCTGCAGCAGTGGCTTATGGATTTGATGAGTCTAAAGATGGAACTATAGCGGTTTATGATTTAGGCGGAGGAACATTTGATATTACCATATTGCAAATGGCTGATGGTGTGGTTGAAGTAAAGGCTACGAATGGAGATACTCACCTTGGTGGGGACGATTTTGATCAACGGATCATAGCATGGATTGCAGATGAGTTTAAAAAATCGGATGGAATTGACTTAAGAGAAGATCGAATGGCACTCCAAAGGTTAAGAGAGGCGGCAGAGCGGGCAAAAATTGAACTTTCAACTTTGACTCAAACAGAAATAAATTTGCCGTTTGTAACTGCTGACTCTTCTGGGCCTAAACACTTGGTTATGACACTAACAAAGGCGACTCTTGAAAACCTTGTAAACGATTTAGTTCAAAAAACAATTGACCCATGCAAAAAAGCCCTAAAAGATTCAAGTGTAAAAACGTCTGATATTAATGAAGTGATACTAGTTGGAGGCATGACGCGGATGCCTGCTGTGCAGAAAGCAGTTTTAGGTTTATTTAATAAAGAACCTCACCAGGGAGTTAATCCAGATGAGGTTGTAGCAGTGGGGGCAGCTTTACAGGCTGGTGTTCTCCAGGGAGAAGTTCAAGATTTATTGCTACTTGATGTTACTCCTTTAACTTTAGGGATAGAAACTATGGGCGGCGTAACCACAGCTTTAATACCTAGGAACACAACAATACCGACTGCAAAAAGTGAAATTTTCACTACGGCGGCTGATGGACAAACAAGCGTAGAAGTACATGTTCTACAGGGCGAACGCCCAATGGCTCCAGAAAATAAAACAATTGGCCGCTTTATGCTGGATGGTATTCTTTCTGCTCCGCGTGGCACGCCACAAGTTGAAGTCACTTTTGATTTAGACGCTAATGGAATACTAAATGTTTCTGCTAAAGATAAAGGCACAGGGAAAGAGCAAAAAATCACAATTACAGCTAGTTCTGGCTTAGATGAATCCGAAATCGAACAGATGGTTAAAGAAGCTGAAGAGAATGCGGAAGAAGATGAGCGTCGACGCAAAGATGTGGAACTGCGTAATGAAGCCGAAAATACAGCTTATTCAGCTGAGAAAATGATTAAAGACAACCCTGAAATTGTAACTGATGAACAAAAAACAAAAGTTGAAGATGCTGTTAGTTCCGTCAGAAGCGCATTACAAGCTGATGATTCCGGTGAACTCAATGTGTCGTTGACAGAATTACAGTCTATAATTCAAGAAGTTGGACAAGCTGTATATGCTAACCAGGCTACAGGTCCCAGTGATACTGGTGTAACAGATGATCAAGAACAATCGACCGATGACAGTGACTCTGAAAACAAATCTAAAGATGATACGATTGAGGGTGATTTTAAGGAAGTTTAGACAATTTAACTAAACGTGGGGCTTAGATAGATTTTCAGTAATGCTTTGTTTCTAATATCCATTTTGTTAATGGGCTTGGCGACGGCATTGTCTGTATGTTTACAACTGACGGCTTATTTGATGAATATGCGCGCTGAAGTGCTGGTCCTAGTTCAGGTATTGTCTGGACAAATTCGCCATGTGCCCCGAGTGCTTCTGCAACCAAATCGTATCTAGTGTTTGGTAACAATTCTGTAGCTATAGATTGTCCAAAAAACTTCTTTTGTTGATGGTAATCTATTCCCCATACAGAATCATTGCCTATTAGTATAACTACTGGAATTTTTTGGCGTACGGCAGTATCCAGCTCCATTCCATTGAAGCCAAAAGAACCGTCTCCTGCAAAAACTATTACTTTTGCTTCGGGTAGGGCTACTTGAGCTCCGATGCCGAAAGGAATAGCCCATCCTAGCATACCCATCACTCCGTTTGTAAACCACCTATCCTGTGCTGTCGCTGGCCAATATGCTGCTCCATAAAAACCAAAATCTGCTCCTTCAAATACAAGACAATTGTCTTTTGGAGCTAAGTCTTTGGCAGTTCGATGGACATCCATTGTATGAATACCATTTTGATTTCCTGTCATCCCTTCTAGATCCTTTTGTTGTTTGTCCTGAGTGGCTGCCAATTCATCTACTAAATCACTTTGTTTCCATTTGTTACGTTTAGCTACTTCAGTTAACTGTGAAACCACTTCTTTGACATTACCACAAATACCAATGTCAACACGACGTGTTCGTCCAATAATTAGCGGTTCAGGATCAACCTGAATGATTTTTGCATTACTACTTATGCAAGGCGGTTCACCGAAGTCAAAAGTAAAATCTAGCTTCTTTCCTAAAAGAAGAATTGCATCAGATTTTGATATCAGTTTGGCTGCATCAACAACTCTTATATCTGATATGCCAAATCCATACGGATGCTCGTCGGAGATAACCCCTCTTGCAGCTTGTTCATTTAAGATTGGTATGCGCGTTATTTCTGCAAATGCATCTAGATCACCCTGTTCCAGAGACCAAGCCCCATTACCGGCTACGACAACAGGACTGGAAGCTGAGTTTAGGATTTCAATCGCATCTTGTATCTTTTGAGGCGCTGATTGTCCCAAGTCCTCAGTAGCATGATTTGGTGGTTCGTATTGCCATACAGATGAAATATCGACTTTGGCTGTTTGTACATCAACAGGAATGGTTAAATGAATCGGACCACGCCTGCCTGTCATTGCTAATTTATATGATCGCCAAAAAAATTCAGGTATTCGTCTAACGTCCTGTATTAACCAAGCATCTTTTGTAACTGGTTTAGCCATTCCTACCTGGTCAATTTCTTGTGCTGCCCATTGACCTAGGCGATCTTGGCTAGCGCAACCACTTATATTTATTATTGGTGATTCGAGTTGATGCGCGAAAGCTAGTCCTGGAATGGCATTTGCGTGTCCCGGCGTGGTGAACATGGAGATGCCCGGTTTATGTTTAATTCTGCCCCAAGCATTTGCCATGTCTACAGCACCTTGTTCGTGTCGTGTATCAATAAATCTGACACCTGAGTTGTGCATAGTATCCATTAATGGCAAAGTGTGGTCACCTGCAACTGCAAAAACTGTATCAATGCCCAAAGTGGACAGGCATCTGGTGATTAATTGTGACCCCGAAACTTTAGTCATGTCATAATTTCCATCAAATTTTTATTAATCAAGTGCATCTAATGAAATCTGATATACGTTCCGCTAATGCTATAGTTGTTAGGTTAGTGTTAGCCCTAATAAGTCTTGGCATTATTGATGCATCACAAACCCTAAGAGAGTTAGTTCCATGTACTCTGCCTTGACTATCAACTACTGAATTCAGACTTGAATTGCCCATCCTACAGGTTCCGGAAACATGATGTCCAGTTTGAACTTTTTTAAAGATCCAATCATCGATCATTGAATCTGTTTTAAGTTCTTCATCACTTGGATCAACGCGATAATCTATGAACTCTTCAAATTCACGGCTTGAACCAAGTTCCGCGCAGAGTCGAACGGCCTCACGAAGGCGTTTAAGATCCCATTTAGAATCAAGCATCTTGTAGTCTAATGCGGGAGTGTCCCCGGGCTTATTTGACCTAAGAGCTACTTGTCCAAAGTTATTCGATTTCTGAAGTATTATGCCAATAAAGACCCCGATTAATTTGTCTGCTGTATGTACTAATCCATCTTTTTTTCCGTAATCTTGAATACCTGCATATGACCCCATTGTGATCATTACATCTTTACGATCTGCCGATTCCGAGGCAGTATAACTTAATGCCATTTGCAATAGTGGCTTCGAGGAATTTAATGTGTAGGGTGGTTTGGTTTTATGGACCGTTAATAAAGTAGGATGATCTTGTAGGTTTTGACCAACGTTTGGCGAATCTACGATAGTTTTTATCCCATAATTTCTTAAATGGTTTTTGGGGCCGATTCCCGAAAGCATTAAAATTTGTGGTGTCGCTATAGCGCCTGCAGACAAAATAATTTCTTTGCCTTGAACTTCAAATACTGTATCGTTGTGTTCTACCTCGAGCCCTATCGCTTTCCTGGATTCAAAAAGTATTTTTCTGACTAGGGTGTCGGGCATTATGTCTATATTATCTCGAGATCTAACGGGATTTAAATAACCAATCATAGTGCTTGCCCTAGTACGTCCAGAAAGGTTTAAAGGTATCGGCCCAACCCCACTAGTGTCGGGATTATTGTGATCCGGGCATGGATCAAATCCATGTCTTATACAAGTTTTATAAAAAGCTTTTTGGATTGGATCACATTCATCTATTCCAAACCTCCTTACAGATATCGGGCCGTTATTTCCATGATACTTGTCTTTAAAATCGTTATCTCGCTCTAACTGTTTGAAATATGGCAACAGGTTTTCATAAGACCACTCATTACCACATGAATTCTTCCAAACCTCAAAATCTTCTGGTACCCCTCTTAGAAACATTAATGCGTTAATTGCACTCGAGCCGCCTACCACTTTGCCTCGAGGGATGTGCACGTATGATTGATCAGTAAGCCTTGCATCGTAGTTCCACAAATCGTGACTTGTTGCTACAGCCCCTGCGTCCGTGCCAAAACCGAATTTAACTTCATCGGGAATGAGGTCTTCTGTTGGATAATCAACACCAGCTTCTAACAGAAGGATAGACTGTTTGTTGCTCGCTGAAAGTCGTGCTGCTAATACACAACCGGCAGATCCTGCACCTACTATAATTTTGTCATATATAGTCATGTCCGAATTCCAAATGTAGGAAAGATCAATTTATTGATTTCACGAACACTGTTTTCGGCGTAAGATTGTGTGTTCAGTTGATAATTAGGCTCGATAGATGGAATGTCAATGTCATAAAGATTATGAATGCTATATTTACTAGAATATTTTGCAGGGATGTTATTTGATAAAGTCTGTTTAGACATAACTGCAAATGCTAGAGACCAACATCTGGCGACCGCCATCGTATCATACCCGCCACCACCAACCGCTAACCAAGGATATGGTAATTTATCAAATTCTTTGATTATCGCTTCAAATCCTTGGGCAGTTTGGTGTAGATGAGTGATAGGGTCCTTAAAGTGGCTATCGATTCCGAGTTGGGTTACTAAAATATCTGGATTAAACCTGTCAATTAATTGTAAAACAGTTTGATTAAACGCCCATAAGAGTATCTCAGCAGAAGTATATGGATGTAGTGGTAAATTAACCGAGTAGCCTCGTCCTTTGCCAGTACCAAGTTCTTCAATCCAGCCAGTTCCAGGGAATAGATATTGTCCTGATTCATGCATGGATATGGTTAATACAGCGTCTGTGTCATAGAACGCATGTTGAACACCGTCACCGTGATGACAATCTATATCGACATAAGCGACTTTCAACCCGTGTTTTAAAAAATGTTTTATAGCAATAACGGGGTCATTAAAAACACAAAATCCATAAGCATAACTAGGCATTGCATGATGTAAACCACCAGATATATTAAAGACTCTATCTACCTTTCCTGTTTCAAGCATTTTTGCTGCGACTAGTGATCCACCTGTGGACAAGAGTGATGCATCATAGATGTTGTTATAGATTGGATTGTCGCCAGGACCCAAATTAAAACTAATAGCATCCTTGGTCGCATTTCCATCATTTAAAGCTTCAACAGCATTTATATATTCAGGAGAGTGAAAAGTTAATAAATCTTCTGCTGAAGCTGGCACGGGGTTTTCAATTGACACATTGTTTGGCCGAAATGCTTTATATGCCGTTAGCAATTCATATGTTTGTTTTAGTCGAATGGGTTTCATCGGGTGGATATCCGATAAAACGTGAGTTGATAATTCTTCAGAATATATAAATGCTGTTTTCTGCAGATTAAATCCCTATATTTTTATTCCAGTTATACGGATTGCCGAATGTGCCTTATATGTTTTGTTAATATTTAGTAATAGTGCTGTTAGGTCTTCAGCATACTTTGCATTAACCAGTCCGCCTCCGTCAATCGCTCTAACTCCATTCAGAAGTTTAGCCAGATCCATCGTTATAGACTTACATTCACTGTTATCTGAAAACACGATGACATCTGAATCAATCATTGCATCTGGGTCCAATAGATCGCGTGCGCTGATGTTGTGAAATCCTGCAGCCACAGTTGATTTGTCAAGGATTTGAGCTGCTTCAAGTGCAGCAGATCCTGCAGGAACTCTCTGAGACACGGCAACTCCTTTTGTAAACTTTACAGGCGCAACGACACTAATCACATTTTTGTTCGCTAAGCGGACCTTAAGTTCTTCTAGAATTGTGCTTTGTGCTTCATAAGGTACTGAAATAAATACTGGGTTACATTTGTCTGCCACATCGCTATTTAAACCCGCGGATACGTATCCATTAGGTAATTTAGATCTGATCTTGGACACAGCGGTTTCTGCCTTTGCCAGGCTTCTTGATCCGATAACAACCTTTTTACCCCTCAGTGCGAAACGCATTGCCAGACCTAAACCTTCAGGGCCTGTTCCACCTATAAATCCAACTAATGATTCTGACGACATGTTTTAGTGTAGAAAGCAGTCTGGCTGTTAATGATAAAATTTGTTTTGGCTAATCATGGGTGGGCTGACTTGTCCAAATAGTATGATAATTTTCCCCTATAATTACTCGAGCCAGCTCCGCTTTTTGGAGTCGATTTAAGTCTTCTAATGCTTTGTCAGTTGACTCTTGAGAATTTTGATGGCCGGCATCTGACAGCATTTTTGTTAATTGTTCCCATATTCCTTCAGACACTAGACTGTTAACATTTCGTGGCCAGGGGAAAATTGCTAGATTAGGCCTTCTTGGAAAACCTGGCCTCGCCCTTCTTATAGCCCTTAGTCTTTCTTGAGGCGACGATACCATATGCATAATTTGGATCATCGGTCCTGAGAATTCCAATGATCTTAGATCAATTACAAGTGATTTTCGAAAGATTGGAAAAAAAATTGAAATTACTTCTGCTTCACTTAATTCGGCTAAAATCTCATTTACATCTAACTCAAAATCGCCATCTATCAATTTATATATTCTCCAAAGTCATAATATACATCAACTTTTTCTGAATTCATATGTTACGGTTAATTATCTTTAATTGGTGAGTCTATCATTTTTGTTTTTCGTCTATTAATTCTCTTACAGTTGAAATAAATGACGGCAGTACTAATTTCCAGTCACCAACAACTCCATACTTTGATTCTTTAAAAATATTGGCATTTTTGTCTGAATTTATTGACACTATATTGCGTGAGCCTGAGCAGCCGGCCATATGTTGACTGGCTCCAGATATCCCAAATGTTAAGTACATGTTTGGAGTAACTGTTTTGCCAGTAAGTCCTATTTGAAAGTTATGATCTATCCAGCCGGCATCACATGCAGCTCGCGATGCACCTACAGCTCCATCCAGTATCTTCGCCAATTCCTTCAGTTTTTCAAAAGGTTCCGGTCCTCCTAACCCTCTGCCGCCGGCTATTACAATTTCAGCTTTACTAAGCTCTGGACCTTCTGCAACTGTGGTAACAGTTTTGAGGATTTTAACGCGAATATCGTCAGTTTCGATTTGAGGTTTCAGGTCGGTTATTGATATTGGATTTCCATTAATAGTTTTAATAGTCTCCTTGGGCGTTGTGCGAACCGTGGCAACTTGTGGAGTATCTCCTGGCAGAGATACGTGTGCTATAGCATTGCCTCCATAAATCGGCCTAAGGCAAACTAATTCATTGTCTTCCTGTCGCTTAATGTCTATACAGTCTTGAGCGTATGATCCTTTAATCCTGAACGCAAGTCTTGGCCCAATATTTAACGCCCACGGAGTTTTGTTCATGAGCACCCGGTCTACATTATTTTTGTTACAAAACCATTCTAAGCAGGAAATAGCCACTTCATCTGGTAAAGGCTTATTGTATGTACCAGGAGGGTTAATGCAGTATATTTGATTTACGTTTAGACAGGTTAAGCTTTCACGCAACTCTACGTTATCAGAGTTAAACATAACCAACGAAACATCATCTCCAAATGAGTTGGCTAAACTTAAAATAGATTCAATAGAACTATCAAGGGTTTCTTGTCCCTCTTCAATAATTATGGCTGTATGGCTCATTTAAATTAATCCTGTGTCTCTCAATTTAAGCGCTAGTAATCTACCTGATTCCTGATCGTCAGAACCTTGTATAAATTCACAGTCATCATTTGCTTCAGGTATAGAAATTTTGTTAGTTTTGATTTTAGACTTATAGTCATATGATTGAATATCTAAATCATCAAAAGACAATACAATAGGAGACTTTTTCCCAGCGTTCATTATTCCCCTTAAGGTTGGATATCGTGGCTCGCCGAGCTCATTAGTCACTGTAACTAATGCTGGGAGCTCCGCTTCTAATATTTGATAACCATCAGGAATGACCCTTTCCGTTTTTATTATGCTTGACTGAACGGTTATATCTTGTGCTAAAGTGAGACACGCCAAGTCTAGTAATTCGGCTAAAATTAATGGCACTTGTCCATTGTCCCAATCGGATGCTTGTCTGCCACATAAGATTAAGTCGGGTAAGCCGATTTTTTTGATGGCACATGAGAGAAAAAAGGCGGTAGTGTACGGTTCGAGGTTTTCAAATTCTGATCCCTGTACCAGCACTAGCTCATCTGCTCCCATTGAGAGAGGCTTTTTCATTACATCCATAACAAAATCATTACCAATAGAAATGATTGTTACTTCAGCACTTGTTGTATCTTTAATCCTAAGAGCGGCCTCTATGGCGTTTTCATCAAAGCCATTTAGAACGGGAGGCATTCCTAATCTGGATGTTATAGATACCGATTCTTCGTCTATGACAAGTCCTGAAACTGGTGTCTCAGGATCAAAAACCTGTTTTGCACATACTATTATCTTCAAATTAAACCCAAAACGACTTTAGCATTTGCAAATAACCGATGTCAATCGACCAGAATGTATTGTTGTTTTTACAAATACCGATACTTTATTTAATGTCGGATTATGTATAAAAATGTCTAAAAAAAATTAGAACACTTGTCTTAACAATTGATTATATTTAAACATATAAATATTTAAGCAATCCCTGTGACATGCGGTTTATGGGCGAAATTATTGTTCAGATTGTAAATATACGTAAAACACGAATTATCCAAATCATAAACAAAGAACGAACAATTCTTTAGAAATAGCATTGACAAAATATTATACTTTGTTTAATCAGTGTCTGAAAAAATTCTAAAAATTGTACAAAGTATTAATTAATTTATGTCGATCTATAGATTTTTCGATTTATTGTGATACATATTTTGATATTACTAAATTAGGACAAAAGTCGGAGAAAAAAAATGGTTATTCAGGCTACGCCTTATAGATTAAAAACAACTTATTCGCCAGATGTTCCTCTGGTTGTTAAACCAAAGGTTCTTCCCAGTCCAGTTCAAGTTCCAAGGCCCAGACGCGGATCTAAGGGTCGACTCGAATGTCCGAGATGTGAGAACAATTTGATGCAGGGATACAATGAGCCGCAGTGTATTAAATGCGGTTATGTTGATTACGGACACACGCCCAATAAAAATGGAACCAGGCCTACCAACTTGATTACTACTGGAACGCGATATGTAATACGGTATACAGGCGAGTATGACAATTTGAAAGAAACGTTGCTTTATGTGCAAGTAGTTAGACTAAGGAATAGAGCTGTATATGAAGTTACATGCCCATTTTGTGATTCCATTATGGAACAATCATCATTATCTGGTAAGCGTCGTGAACTAAGAGAAGAAAGATATAAATGCGTTCAAGGCCATCGAGTTTCTTTGCTGCCAGATCCAAAGGGGTCTTTAGGCTGGAAGTAATCGAACACCGATTAATTTCGAAATACAACTTAAACCGGGATACGCATTAACAGGTGTCCCGGTTTTTTGTTATATATGAGTAGGACGATATATCATCTAGTCTTTTAATACCAATTTGGAAACAGGAATTACTTCGAATAAAGGAACTTACAGGAAGCTATGGCAATTTACGACAATTTTGGAGTTAGAACTATTATTAATGTATCTGGTGCCTCGACGCGTGTAGGAGGAGCTTTGATGCCGGAAGAGGTTGTAGATTCAATGAGAGAGGCGGCTCGGGAATCTGTATCGATGGCAGAATTACAAGCCGCAGCGAGTCGGTATATATCCAATGTAACTGGAGCAGAAGCTGGATATGTTACCTCTGGCGCTTCTGCAGGTTTAACTTTAGCTACAGCCTCAATAATAGCAGGTTGCGATTTATCAAAAATTGATAAGTTACCTCAAACCCAAGGTTTCAAAAATGAGTTTATTATTTCGCGTGAACATCGTAATGGCTATGATCATGCTGCGAGGCTTGCAGGGGCAACCCTGGTCGAGGTGGGTATGAACGAGATAGTAGCTAATGCGGGAGTACGACGAACTGAACCATGGGAATATGAAGTAGCGATAACGGATTCAACGGTAGGCATCTATTACTCACAGGGCCCAGACAGTCATCCTTGTTTGACAGACGTTGTTAAGGTAGCTCAAAAGTTTAAATTGCCAGTAATTGTTGATGCAGCGGGAGAATTGCCTCCCAAGGCAAATCTAAGGAGATTCATTGAAATGGGTGCTGACCTTGTTGCATTTTCTGGAGGCAAAGCTTTACTGGGGCCTCAATCTACAGGAATTCTTTGTGGTAAAAAACATCTGATAACTTCTGTTGCATTACAAAACCTTGATATGGACGAGTTTTTTGATATTTGGGATCCGCCTAATGATTTAATTCCCAAAGATACACTTCCGGGTATACCTCGTCATGGTATTGGAAGAGGGTTTAAGGTGTCTAAAGAGAACGTGGTAGGTCTCTTAACTGCATTAAGGTTATTTGTGGAAGATAATTATGAATCAAATTACATAGATCAAACAAACTATTTAAAATCTATAGTTTCCGCTATAAGTAGTAAGGCTCTAGAAACAAGAATCTTCGCTCCTGAAGAAGGCTCTCCAATTTTGACAATTAGAGTTAACGAGGAAGTATTACAAAAATCTGCATTTGAAATATCAAGACAGCTGAAAAATGGTAATCCAGGAGTTTTCGTACAAGAGGTTGGTCTAGGAGAAGGTATAATTACGATACACCCCATGAATTTGAACGAAGACCGGACAAGAATTTTAACTAAGAAGCTATTGAGTATTATTTGATCTTTGAATCAAAAAAATAAAACTTAAAGCCGGTTTACCCAGTCACTGCGCCTTTAGAAGCAGATGAAACCAATTTAGCATACTTTCCCAAAACACCGTGGGTATAATTTGGTTTAGGCGCTTTCCAGTTTCCTCTGCGTTTTGACATTTCTTCTTTTGATAGATGAACAGAAAGATCTCTTGAATCAACATCTAAGTTGATTATGTCTCCATTTTCCACTAATGCAATTGGACCACCAACCATGGCTTCTGGGGCAATATGGCCTATCATTGGGCCTCGGGTTGCTCCAGAAAAACGGCCATCAGTTAACAGTATAGTTGAATCGCCTAGTCCAGATCCAATAATAGCGCCGGTAAGAGCAAGCATCTCTTGCATGCCAGGCCCACCCTTAGGTCCTTCGTACCTAACCACCACTACATCTCCATCTTTAATTTGGCCTTTCGTAACAGCTTTAAAGGCAGCTCGTTCTGAATCAAACACCCTGGCTGGTCCTTGGTGTGTACGATTTTTTGTTCCTGAAACCTTTAATACAGCACCTTCAGGAGCTAAGTTGCCTTTTAAAATAACCAAGCCACCAGTTGGACTTCGAGGAGCGCTTATTGGATAAATCACTTTACTGTCAGGAGTTGTTTTAAATTCTTCCAAGTTTTCAGCTATGGTTTTCCCTGTGATAGTTAGAGCTTCTCCGTGCAACAAGCCTCCCTTTAGTAATTCATTCATAAGTGCAGGCACTCCACCGGATTTGTCCATGTCTGGCATTACATACTTACCACCCGGACGTAGGTCCGTAAGATATGGAGTTTTTCTACTCAATCGGTCAAAATCATCTATCTCTAAATCTACGTTAGCTTCATTTGCAATGGCTAGTAAGTGTAAAACTGCGTTAGTGGAGCCTCCCATAGAAAGCACGACTGTAATAGCATTTTCAAATGATTTTTTAGTCATAATGTCGCGAGGTTTTATGTCGTTCTCTAATAATTTATATAAAAAATCACCTGCTTTTTTGGCGAACTCTAGATTTCTCGAATCTACTGCTGGAATTGAAGCCGTACCGGGAAGACACATACCCAACGCCTCTATGGCTGATGCCATAGTGTTAGCGGTGAACATACCTGAGCAAGCCCCTTCTCCTGGACATGCCACCCTCTCCATAGCTATTAATTCATCTAGACTCAAGTTACCTTGAGAATAGGTGCCTATAGCTTCAAACATGTCTTGTACATTAATATCTTTACCATTGTAGTTGCCCGCTAGTATAGCGCCGCCATAAACGAATATTGATGGCACGTTTAGACGGGCCATTGACATCAGCGCTCCTGGCATATTTTTATCGCATGCTGCTACTACTAATAGACCGTCCATGCTCTCTCCAAAAACCACCGTCTCTATAGAATCAGCTATAACTTCTCTACTTACTAGCGAAGCTTTCATGCCTTCAGTACCCATCGATATTCCATCGCTTATAGTAATTGTTCCAAACCCAAAAGGTACCAGGTTGGCTGATCTAACGCCTTCTTTAGCAGCCTTTGCTATTCGATCCAAATGCATATTACATGGCGTGACATCACTCGCTAGATTAGCGATTGCAACAAATGGCTTTGTAAAATCCTCGTCTTGTAATCCAGACGCTCTCAACATAGCTCTAGCTGCAGCCCTATCTGGCCCATCGACTTGAATTGAACTATGTTTTCTGAGATTTAACGTGGCCATATTGGAATTCTCCGTAAATGAACTTGGTTAAGCAAAATGTAATTTTTTTTAAATTCTAAATTCAAGTAATTATAACTTGTCAATATTTACCCCTATAAGGCGGTTTGCGTTTTGAAGGCAATTTGATTTGAAATATTTCAAATATAAAAAAAGCTAATCCTCCAAAAACTATTACACTTAACAGGGTTACTGATCGATCTAATATTGCTATCGAAGCAGCATCGTTTTTTGGTAGTGACAAAGCTAGCAATCCAGTTACACCAGCCTCTACAGCACCAATACCACCAGGTGTGGGAACAGTACTCAATATCGCGTGACCCAATGAAACAATTAATATCATCGGTATCGATAATTCTAGATTTAATGCTTTTATTATGAAATAAAGACGACCTGCCTCTAGCAACCACCCTATTATGCTTAGCACAATCAACAGAGGCATTTGTTTAATCGCTAAACTGTCTAATGTTCCTTTATGAAACATGCTGTAGATAGAAAATAATGTTTTTGGTAAAAGCTTAGCGAGTTTAAGCCCAAACAGGTGCATAAATATGAGGAACATAATTAACAAGCCTGTCATTATGGCTGCGGCAAATATTAAATAATTAGATACATCATTGCCTAAACTTGTTATAGCCAGAATTGCTACAATTAATATGCCTAGTATTGTAGACATATCTAACACTCTTTCAGTTAAAAGAGTTCCTAAACTCCATGAAAACTTTTTTTTGGATTGTCGCGAAAAACTCCATGCACGATATGCATCTCCCAGCCTTAGCCAAGCGATAGCATTAATAAACCATCCAATCAATATGAATTTTGAAAATTCTAGTGTAGAGGGTAATTTTGTCTTTTCGCCAGTATCGGTTATCGTTTTTGATGCAGTACTTGCTAATATCTTCCAACGCAATCCTCTTACAAGAAAGCTTCCATAGTAAACACATATTCCGATCAGATATTGAAATGGATTCATCTCACGAATATTCGAAAACATCTGTGACCAATCTAGATCAATGCCAATGGATATAGAAAATATTAAAGCAGTGGTTATACCAATAAAGATGATCGTTGGTAAAGAAAACACTCTTGCTCGTAACTTGGTAATTACATCTTCGCGCGTATAAGTGTCGTCAAATAAAATTTTGTAGTTGTCGAGAAAATAGGACCAATGAAATCGCATATTAGTTGTTCATATTAAAGAGGACTTTTTTTGGGCATACCATCTGCGCGTGGAAATCTCGCTGGTGTCTTACTTATTTTAATTAACTTTACAAAAACGGTGTTGTTGGATGGTAACGAAAGACTTTGATTTAACGACAAAAGTTCTGCTTTATTTCCTCCCATGTGGTTAATAGCTTTTGATGCTTGCGTCAGTTCTTTATCAGGATTCGGACCTTTGTGAAGTACGCATAATCCATTAATTTTACAAAACGGTAGAGTAAGTTCTGACAATGTGGATAATCTTGCAACTCCTCTAGCAACCACTAAATCAAAAACTTCTCGAAACAGTACATTGTGAGCAGCAAGCTCGGCTCTAGCCCCAATTACAGTCAAGTTTGTCAATTCGAGTTTTGTTTTGACGAATTGGAGAAATTTAACTTTCTTCTGAGTCGACTCTAATAATGTGATGTTACATTTAGGGAAAGCAATTTGTAAAACCAATCCAGGGAATCCTGCGCCGCTACCTACGTCAATAACTTTAAAACCCTGTTTGTTTAATACGGGTGATACAGCGTGAATAGCCATTGAGTCTAAAAAGTGTTTAACAATTATTTCTTTTGGATCGGTTATTGCTGTTAGGTTGACTTTTTGATTCCATTCAATCAGTAAATTTTTGTAGGTATGAAGTTGTTCTATTTGCTTGCTATCCAGTTTTATACCCATAATTTGGGTATATTTAGTTAAAATATTCATATTAATTCCAGCAATTTCTTTAAATATCAATAAAATTTGGTACTTAGTGTAATTTATTTAAATATAATTCCAAATCATATAACTGTGTTACAAATGTTGAATTATTATTGAATTTAGTGATTACGTAACTAAAAATGAAATCGATGAATGTAAAAAAGATATTGACTATAGCTGGTTCAGATTCTGGTGGTGGTGCTGGAATACAGGCTGACTTAAAGACCTTTGCTTCATTGGGGGCATATGGCACCTCTGTGATCACTAGTATTACTTCTCAGAATACGCACGGGGTTACCGACGTACACAATATCCCGACTTCTAATGTGGCAAGCCAAATAGAAGCAATATTTACTGATATTGGCACTGATGCCGTAAAGACAGGCATGTTATCCAGTAGTGAAATAATTGATGTAGTTGTAGATACTTTAGGTAAGAATGATGTACCGATATTAGTTGTTGATCCTGTGATGATATCTACAACTGGTTTCCGTTTAATTGAAGAAGATGCAATTGATTGTTTGAAAGGTAAACTACTGCCAATTGCGGATGTTGTTACTCCTAACGTATCTGAGGCAGAGGTTTTGATTGGCAGTTCTATAGAGACAATGGAGCAACTCAGGAAATCTGCTAAATCGATTATGGAATTAGGGGCGAAAGCTGTAGTGATTACCGGAGGCTTCGAATCAGGACCGGCAACTGATTTAGTTTATGATGGCATAGAATATAAAGCCTTCACTGGTTCTAGAATAGACTCATGTAATACTCACGGCACCGGCTGTACATTTGCGTCGGCCTTAGCGGTGGCACTGGCAAAACAGGTTGGTTTGTTGGAGGCAGTAGGTATGGCAAAGCGATATGTCCAATTGTCAATACGTAAAGCTTACCCTGTTGGTACTGGTAAAGGACCGGTTAATCACTTTCATAATTTGATTGACTATACAAATCAGAATTAAATTTACGTTGAATAAGATAAACTCTGCTATTATAATTTCGGTTTTAGTTAAAAAGTAAAATCGAGATTATAGTTTATTGATAATGCAATAAATCTGGAGACATTGATGAATAACTCTTATAAAAACAAACTTAACCTAACAAAGAGAAAATTTCTAAAGCAAATGCCGGTTTATTTTCTGGGCGCTATAGCAATAACAGCAATGGGTCAAAATATTTTTAAGTCTTTGTTTGGCGGAAGTGAAAAAGAAGTTAGTTTAAATAGCGATTCATTATTTACTGCTCGTGACCATCAAGACAGTTTATCTTGTAGTTGTGCGAATTGTATGATTCAAAACAACCAAGCAATATAAAGAGCTTATTCAGGAGACAATTAATATGCAAATGGTAACTAAACCAGGAAGTAGGGTAATCGCTTCTAAGCCATGGGTATGGCTTTCAAAGCCAGGCCCATCGTTATTAGAAGCTTTAGTCCCGACAGTTACTTGGGTTCATAAACTCGTTGTATCTTTAGCTCTTGTTGGTCTTATAACAGGATTAGCTAGAGCGAGTTTCTATTTGCCAGATAATCCGGTTCCAATCACATTACAAGGATTTGGCGTGCTTATTGCTGGTGGAGTGTTGGGATGGCGCTGGGGCCTGGTATCAATCCTAATATATTATTTTTTAGGAATGTCAGGCGTGCCTGTATTTAAAGACGGAAGTGGAGGTTGGGCGTACACAAGCGCTGGAGTTACAGGCGGATATCTTATTGGTTTTATAGTATCGACATGGCTTGTAGGTTATCTCTCTCAAAGAGGATGGAATAGACGTTCATTGTGGACAATGGTTTTCGGTATGCTAGTGGTATATGTCCCTGGTTTATTATGGCTGCAATTTGGAGATTATGGTTGGCCCGCAGAAGGCGAGTTATTTTCATCAGGGATGTATCCATATATCCCTGGCGATCTGGTTAAAGCGATGCTAGCAGCCACAGTCGTAGGGTTAGGGTGGAGAGCTGTAGATAAAAGAAATAGCGGGTAGCTATTATTTTAATGTAAGTAGTTTTAAGCTGTTATCCATATTATTCCAAGGTATCATTGCGTCTACCCAACTGCCTAATCGATTTAAGTACACGTTCATAGAATCAAGTAAAGTTATCAATTCGTCACTTGATTCTAAAATTTTTATGTTGTCTGACACCTCTTCTATCAAAGAAGTAGCATTAGAATAACCCCACTTACCAAGCCTTTCTTTTGTTCGTTTTAGATAACTAAGGGACACTTTTTTAGCTGCGTTTAATTCCAAATCCTTTGCCAAGTCACTGGCAACATGTAAATTTTCTGTGCCCCAGAACAGATCGAAGTTTGAATAAATCAGCCAAGGAAAATTCCCCATAGGTGGACGTTTATGAGTTCTCATACTAGACACATCATCAGGCTCGTTTTCCCAAATTTCTTCTATAGCACGCATAACTTTAATTATGGTGGGGTTATTATGTTTGGGGCTCATAACCTTTTGCGTCTCTTGACTTTTAGACATGTTGATCGTTAATGGCATCGAACCGGCCTTCAAAATTTTCCCCCCGGCTATTACTGCTTTATCTAAATCTTCGGGTATTACCTTCGCAAATAAATTTATATATCCAAACGGCATTATGTCACCGTAAAATAAGCACAGTGTTTGACTTCTTGGATAATATCCGATATCGCCCGGTTCAACCGAAGGGACCTCATTTTCTCCAGGAGGAACATAGAAAGACAACATGCCTATTGTTTCATCACCAGCAAACTTTGCATTTACAGCAAATGTCTTGATGGGCATGGCCGTTTCAAATGCCTGGCAAGTTTTTGGGGCTTCAGCTGTAAGCAAATATGCTCGAATTTTTTCTCCAGCCATATCTATTTCAAATATTTTATCCATTTAAGATAAACCTCTTAACTTATATAAACAATTCTGAACGTTAGTCACTATCTGATATGAATTTAATTTCAATTAATAAACCTTGTTGCTACCTACTAATGGAATTCCTGTCATTGCTGAGGCATCCAAAGTTAAAGCTCTTAAATCTTCCGGTTCTAAATTATGAATATCTCGTTTGCCGCAAGCCCTGGATATCAGCTGAACTTCCAAGGTTAAGGCGTTAAGATAATTCGTTACTCGTTCAGCAGCTTCTTCTAGATTAAGTCGAGATTCCAATTCTGGGTCTTGCGTGGTAATGCCTACCGGGCACAATCCAGTGTGGCAGTGGTGACAAGCACCCGGCCTGGTTCCAAGTCGTTCGTAATCATTTATATATATAGACTTATTACAATTCAAAGCGATTAGCGCAGCAGTTCCTATTGCAACTCCTTTCGCGCCCAAAGCTAAAGCTTTTGCCACATCTGCCCCACTAGTTATACCACCTGACACAATTATGTCTACCTCTTCTTCTAAACCAAGGTCTTGCAACGCGCGAACAGCTTCTACGGTTGCAGGCATAGTAGGTATACCTGTGTGATCTAATTGCAGTTCGGGAGAGGCTCCTGTACCTGCTTCCATACCATCAATAACAATTGCATCTGCCCCGACTTTTGCTGCTAATTTAACATCATCTGTTACTCGACCAGCACCTAATTTTATAAATATCGGTACTTTACCATCTGTTACTTCACGAAGCTCTTCGATTTTTATCATCAAGTCATCTGAGCCCATCCAGTCTGGGTGCCTAACTGGACTTCTTTGGTCAATCCCTGCAGGTAATTCACGCTGGTCAGCTATGGTTTCCGAAACTTTTAAACCCATTAACAGTCCGCCGGTTCCCGGTTTGGCTCCTTGCCCGATTACTATTTCTAATGCGTTTGCTGACTTCAAGTGATCAGGATTAAAACCGTATCGGCTTGGCAATACTTGATACATCAACAAACGAGATGCTTCTCGTTCTTCAAGAAGCATGCCCCCGTCTCCTGTCACAGTCATGGTTCCAGTTTCTGTAGCAGCTTTACCTAATGCAACTTTAGCTGTTTTCGAAAGAGCCCCATAACTCATTCCAGTGATATAAATCGGCGTATCAAGCTTTAAAGGTTCTGTTGCATTTCGAGATCCTATGACCGTTTTGGTACTACAACTTTCCCTGTACCCTTCAAGCGGAACTCTACTCATTCCAGCTGTTACAAATGTTAAGTCATCGAAAGACGGGAGTTTACGAAGAGTACCAAAACCACGAACACGATATCGTCCTAGTTCAGCTTTTGCTTGTATGTCCTCAATAACTTCCGGTGCGTAGAAAAAACTTTCTCGAATTAAAGGTCTTGTTTCTTCAGATCCAGGGTCACTCATAGAGCAACTCTCCATAATTTAAAATCCTTTTTGTCAAAATTATAAAGTTTTTTACCGGAAACGATTTTTTTGAATATTGCATCGTCAGGAATATTTTTGATTTTAAATTTCGAAAGTAATTCATCGATTTTTTGTTGATCTACTTGATTAATCTCAGTAATAATGGCGTCATTACCAAGATCATTTGCGGTTCCAAGTACATACAAATTGCCTTCATAGACTGAGTCTGCAAATGCTTGGCCTGTGTTGCCACAGACTACCATTATGCCGCGTTGCATAACAAAGCCGGACATATAATCAACGTTTTTACCAATTACAATAGTTCCACCTTTTTGAGATATTCCAGTGCGTGGACCTGAGTTACCATGGACAATTAAAGATCCACCTCTCATGGCAGCTCCTGCAGCAGCACTTGAGTTTCCGTGCACTACGACTGTTCCTGATTGCATATCTGAGGCTACCGACCAACCGGCGTTACCATGGATTTCGATATTACATTGCTTTAACATACCGCCGCAGTAGTAACCTACACTTCCTTCAAAAACGACACGCCCAGGTTGATCTAATCCTACACCTAGATTGTGTCGTGAATTGGTGTTTTGGACAATTACTTCTCCGTCGTTAGTTAAGCCTTCCTTGATGGCAAGATTTATTTCCCGAGTAGAAAGTTCGTTGCAATCTACCGGTGCCATGTCTTCACCGAGCTCGCTGTAGGTTCGTATAGATCTGTATCTGAGGAAATCATCGAATTCAATGCGACCTCTTCGGACGCCAAGGCTACGAAACTTTTGTTTTCTGCAACTATCAAAGGCTTGGTAGAGAATCGGTCTTTAGCAAATCCGATTCCATCTTCAGTGGAAATCAGATAGGTAAACGTACCATCTAATTCTTCAATCGATGCTTTTAATGAATCTTGGAGCGTCAAGCCAGCCAATAATTGATCTGCTATAAAGACAGCTATTACCTCTGAGTCATTCGTTGTAGAAAATTGATAACCTCTACGTTGCAGAGACCTTCTCAATGTATTGTGGTTAGTTAATTGTCCGTTGTGCACCACAGCAATATCTGGAAAAGGCCTGGCCCAAAAAGGATGTGAGTAACATATATCAACACGACTTTCAGTGGCCAAACGGGTATGGGTTAATCCGTGCGATCCTTTGAAATCATGTATTCCATAGTCTTCTAATTGAATAGCAGGGCCTACGTCTTTAATTATTTCCATCGATTTACCAATACTAAATAATTCGGTACCAGATTCTTCAATTGCTTCTGTTATTTTTGACATATATTCAATATTGGCATTGTCCTCGATTCCATCTAGTTCAATCCGCAGAATATTGCCAATGTAGTTGACATCGTATATTGATGACAATTTACGTAAGCGAGATGTCATACTATCTATAATTGATTCGAGGTCAGCGTCAACGTTAAATTGATTTGATTCTAGGTGAACACGAAGCACTATGTGATTGGATGGTAAAACCCCATATAATGCCATGCCTGTTGAATCAAGTCCACGGCTACCTAACACAGATGCCATAGAAAATAGTCTTGTCCCTAGCGGCACATCTGTATCACCGTTTTTATAAAAAAACCCGCCAATTCCACACATAAACACCTCCGGGAATATTGCTAGATTGAAGTCTATGGCTGAGGATATATTGAGTCAATAGCTAAGCATTATTTATTTATCAACTAGTTTGTAAATTTTCGATTATCGATCTTGTAATACAATAAGAATACCTTTAATTTTATAATAAATAGATTTTTTATTGTTATGTTTAAATTTACTTTTGCTAACCGCACATTCCAATCTTTTTCTTCAGTAGATTTCCGTTTACTTTGGATTGCTAGTATGGGTACTAGTGGAGGTTATTTTTTTCAACAAGTTTGTATTGGATGGGTCACATATGAACTAACAAACTCAGCTTTTATAACTGCATTGGCGTTGGCTTTAGATACTTTGCCTAATCTTTTTGGAGCTCCTCTGGGAGGAGTTTTAGTTGACCGTCTTAATAAACAAAAAATTTTAATCTTTGGACCATGTTACCAATTTATTCTTAGCGTTGGTTTTGGGATCGGAGTTTATCTTGACAAGATAGAAGTATGGCACATTTTGACCTTTGTTTTTCTTATGGGATGTTCATGGATTTTGATCGAACCAGCAAGAATGGCTATCACTGCAGATATGCTCGACAGATCAAAATTAATCAATGGCTTTGCTTTAACTCAGTTGGCATTTAGCATATCTAGATTAGTAGGACCAGGTGTAGGCGGGGTTTTAATTTCGATGTACGGGCCGGCTGCCGCAGTTTTTGCCGGTGCCGTGGTTCAAATGATTGCGGTATTAATGGCAAGTCGTATAACAACTCGCATAAACCCTACAGAAAATTTAACATTCGGTTCAATGCTATACGGATTCGGAGGCTCAATACAAATAGTATTAAAAACTCCAGTTGTTCAAGGTTTACTACTATTATCTTTTTTGGGACCGATGGTATTAATCCCGTTTGGGAACAATCTTTTGCCAGTATTTAATGCTGAGGTTTTTGATCTTGGGCCAAAAGAATTGGGGTTAATGTTATCTTCTATTGGAGTGGGTACAATCGTTGGCACGACAATACTTGCATCAATTGGAAACATAAAACGTCCAGGTTTAATCCTGGTGTTTTCAAGCCTGCTAGGTACACTTTCCTTGATTATTCTTGCTCAGTCTAAATCTATGTTGGTAGCCACGATTGCATGCTTATTCATTGGTATGGCGTTCACCGGTCTACAGACTTTGCTTAGTGTCATGTTACAGCAATCTGTCCCAGAAGAATTTAGAGGGCGTATTGCCGGTTTATTTATGGCAAGTTGGGGGACTGTAATCTTCGGCAGCTTAGTTGCCGGCAATTTAGCTGAGAACTATGGAGCTCCTTTATCCACATGGGTTGGCGCAATAGTTGTAATAGTTTATGCAACTATTGTGATGTTGGTTTATAAAACTTTATTTAAATCTCAAGCATAGCCAGACTGTTAATAGACTTCTAGATACTCTTGTTTTTCCCAGTCAGTAATATGGGATCGGAACCGATACACTTCATTCCATCGCATAGTCATATATGCCTGTACAAATTCTTCACCCAAAAGTGAGGAAAACTTTTTGTCCGACTCTAAGGCCAATAAAGATTCTTCAATGGTCGTGGGAAGCTTAGCATAATTTGGGTTTTCCTCTGCAGGCCCGCTCTTTGCTTTCGGCGTTTTTGCTTCCTTGCCATTTTCAATTCCTATTAAACCAGCAGCCAATACGGCGGCTATTGCAAGATATGGATTTGAAAGGCCTGTGCCCAGGCGATTTTCTAGATGAGTGTTGTCATCTCTTGAGTTTTTTGCCCTGACAGCAGCGGAGCGATCTTGAGGCCCCCAGCTAATATTTGAAGGAGCGAAAGTATGAGGTTTAAAACGACTGTAACAATTTATAGTTGGAGCTAATAAAGCCATGCTTGCGGGAGTATGATCCATCATCCCTTGTATGAATTGGCGAGCTATTGAGGATAATCCATCATGATCAGAATTATCTAAAAATATATTTTCTCCTGTTTCTTTTTTAATAAGGCCGATATGTACGTGGCAGCCTGACGCGGCAGTGTCGCTAAATGGTTTAGTCATAAAAGTCGCATTTTGACCCATCTGATGCGCAATTGTTTTGACGCCATTTTTGAAAGTGAATGCTTGATCAGCGGCTACAATTCCATTAGTTGGAGCAAAATTGATTTCAAATTGTGACGGAGCATATTCGCAGTTTGCTGTGATCAAGTCAATTCCTGCTTTAGGCATTTCATCCATTATTTGGTCAATCAAAGGAATATATCGGTTTCTCAAGGTATTAAAAATATGAAGACCACCGAAATAAGGTTCTGATGTATCAGGGGAAAGTGCATAGAATTCATACTCAAGGCCTAGTTTAACAGCGTATCCTAGGGAGTCTGCTTTATTTAGAAGTTGTCGTAAGACCCATCTTGGAGCAGCTTTCTGTGGCGACCCATCTTCCCATGAACCTTCACATATCAAACGTGCTGTGCGGTCGAGCCATGGAACGATTATTGCTGTCTCTAGATCAGGTATTAGATATTGGTCCGCGTAATTAACTTCTTCGTTGTATAAAGTGTTAGCCACTACCGATGAAGCTGTATCGAGCACTACTGTGCCTCCATACATATTTAATCCTTTGTGAGCATATCCTTCCACATGATCAATTGGTACTAACTTTGATCTGCTTGTACCATGCATGTCTGGTAGTTCAAACTGTACGTGGGCTATTCCATCTGATTTCCAAGCCCTAACTAGATCAGCAATTGTTTTAGTACTTTTGGCCATCAATAATCTCCTTCGGTTCTGTAATTGGACATTTTATTCAAAAGCCAGGGCTTTTGCAGGATTTTTTACAAGAAGTTTATTAATTTGGGATTCTGATATACCTATTTTTTCCATCCTAGGCACAATATTGTTTAAAATGTGATCATAGCCTTTGCCGCCGTTTCTAGACAAATGCCATTTTCGACAAACATCTTGAGCAATCACTATCTGATCCTCAAATCCATTCTCTATCAGAAAAATTATTTTCTCCAATCTGCCTCCATCATTTGGCATATTAATCACATCATCCATAAACATACCCGTATTTTCCCACCCAAAAATATCAAATTCCAAGTAGCATCCAGTTTTAGCAAGCTCAATGAAATGTAATGTTGACTGAATCGCCGTATCTAAATGTCCTAGTATGCAGTTAGTCGGCTTTGCACCTCCTCGGATCAAATGATTTAGGATTCCCATTGGAGCATCATCTCCAAGTCCCGAATGTATTGTTATCGGGGCACCGGTTTCCTTTTGGGCTTTACCTGAGGCTAATAAAACCTTTATTTCGTTTTTAGTCAAGGGCCAGAAATTGCCTACTTCCCCAATTATTCCTGACCTAATATTAGTATCCTTAACACCTATAGTGATATCACCAATAATTTCGTTTGTAATTTGGGACTCGGTTTTTTGGTCCATGTTTTCAGGATGAGAATTTGTAACGTAATATGAAGAACCCATTATTATGTTTAAGCTTGTGGCTCTAGATATCCTAGCTAATCCCAGAGGATCTCTCCCAATGCCAATGCTGGTGGTGTCGACTAGTGAATTGCCGCCCGAATTTTTGTATGCAGTAACCTCCTGAATTGTTTCTGATTCATCATACATACGCCCTCCATCAAGATGATGGACATACAATTCGTATGATTTAGATGTCAATTCAGGTTTAAAAGGAATGTCTTTAAATGAACGAACACTCGCATATTCAGATTCGTAAAAATAGCAAGTAATATCAAGTAGCAAATGTTCGTGCATTAGAGTTATGCCCAGCTCATCTGGATTTATGACGCCAAGTACCGTTTGTACTTTGCCTGATAGTTCTGATTTTGACAAATTCTATTCGCTCCAAAACAGCATCTTGAATAACTTTCTGGGATGTAAATTATTGAGCAAAATTCAGTCTTTGGAAAGTTTTAGATCAATAACCCTTTTCCTACTGACGCTCGCAACTGTTTTATCCAAAATTTAATCGAGTAATCCGACGACACGATAAACAATGATTTTATAATCATCTTGTAAACCCACAATCTTGAAACCTTGGCAGGTTTTTCTGAGTGCATCCACGAATTCTCAAGTACTAATGCTTCTAAAGTACCTAGCCCTATCAGAAGTGGCCACAATGCTGCGAGCCGTAGTCTTCTGCAATTTGGAGGTATAGATAATACGTATTGTTCTGCTGAATCATATAAATCTATAGTTTTGTTTACTTGATTAATTAATAACCTTTTTACCTTTATCGATGCTGACCTGTTAAGCAAATCATCAGGAGTCAAGCATAAGTCTGCTAATTCTTTTTTTGCGAGATAACACTTACCGGCTCGTATGTCAGAAGGACAATCACGTAAGATATTTGTCATTTGAAGTGCTTTACCAAAATCAACTCCAAGAGATGAAATGTTTTTAATATCTCTATCTTTTAACTCAGGAGTATTAGTAAACGTTACTTCTGTCCAAAAAGGTCCAACACAGCCGGCTACGAGAAACGTGTATAGATCAACTTCATCAGGATTTCTTAAAGAGGCAATTTTATTTTTTGACATAGCTTTACCAAAACATTTGAGATCCATTTCCATTCCCTGGATTAGTGTGGCCAACACTTCTTTTACAAGACTTGAATTGTTTGGCTCCAGTACTTCTATAGCTTGTAAAGTTAATGGAATTGATGATAGAAGGGGATACTCTGGCAAAGATAAATGGGGTTTTTCATCGGATCTAAAGAGGTCGTCAGGATTTATCAAACATTCACCACTATTTAAGGCCATTTTAATCGCTTCTAATGATTTCAATTTGACATGGAGTTCTATATTTTGGGTGTCCGCTATGGTGTCTGCTGTTCTAGCCATTAAATAAGCTATGGATATTGGCTTTCTAATTTCTGGAGGCAGTATGCGTAAAGATAAGTAGAAAGCTCGTGAAGTGGCTTTCAACAACCTGTCGAGAGTTGGTTCACCAGTTAACATTTTGGTATTGTACTGCCCGGCCAGGATTCGAACCTGGGTCAAAGGCTCCAAAGGCCTTTGTGCTACCACTACACCACCGGGCAACATGAAGAAGTTTAGGAATCATGCCTAAATTTCATTATCCTTTTTCGCTTGTGAGGACGGTAGTTCAGATGACTGAAGTCGTTTCAAAAATTGGTATGCATTCGGAGCCCAGCCCACTCCAAACACTGTTTTATTAAAAAGTTTTGGATCATTTTTATTCCAAATACGGTTCCTGATGTCTGCTAAGGAAGGAATCCTCCAATCGTATGGGACTCCTAAAAAACGTCCATGACGTTTTTTTGTAGTCATGGAATAGGCTAATGTAGCCACAGTAAACAAAATTATCCCATTTCGAATCTTGTTTTTAAATGACATAGCAGCTATCACCTCCTATGCCGGCGACTCAAAGCTTTTCTTTGAAATATACGATGGTAATAATAAGGTCAGAGTCATGCTATTACTATAGTCTAATATTCATGTTGCATCCAATAAAACCTTGGATTTGAACAATTTAGAACAAAAAAGCAATAAAGATTCGTAATTTAATTGGGACTTGATTTATACTGACTCGAAAAAACAGGTTAGAAATGGACAAAGATATAAACTTTGATGTAGTTGTAGTTGGAGCTGGAAATGCTGCTTTATGCGCAGCGGCAGCAGCAGCAGAATCACATGCTAAGGTTCTTGTATTAGAGAAATCTCCGAAAAACCTTCAAGGTGGAAATTGTCCATATACCGGAGCAGGATTTAGGTTTACTCACGACGGTATTGACGATATTAAATCTCTGCTACCCCAGGGCACTGATGTTGGTGATTTTCAGATGTCTCCATATACAGCCGAGGATTTTCGTAACCATTTTATGGAAGCCACATATGGAGATACCGATAAGGACCTTGCCAACATTGTAATATCGAAATCTCGTGAAACTATTGATTGGATGCATTCGATCGGAGTTCAGTGGGAATTGCCAGTCAACGTTAATCTTGAAAATGCCCCGTCTGTTATTCCAAATCAAGTTGGGTTATCAGCATATGAGTCAGGGCCTGGTTTAGTAAGGATGTTAACAAAAGCCGTTAATAACCAATCTACACTTATCCTTTATGAGACCAAAATGGTGTCTTTAATTATGGGTGAATTTGGTCAAATTAAAGGTATAACCATGCAAGATCGTGAAGGATTAAATTCCATAAGTTGCAAGGCAGTAGTATTGGCATGTGGTGGATTTGAAGCTAATCCGGAAATGCGAATTAAATATTTGGGTACAAAATGGGAAAACGCTAAAGTTAGGGGATCTCGTTACAATACGGGTGATGGCCATAGAGTTGCTTTAGCCGTAGGTGCAGCTATAAATGGTCAATGGACTGGATGCCACGGGACTCCCATAGATCTGTCGGCTCCAAAAATGGGTGATTTAGCGCTGACAGACGCAATGCCGAGACGGTCTTATAACCTTGGCATTATGGTTAATTTAGATGGCAATAGATTTACTGATGAAGGCACAGGGTTCGCAGAGCAAACTTTTGTCCAAATTGGGTCGGATATATTAGCCCAGAAACGTAATCGAGCTTTTCAGATATTTGATCAACGTGCTCTAAGCCATCTAGAACCCAGATATGGTGGATCTACTCCTTTCAAAGCCAATTCTATGAAAGAATTAGCCAATCTATTGGGTATTAATCCAGAAGTATTGTGCACAACAGTTGATAGATTTAACTCAGAGGCACAAGACGCTGAATATTTGCCTAGAACTCTTGACGGCAGATCTACAGGTAATATAGTTCCAAGCAAAAGTAATTGGGCTATAAAGATTGATAAACCTCCATTTCTGGCCTATGGGGTTACTGGAAGCATAACTTATACATATGGCGGCCTAAAGATTGATGAGCATGCCCGAGTAATAGATACAGAAGACAGACCAATTTTTGGATTATATGCAGCAGGCGAGATAGTTGGCGGAATTTTTTATCATAATAGCCTTAGAGCAGCCGGGCTAATGCATGGATCAGTGTTTGGTAGGATAGCCGGAGTACATGCTGCAGGTTATAAGAAGTAATTACATGTGATAACTGTTTAGAGAAACCCGCTTGAGCTTTAATCGAGCAGGTTCTTTAAACCAAACTAGTCTTAATTTAATGAAACTTACATTAGGCCTGAGTCGCGAACAGCCGATAAAGCTTTTTCATAAGCTGAAACTGTGTCTTGAATGTCCTGATCTGAATGATCTTGTCCAATGATCAGTCTTGTGCCGTTGCTCATTGGATCTATACCTTCATTTAATAATGCCAAGTGTATCTGAGAATTTCGTTGACCATTGTTTACTGTTTCCCATTCCGAATCAGTGAGTTCAAATGAAGCGCCGTCACTGCCGACTTCAAAATCAACTCCGAGTCTGACAAATAATAGAGATCCATGCCCCGTAACTTGGCCCGCAATTTCCATTTTTCCAAGCAATTCATTCAGAGCGTTTTTCAATTTAGCAGCAGCGGCATCTGCTTTTTCATTAACATCTGTGTCTCTTACAAGTTCCAAAGCTTTTGCTCCGGCAGCAGCAGATATTGGATTTGCGTTAAAAGTGCCTGGATGCCCAACTCTTTCATTTTGATTGTATGATGCATCATCTTGGAATTCGATTAAATTTATAATATCTGATTTTCCAGCTACTGCTCCTCCCGGCATTCCTCCCCCTAGAATTTTTGCTAATGTGGTTACATCAGGGGTTACTTCAAATTTTACGGAAGCACCTCCTTTTGAAAGTCGGAAACCGGTCACGACTTCATCCATATGAAAAATTGTTCCAGTCCTTTCCGTCAGTTCTCTCAGTTCATGTAGAAAGCTTGGTGGAATCGGATGCAGACCCATATGTGAACCAGTTGGTTCAATCATAACAGCAGCCACATCGCCACTTTTCTTTATAGTCTTCTCAACTAAATCGATGTCGTTTGGAGGCAAAACAATCATTGTGTCTAAAGTTTCTTGCGGGATTCCCCCTAAACCTGATCCTCCAGCAGTGGCATAATCACTCCACCCATGGAAATGATCGTCAAATTTAATAATCTTTGTTTTAGACGTATATGCGCGGGCCAATCTTATAGCCATCATAACTGCTTCAGTGCCTGAGCTTTGGAAGCGAATTTTTTCTGCACATGGCACAAGTTCTGTGACTAACTTACCCCATTTAATTTCTTTATCGGTTGAACAACCCATCTGTGTTCCTTCAGCCATAGCTTCCTGCACTGACTGAACAATATCCGGGTGTGAATGACCCAATATCATGGCGCCGTGGCCAGTTTTATAATCTATTATTCGATTACCTTCGACATCCCATTTATGCGATCCCTTTGCATGAGTTACATAAATCGGGAATGGCGCAAGGCGTCTGGCGTCGTGAGTTACGCCATTTGGAAAAAGGTTTTTAGAAACTTGGTAACGAGCTAGTGATTCAGGGTGTAAGTCAATATATCTTTGCTCAATTTTTGTTATAGCCATAATATCCTCTCAACTCTTAGTATGGTGCTCTAAATCTAGTTAATTTTTGTAATTAGAATCATTAAGCAGGTGCTAATTCCTTAGACAAATGGCAAGGATACCATTTTAAGACATGAATAACTATGCAACTATCTTATGGAAATACTGGGTATTCGTGACGCAAATTAAACTTTGCCAGCCTGAATGATATTTATACAGTTGTTGATTGAAATAATTCAATCAAACTAGCTTATTTGAGATGTTTTGGCGAAAAAATTCGTTGCAAAAAATTTAGTGATATTTAGTATTAAGTAGTGCTTAAAAGCGTCTTGACACTCATCTATAAAGCGTGATACTTTTCACTAATCCATTTTTGACGGATACTTGCGCTTTTGGACCCGTCCGTTAAATATATTCCGCAAGATTTTTTGAAAGGTAAGTAGTGGACCCCGAACCTTTATTAAATGCTCAATGGAGTGAGTTGGGAGACCTGCTCACAAATTTATGGATAGTGGTTATTTTTATCATAAGCTTTGCTTTCAATATGCTTGTGGCAAACAACTGGCTGCCATCACTTACCGATTCCCGGCACATAGACCTTTCTCTAAGAAAATTACGTCCCGGCTTTTACTTTTTATCGATTGCGTCTTTTGGTTGTGCGATGTACTTTTTGTCACGCGTCGTGGATCATGCCGGAGTACTTCGAGATTTTTGGCCAAATTATTGGATATAAACGGCGGGATTAAATAGTGCTACCAGGAGATTTTCCCTCAATCTTACCAACAAAACCTTCCCGTAAAGATATGGTCAGGTTTGGAATTCTAAGCATTTCTGGGCTAGCTGGCTTAGCTTTAGTTATTGTAGTTTTACTATTTGTTATATCTGCATGGTTAGGAAGGCCAATAAGTATGTTTGGTTACGATGAGGGTCCTGACCAGCCGATAGCGTTTCCACATACCGTACACGTTCAGGATGTTGGACTCGATTGCACTTTTTGTCATCGAAATGTGACAAAAGGAGCACCGGCTACCGTTCCATCGGTTGGTCTTTGCATGACTTGTCATACAGTCGTTGGTGATGCGTCGAAAGAGGTGGAAAAATTACGTGAATATCATTCACAGGGTGAGCCAATAGATTGGGTAAGAGTCCATCGTTTACCAGACCATGTTAGGTTCAATCATCAAGCACATATTCAATTCTTTTCAGAACGTGACAACATCTTACCTTCGGCAGTTTGTGCAACATGCCATGGCGATGTAGGTAATATGAAAAAAGTAAGACAAGTTAAACCTTTAAAAATGGGAAATTGTGTAGATTGTCACAGAGACAATAGTGCTCCTACAGATTGTTCTACGTGCCATTATTAGATTGGATATTAATTTAAGGAAACCTTGAGGAAGATATAAAAATTTAATGAAATTAACTAGACGACAATTTATCACTGGAGTGGGAGGAGGTGCTCTTGGAGCAGTGCTGGCAGCAGCTTGTGGAGTGCCTGAAGATGAACTGTTTATGCAGTCAAAGGTGGGAATGCCTGAGGATGTTGTAACTGGTTTAGATAATTGGTATGCAACTCTTGGAAATTCGTATTCGACAAGTGAGGGAGTGGTTGTGAGGGTGATGGAAGGCAGGGCAAAAAAGATAGAAGGTAATATTGATTATCCAGTAAATCGTGGAAAACATAGCGCTCGTAGTGAATCCATGTTACAAGATCTATATAATCCTGATCGTATACGGGGGCCAATGGCTCGAGTTGGAGAAAGAGGGGAAGGAAATTGGGAAGAGATTGGCTGGAGTGATGCGATATCTCGAGTTGCAAACCAATTAGATCAGATTAAAGCTGCTCGACAAAACCGTGGAGTTGTGATGGTCACAAAGCCCGCAATTTCCCATTCGAGTCTAGTTGCAGATAGGTTTATTTCTGCCTATAGAGGAACGAAAATTTCATATGAGATCCTAGAGAATACAAATCTCAGGTCAGTTCATAAAACTCTTTTTGATCAGGACAGGTTGCCTGACATCGATATCGATAACAGTGATTATGTTTTGTCTTTCGGAGCAGACTTTTTAAATACCTGGATTTCCCCAGTCAGATACATGCGAGGATACGGGGAATTTCGACAAGGCGGTCACCGTCGAGGAAAACTTGTCCATGTGGATTCTCGTTTTTCAATGACTGGGGCAAATGCGGATGAATTGATTTATGTAAAACCCGGAAGAGAAGGATTACTGGCTTTAAGCATAGCCCAAGTAATTATTAATGAAGGTTTGGGAGACTCGACAGCAGCCTCAAACCTTACGGGTGGCGGACAAGTGGATATAAATAAATGGGCGCCTGACCAGGTGGCCGAAAATGTTGGAGTAAATAGTGAGAATATTACTCATATAGCACGAGAATTTGCATCAAAAGAACACCCTGTTGCTTTTGGTGGAGGGCTGGCTGGGGCACATACAAACGGTAATCTCAATCTTACTGCAATCTATTCGCTTAATTATTTGGTTGGTTCGTTAAATAAGCCGGGAGGATTGATTTTCAATCCTGCACCTCCAACTCCAGATCTTATCGAAGTTGAAGATAACTTAAAAATTGGCTCAATGTCTGATTGGCGTGATGTAGTAAGGGATATGAATGATGGCAAAGTTCAGGCATTAATGATCGATGACTCCGACATAGCATATGGGTTGCCAGACGCTATTGGGTTTAAGGACGCGTCTTATAAAGTACCTCTTATATTCTCATTTGCTAACACAATTAACGACACAGCCTCGATAGCGGATCTCATATTACCGTCCAACACAGTATTAGAAGATTGGGGAACTGATGTGCCTATAGCAGGTCCTGGGTATCAAGTAGTTGGTTTTCAACAACCTGTAGTACGACCGTTTTTTGAAGATCGTGGAGGAGAGCTTGGTACAAAGAGCATGCCTGATGCACTCATGCGAATTGCAGACAAATTGGAAATAGATTTAGGCTTAGAGGGGTCAACGTTTAAAGACATAGTTGAGAATGGAGCTAAGCAAATATTTGATTTGAACAGAGGGTCTGTAAAGGCTAGAGATTTCAGGGCATTTTGGAATGGAGTATTGCAGCGAGGAGGCTGGTGGGACACCTCTTCAATTGTGCCTGCATCTACACCATCAGTAAAAAAACTCCCAGATGAAATTCCGGATCCAGAATTTGACGGCCCGTCTGGGGATGATACATTCAACTTGATTCCGTTTTCCTCATCCTCTCTCGGGGAAGGCCAGAACGCTCATTTGCCTTGGATGCAATCCATGCCTGATCCCATTACTTCAGCAACGTGGCAAACTTGGGTTGAGATAAATAATAAAACGGCACAAGAATTGGGGATTAAAGAAGGAGATTTGATTCGAGTGGTATCTGCCCACGGTAATAGCAGTAGTATGTTAGAAGGTATAACTGTTATAGCTTATCCGCATCCAGCGATACCTCCAGAAGTTGTTTCGATACCATTAGGCCAAGGACATACTGAAGGCGGTAGATATGCCAAAGATAGAGGTAGCAATGCCCTGTCGATTTTGGCAGTAAAACTCGATATTGATACCGGATCTTTAGCTTGGGGAGCTACAAAGGTAAAACTTGAAAAATTAGATGACTGGAAACCGTTGCCTAAATTTGAGAACTCCAATCCAGATCTTGCTAGAGACAGCGAACACAGGGTAATTAAAATTGCTCCAGTAAATGAATAAATCTAGCGACATATTGTTAAAAGAATAGTTATAAAGTAAAAGTAAAGGAATATTGGTATGGCTCAAAAAAAATGGGGTATGGTAATCGACCTTGATAAGTGCACAGGTTGTCAAGCCTGCGTAGTTGCATGCCAATCTGAAAATAATATTCCAATTAATGATGAGGCTTTGTTCAATCAGCGAAGAGCGATTCAATGGATTAGGATAGAACGATATTGGGAAGGCGAATTTCCTAATATAAAAGCTAGATTTATACCAGTGTTGTGCCAACAATGTGATGATGCTCCCTGTGAACCTGTATGTCCAGTTTATGCAACATATCACAATACTGAAGGACTAAATGTGCAGGTCTATAATCGTTGCGTAGGAACAAGATTCTGCGCTAATAACTGTCCATACCAAGTAAGATTCTTTAACTTTTGGGATCCAGAGTGGCCTGATTCTCTCGAAAATCAACTCAATCCTGATGTGACTGTTCGTAGTAGGGGAATTATGGAAAAGTGCACATTTTGTGTGCAGAGGATTAGACGAACGTCTAGAGATTCTCAAAAGCATGGTAATGATATTAAAGATGGAGATAGAGCTTTAAATCCAGCCTGTGTAAATGCGTGCCCCACAGATACTCTAGTTTTTGGGGATTTAAATGATCCTGATAGCCGGGTTTCGCGATTAGCAGAATCTGAACTCCAAGGTCATAACGGTCGCGGTTACCATCTTCTCGGTGAACTTGGAACTAATCCAAGCGTAATATATCTAAAGAAAGTGGATGAAAATGCGGCTTTGATTGAGGAACGACACTAGTTTTAAAATGAGCGACACGAAACAACAACCCTTAGGCTTTTATGCCGATAACCCTAATTGGACTAGTTCAAGTGCAATAACCGATGATTTGATTGCTAGACATCAGACTAAACATCGATTATTTAAAGTTGTTATTGGATCGCTGGGAATCGGCGTTATCTTAGGGATCATAGGGCTAATACTCCGTCTAGTTGATGGAGTATCAGACACAGCACAATGGGGATATACAGCGGCGGTGATAGCATTTTTACTTACTACTGCTTCGTCTGCACCTATGGTCGCGATTGCGCCTCGGATAGCAAAAGGTCACTGGCGCAGAATAATATCCAGGCCTGCGGAAATGTGGTCGGTGGCAGGCCTTGTGACACTTTTATTATTTATACCTATGTTATGGGTTTTACCTAGCCTGGAGGATGGTAGGCGTTCTTTATGGTTCTATCATCCCGGAGAAGTATTTGCATATTCTCCGCATCTGTGGACTACCCTCTCTATTTTAGGTCTGGTTGTATTAGGATTTATATTGTTGTGGGTTTCTGCTATGCCAGATTTAGCCATTCTAAGAGACCGTGCTGAAGACGGAAGCGTGTTAAAGAAAAGATATAGTTGGCTAGCACGAAACTGGACTGGCACGACACAGGACTGGATATGGCAGAAACACAGATTAGGCATTATAGGAGCTTTATATTTTCTAATGTTGATCACAGTCCATTTTCTGTTTTCAGTAGATTTCTTGATGACCTTAGTACCGGGATGGATCGATGCACTTTATCCTGCAACTCATGCAGCAAATTCCCTGCAAGCTGCAACGGCAACGATGATATTAACAATGTTTGTTCTTAGGACCTTTTGTGGGTATAAAGAAATCGGGAAAGTCCAATTTTGGAGCTTAGGTAAATTAATGTTTGCCCTTTCATTACTTTGGTTCTGGTTCTGGTTCTCTAGTTTTAATATTTATTGGTACGGTAAGAAACCTAATGAACAACAAGTGATGGAGCTTTTTATACACGGCCCGTATATGCCAATATTCTATGCCACTTTCATTCTAGTTTTTGTAGTTCCTTTATTTACGATGATTTGGAACTTTTTACGCCGAAGTATTTGGGGACCAACATTGATAGCAATATCCGTGCTAATAGGCATTTTTTTGGACAGAATTAGAGTGTATGTTGCAGCATACTCTGTTAGCGACCAAAGTTCATCGTTTCATGGAATAGACGTTATTCCACCAACTGTTTACCCTGATGTGGCGGATGTGTTTATAGTGATCGGAGCCATAACTGCTTCCATATTGCTGTATGTATTACTGACGCGAGTCGTGCCAATTATTAATATATGGGAGCAAAAGGAACTTTTACTGTACAAACTTCATAAAAAATACCATAGAGCTACAGTAATGGTGCTTGGTAAACCGGATTAAGTTAAATGCAAGATTATTCACATTCATCTGATAAAGAATTAAATAGTAACCTGCTACGGGATGTATTGGGCACGCCCAAATGGTGGTGGAGTGCTTTCGGCATGCTCTTTTTGATTTGGATTACGGGAATGGGAGCGTATGGTTGGGAATTGAATCAGGGAATAGGGGTTCTGGGGGTGAATCGACCTGTCTATTGGGGCTTTTTCATTACTAATTTTGTTTTTTGGATTGGAATAAGTCACGCCGGAATTATGGTTTCCGCTATTCTCAGATTAACCCAAGCTGAGTGGAGAAGACCCGTTACACGGGCAGCAGAAGTTTTGACTTTATTTTCATTAATTGCAGCATTGACTAATATACTTTTTCATGTTGGTCGACCTTGGCGTTTATATTGGATCACACCTTATGACTTTGAAAGAGGTATTTGGCCCAATATACGATCTCCTTTTGTTTGGGACCCAGCCGCAGTAGGAACTTATCTTATAGGAAGCTCCTTATTTGTTTTTGTAGCACTAATACCAGATATGGCGGCCGCTCGTGACAGGGCTAGTGGGTTTAGGAGGAAAATGTATGCAGTTTTATGTCTTGGTTTTCGTGGTACACCTAAGCAATGGAAATTACAAGGGGTTGCAGGGATATTGCTTTCAGCTTTAGTTTTACCAGTATTCGTATCGGTTCATAGTATAGTTTCATGGGACTTTGCAGTTTCTATTGGGGTTGAAGGCTGGCATTCAACCATTTTTGCCCCATATTTCATTATAGGAGCGATACACTCAGGGGTTTCAGCCGTTGCAATGGTGATGGTACTGATGGTGTGGCTATGGAAATGGGACAAATATATTACGAAAGATCATTTCGATGCAATTGGTAGATTATTAATTATTGTTGCCACTACATGGTTTTTCTTTTTTGCTTTGGAATGGATATTTGCTTTATACACTTTAGAGTCAGCTGAAATTGCGTTAAGAGAATGGCAGGTATTTAGAACTCCTATGGGGCCGCTTTTCTTGGTATTCCTGATCACCGCATTCTTTATACCAGTTCCGGCATGGCTCTTTAAGAGAGTTAGAAGAAGCCATATGGGAATGTTTATAACTACATTTTTAGTCAATATAGGTATGTGGTTGGAAAGATTCCTGATAATTGTCCCTGGTTTAGCGCGTCGACAGCCGCTGGAATTTGATTGGGGGAGTTACGCTCCAAGTATTGTGGAAATCCTACTGGTTGCGTCAACTTTTGCATTCGTTTCTATGGGTATATTGTTGTTTGCGAAAATCTTCCCATTGATTCCAATTTTCGATATGAAAGAAGGAGTTCGACTGAGAGATGAGATACAAATTGGTCGTAGGAGTGTACCTGCTTCAATTAGGGAATAAGTTAATTTAAATTCAAGTTGTTTAAAAATAAGATGTTAATTACAGAAGTAAGTTATTGGTGTTGTCGAAGGCATGGCGCTTGTTAATGCTAAAGATGAATAAGTCAGGGGGAATGGTATGATATCGAACCGTAGTGTTATAGCTCTTTTCAAAGATGTTGATTCAGCCGCCGATGCGCTTGATGCAGTTCGGGCTGGAGGTTTTGAGAGAGATGAATATGAAATCTTAACTGGAACCCCATATCCTGAAGGGACATTCGGAGAAGAAAAGCCTCATCATGGATTGTTTAGATATCCGCTGGTTGGGGCTGTGTGTGGTTTCATAATTGGGTTGATTCTAACTGCAGGGACTCAACTTGCGTATCCATTGGTTACAGGGGGGAAACCTATACTTGCAGTCCCGCCGATGGCAATAATTATGTATGAAGGGACGATGTTGGGAGCAATTATTTTTACAGTGATTGGCGTGATAATAGAATCTCGCCTCCCAAGAGTTTTTATGGGAGCTTATGATACTAGAGTTACTGAGGGATATATTGGTTTGACCGTAACTACATCACAAGAAAAAATTTCTAAAGCTGAGGAAATATTAAAGAAAACAAAACCAGAAGATATAAAAAGAGGTTGGGAACAAACCGATTTGGATTAGTTTAGATTCTTAAAACGTGAATATTATTCGTAACAATTATAGAAATAGATCTAAGAAAACCATGAGGTTAATATTTTTCCTATCGACTTTATTTATATTGATATTTGCTGGTTGTTATAACAACAATACTGGAGAGATGGAAATATTAGGATTCGCTCATCTTACTTTACCGGCCTTCCCTGAAACTGGCGGCCATGCAGTAGTCGTGTTTTCAGAGATGCATTACTCACCTGCATACGATGACCAAGAAGGACCAACGATTGCACCTCCGGGTGAATCTGTTCCAGTTACTGGACGTGAAATAGAATATACGGCAACTGAATACGAATTGTTAAGAATGACCAGATCGAGTCAAAATAGTTACGATTATAATGCGGCGGCGGAGATATATCGGGTGAATTGTTCGGTTTGCCACGGTGAATCATTACAAGGTGATGGAGAAGTATCAAAATATCTTACCCGTGGAGCAAGTCCTGCCAATCTGATCGAAGGTTCAGCTGCAGATGCAACGGAAGGGGAAATTTTTGCTTGGATATCGTATGGTAGTCGAACTGGATTTGCTCTGGAGATGGCCGGCCAATCAAACCCAACCGTAATGCCGACATTTAATAAACTACTTACTGAAGAAGAACGCTGGCATCTAGTTAAATACATCATGCGAAAGCAAAACCGATAGAATAACTGCCTCGACCTTTTACAGCTTCGCTCTCATGGGAACCTGCTAGAACGCCTACGGTTAAGTAGTCTGAGGATCGGCAGGGAAACTGTGGATCAGAGTGGATTCGAACCCCTGACATTACCCTGCTTGAAAAATATTTATCAGTGCTTTTCTGCGCGCCATACAAAAGCAGGGGGAATATTGCCTAGCGTTACCCCGCAATATATTCTCTTGGCTGAATGTGCGGCAATTACAGTGTCCGGGATTGAGCATCGAGGGAGATAGGATACCTGTACAAATGAACCTCCACGTTTAAGCACCTTGAATCCTTCGTCGCATATGATTCGGCGTCGTTCAATTCCCATTGCATTGAGAGGTAACCCAGAGACTATTTCATTAAAATCTTCAATTCCTAAGGGTCGGAAGATGGATATGACATCTTTTGCATCTCCGCAAATGACAGTTGCTTTAGGGAAGGAATTTTTGAGAAGTGTAGTGAACTCTTGTGACTGCTCTAGGAGAACCAGCTTTTCTTCGGGAATTCCTGTCTTTATTAGCGCTCTAGTGAAAGAACCTGTACCGGGTCCAAGCTCAAGAATACGGCCATCAGTATCTGATTTGATGTGTCGTACCATCAGAGAGCTCAGTGCCGAGCTACTGGGAAATAGTGCCCCGAGTTGGAGTGGGTGTCGTAGGTAGGCTTGAAACCATATCTTATAGCTCATCGTGGGATTTTAGCATCCAAATGCATTGCCGGCATGACTGCACCGATAATAGGGGGTAAGTCGATTAATTAATCTTTTTATACACACCAATGGGTGTAACCCAAATTCGCTTAGATATCTCATAACTTATAACAACATCATTTTGATTTGCCGTCAAAGTTATGACGCCACGATAAGGCGAAGCATCTTTTATTATTGCGACATTTTGAGGCATTATAGAGTTTTCAACAAGATATTTGAGTAACTCAGAATCATCTTCTGGTATGCGATCTATATTCACCGTGTTACCAGTTTTGACTTTGTCTAAAGGAACGGTCAGTCTATCTCTGACAAATCCACTGCCAGGAATTGGATGACCAAAAGGACATGTTGTTGGGTTGCCTAAGCTTTCAGCAATTTTTACAGCTAATTCATCGGATATTGCGTGTTCAAGGCGATGTGCTTCCTCATGAGCTTTGTGAGGCTCGAGGCCAAGCAAATCGACGACCATCCTTTTTGCCAGTCTCTGTCTTCTTATGAGTTTCTCTGCAACTTCTTTGCCACGCTGAGTTAGAATTATGTTTTTCCCCGGCAGTAGTTCCACTAGTCGATCTCTAGCTAAACGTCTCAACATGCCACCGACTGACGGCAGTGTAGTACCCAACCCTTCTCGTTCTGGCAAACGTTTTAACTGTTCAGCTAATTGTGTATTAGTGACGCGGATACGCAATTCGTCGAGTTGAAAAATAGAAACTAAATAATTTTCAGCCGCCATAGACAGCCTACCTTGTTGGTTTGTATTTGATACTTTTGATATTGCCATATCAGATATTAGAATTTTTTAATCTTTGTTAAGTTTATATGAATTCTATAATTTCACATTTTCTTTAATCGAGTCAAATTGTAATTTATGTCTATTTATTGTTGCCATTAATAATAGATACAAAATTAGGAAGAACATCGCTTCGGGTTCGGTTGACATTAATATTGCGACGGCAGTAAGATTTAAGTTTGCCGCCTGTTTAGGCGGGGGTGTTCAATTACGCAAATTTTACACCTGTGTGAAAGGCTTAGTACTCTTTGCAATATCCCATCACGAAAATCAATGGGTGTTTCATGCTGTATAAAGAAAAGAATTTTAGACAATTAAGGACTGACGATTAAATATGCCGACAGTAAATCAGCTGGTTAGAAAAGGACGAAAGCGTAAGAAGAAAAAAGAAACCGCTCCAGCTTTGCGGGTTACTTACAATGCTCTTAAGAATAGGTCTCAGAAAGGATCTGCTTCTCCTCAAAAAAGAGGTGTTTGTGTTCAGGTAAGAACCATGACTCCTAAAAAACCCAACTCAGCTTTAAGAAAAGTAGCACGAGTTAGATTAACTAACGGCATGGAAGTAACAGCTTACATTCCTGGAGAAGGGCATAACTTACAAGAACACTCTGTAGTTCTATTAAGGGGGGGAAGAGTTAAAGATTTGCCTGGGGTGCGATATCACATTATAAGGGGAGCGCTTGATACGTCCGGAGTACATGAACGTAGACGAGGCCGCAGTAAGTATGGTAGCAAAAAGGATCCTAGTTTAGTTGTCGAAACTGCTACTACAGATACTACAACTGACTCAGTTGCTTAAGAGTAAAGATAATTAGATGGCAAGAAGACACAAACCAGAGCCGAGACAAATAAAAGCAGACCCAAGATATGGGAGCATCGATATTGCAAAATTTATTAATAGAGTAATGATCGGTGGGAAAAAAAATGTGGCTCGTAGAGTAGTTTATTCGGCAATAGAAATTGCCGAAGATAAAGCGAAACGTCCAGGCATTGAAGTTTTTGATCAGGCTATTCGGAATGCCATTCCGTTGTTAGAGGTAAAGTCTCGAAGGGTTGGCGGATCAACATATCAGGTTCCTAATGAGGTTAGGCCTGAAAGACGCAGAGCCTTGGCTATGAGATGGATTATTGCTGCTGCGCGGTCCAGGTCAGGTAGGCCGATGGCTGAGAGGCTGTCACAGGAATTACTAGAGTCATCCAGAGGCGAAGGTGCTGCAGTTAAGCGTAAAGATGATTTGCACAGGATGGCAGAAGCAAATAAAGCATTTGCGCACTATCGTTGGTAGATAGATTGACTTATTTACATAATTTTTGCAGGGAATTTTCTAATGAATTCTACAAACAACTTAAACAAAACCCGTAATATCGGTTTTATAGCTCACATCGATGCTGGCAAAACTACTGTGACTGAAAGAGTGCTCTATTTTTCAGGGCGCATTCACAAAATAGGCGGCGTCGATCAAGGAACAACGGCTATGGATTGGATGGAACAGGAAAAAGAACGAGGCATCACGATCACTGCAGCTGCAACCAATTGTAAGTGGAATGGACACAACATAAATGTTATTGACACTCCAGGTCACGTTGATTTTACAGCTGAAGTGGAGCGAAGTTTAAGAATTTTAGATGGCGGAGTAGTGGTTTTAGATGCAGTGGCTGGAGTTCAGTCACAAAGCGAGACGGTTTGGAGACAAGCAAATAAATATCAAGTTCCAAGAATATGTTTTGTTAATAAAATGGATAAAGTGGGAGCTGATCTAGAGCGTGTAATTCAAAGCATAATCCGTAGGTTAAAAGCAAACCCAGTTGCTATCCAGCTTCCATGGGGCATAGAAGCTGGATTTAAAGGAATAGTGGACCTGATCGATAAGAAGGCATACCTTTATCCTGAGGAAGGTGAGCAAATTCCGACAGAACATCCTATCCCCGATGAAATGATCGATGAAGTTGAGAAATACAGGTCAATACTCGTGGAAAAGATATCTGAAGTAGATGATGAACTCATGGTTAAATACTTAGAAGATGCAGAGATTAGTGTTGAAGAAATTAAAAAAGCTCTTCGGAGGGCTACTATAAATAATAAGATTGTTCCAGTTCTATGTGGCGCAGCGCTTCGAACTAAAGCTATTCAGCCATTGATTGACGCTATTAACGAATATCTTCCTTCACCTTTAGATGTTCCAGCAATAATTGGTAGAGAGCTTAAGACTGGCAGAGAGTTAGAACGAAAGCCTGACCCCGACGAGGCATTCTCTGCCCTTGCTTTCAAGGCTGTAACTGACCCATTTATAGGACGACTTATTTACTTTAGATCTTATTCTGGCACTGTTAAATCTGGTGCGATGGTTATTAATTCATCAACTGGAAAAAGGGAACGTTTAGGTCGAATAGTAAAAATGCATGCGAATAACAAAGAGGATGTTGAATTTGTATCAGCGGGAGATATAGTTGCGGTTGTAGGGCTGAAAGGTACATCTACAGGAGATACTCTGTGTGATGAAGCCTCCCCAGTTTTATTGGAACCAATTTCTTTTCCGGAGCCCGTTGTCTCGGTTGCTATAGAGCCTAAAACGAGAGGTGACCAAGATAAAATGTCTGAGGCACTAATAAAGTTATCTGATGAAGATCCCACTTTAAGAGTTTCTTATGATGAAGAAATTGGACAAACAATACTTTCTGGCATGGGAGAATTACATTTAGACATTATTGTTGAAAGAATGCGTCGTGAATTTAAGGTTGAAGGAAATGTAGGACAACCGAAAGTTGCATACAGAGAAGCAATTAGGATTCCTGCAAAAGCAGAAGGTAGATTTGTTAGACAGAGTGGAGGTCACGGCCAGTATGGACATGTGAAAATCGAAATTGAACCATTGGAGCCTGATAAATCTTTTGAGTTTGAAGACAAAATTAAAGGCGGTAATGTACCCAAGCAATACATATCTGCTGTGCGTCAAGGATTGGAACAAGCCTTAGGAGTAGGGCCAGTTGCCGGATACCCAGTAGTTGGAGTTAAGGCGACGCTAACTGATGGATCCTACCATGAGGTGGATTCATCAGAAATCGCATTTAAGGTTGCCGGATCAATGGCTATGAAAGAAGCTCTAAATAGAGCTAAAGGATATCTGCTTGAACCGGTGATGGACCTAGAAGTCACTACTCCAGGAGATTTTCTAGGAGAGGTTGTGGGTGATTTAGGGAGACGCAGGGCTCAGATTAAGAACATTGATGCGCAGATAGACGACACTCAGATCATATTTGCCTACATTCCGCTTGCAGAGACTTTCGGATATGCGAATATGTTAAGATCGCTTACTCAGGGAAGGGCGGTTTTTTCCTTGGCATTTTCGAGTTTTAAAGAAGCGCCTCAATCGGTAGTCAGCATGCAAAAGGCAGTTTAACTAATGGTCACTAAAAAACAAAAAATTAGAATTGTTTTGAAAGCATTTGATCATAAGATTTTAGACCTTTCTGCCAGTCAAATTGTGGAAGCAGCAGAACGTACAGGAGCTCAAGTGGCTGGGCCTGTTCCGTTGCCAACATCAATAAAAAGATTTTGTGTAATACGATCGCCGCATGTTTTCAAGAAATCCAGGGAACACTTTGAATTACGCACTCACAATCGTTTGATCGACATACTTGAACCCACAAATAAAACAATCGATACATTGACAAGTTTAAATGTGCCTGCCGGTGTAGATATTTCAATAAAGTTGTAGCTTGATATGAGTAATCAAATGACCATACAGGCTATCCTAGGCCGAAAAATTGGGACTACAGAAATGGTACGCCAGACTGGAGACATAGACTGTGTTACTGCGATAGCGGCTGGTCCATGCACAATTACTCAGATTAAGACTAAGGATATTAATGGTTATTCGGCAGTTCAAATTGGATTCGAAGCTACAAATAATTTGAATAAACCTCTTTCAGGGCATCTATCAGCGTCTGGCGGTAAATTTAAACATTTAGCTGAAGTCAGGATATTAGGTTCCAGTATATTCGAGTCAGGAAATGACATCGAATTGACTGTAGGCCAAATTATCGATGTAAATAGTTTTAATGTTGGTGATCATATAGATGCTACTGGATATTCTAAAGGCAGAGGTTTTGCTGGTGGTATCAAAAGACACGGGTTCCATGGAGGACCTAAAACACATGGACAGTCGGACAGACACAGAGCTCCTGGTTCTATCGGAGCCGGCAGTACTCCAGGCAAAGTGATTAAAGGCATGAAAATGGCTGGACATTATGGTAATGAAAAGATTACTGCCCAAAATCTTGAGGTTGTTCGCACGGATAGCGAACGGAATCTGATATTTGTAAAGGGATCAATACCTGGAGCAAGAAACTCAATTGTATATTTACGCAGAAGTATAAAAGATCACAACGGTCAAGGATTGATAATTGAGGTAACGGAACCAGAAATAGACGAACCAGAAGTGCAAGACGAGGTGGTTGAACAAAATATAGAAAAACCTAAAGCTGAGGCAAAAAAACCTAAAGCTGAGGGAAAAGAGAAAAACAAGAAATAATCGTGAAAATTAGACTTTTAGATACAGAAGGTAAATCCCTAGGGCATGTTGATGTTGTTGATCACCTATTTAATGCTCCATCTAATAACGCTTTGGTGCATCAAGTTGTTGTAGCTCAACAAGCAAATGCTCGTCAGGGTACTGTCGGCACTAAAAACAGAGCAGCTGTAGCTGGTGGTGGACGTAAACCATGGCGCCAAAAAGGCACTGGTAGAGCACGACAAGGATCAATAAGATCGCCCCAGTGGAAGGGAGGGGGAGTTGTGTTTGGCCCTACCCCTAGAAGTTATAGACAGAACACCCCTAAGAGAATGAAAAATACAGCATTGAGGTCATCAATATCGAGCAAAGTTCGTGACGGAGATTTGATAGTTATAGACAAGCTTATTGTCGAAGAAGCAAAAACAAAAAATATTGCTAATATCCTCAAATCCTTAAAAGTTCATGGATCAACCTTACTGGTAGCTGATGGTTCAGACCCAGCGATATTTAAAGCAGCAAGAAATTTGGATGGAGTTAAACTTATTCCCTCGTTTAAATTAAATTCTCTTGATTTACTTTTGAAACACAAGGTAATTATGACATTAGAAGCAGTTCGGAATGCTGAAAAAATATGGGGCACACCATTTGAGAGAAAGAAAGACTCTCTTGGTGAACCTATAATTGATGAGGATATAAATTGAATTCTAGTGACATTATCATAAAACCTATAATTACTGAGAAGAGCACCTTGCTTCAAGAATCTCAGCGACGATATGTATTTGAAGTGAATCGTTATTCAACTAAGCTGGAAATTAAGAAAGCGGTTGAAGCGGCTTTTAACGTTAAAGTAATTAAAGTGAATACTATTAATGCTAAAGGAAAAACCAAACGGTATGGACCACGTCCAACTGCGTTAAAAACTTTGAAAAAAGCTATAGTACAGCTTGCTCCTGGTGAGACTATAACTATATTTGAAGGCGTATAAGTAATGCCTCTAAGAAAATTAAAACCAAACAGCCCTGGACAGCGTGGTGTAGTTATTCAAACAACTGATGATATAACCACACGTAAACCGAAAAAATCTTTGACCCGAGGAATGAAAAGAGGATCAGGCCGAGACAACAAAGGTAGAATCTCGGTTCGCCATCGTGGAGGTTCTCATAAGAGACGTTATCGAGAAATCGATTTCAAGCGAGACAAACATGGTGTTCCAGGAGAGATAGTCTCAATAGAGTATGATCCAAATCGATCAGCTCGAATAGGTTTGGTGAAATACAAAGATGGAGAATGGCGATATATAATTGCTCCGCTTGGACTTAAAGTCGGGTCCCAGATTGTTTCCGGAGATTCAGTAGAGATCAAGGTTGGCAACGCCCTACCATTAAAGTCAATTCCAACCGGGGCTGAAATACATAATATTGAATTAAATCCTGGGCGTGGTGGCCAGATGGTAAGAAGTGCAGGTGGATCAGCTCAAGTTCTCGCCAAGGAAGGAAATCGAACTTTAATTAGAATGCCATCTGGGGAAGTTAGGAGGGTTGTTAGTGATTGTATGGCCACAATCGGTCAAATTGGGGCCATTGATAATAAGAATACAAAACTTGGTAAAGCAGGCCGTAGAAGGCATATGGGATGGAGGCCATCTGTTAGAGGTGTAGTCATGTCTCCTAGAGATCATCCTCATGGCGGAGGGGAAGGCAAATCACCTATCGGAATGCCAGGTCCTAAGACACCTTGGGGTAAGCCTGCGTTAGGGTATCGGACTCGAAGAAATAAATCGACTACTAAGAATATAGTTAGAAGGCGGTATCAAAAATAATATATGTCTAGATCAATTAAGAAAGGTCCATTCGTACATCCTAAGTTGGCGGCTAAAATCGAGAAAGCTCGAAATAGTTCCGGCAAGATTGAGATTAAAACATGGTCTAGGGCCTCGATGATAATGCCTGAAATGATTGGATTAACAATTTCTGTTCATAATGGAAGGAGACACATTCCTGTGTTTGTCAGCGAAAATATGGTAGGTCACAGATTAGGAGAATTCGCTCCAACTAGAACGTTTAGAGGTCACGTAACTAGGACCGACAGAACGAGCGAAGTAAGGTAATAATTCACGTATTAAATCCTGGTTTATGAAATGTCATCCAAAGCAATAGCAAAAGATACCGGAATCTCAGTAAAAAAGATCAGACCTATAGCTGATCTTGTTAGAGGCATGAAAGTTTCGGAAGCTTTGATAACGTTAGGGTTCTTGCCTTCTCCTGTGGCCAGAGTTATATCAAAGGTGATTAAGTCTGCGAACTCTAACGCAGAAAATGAAGTTTTAACACGTGCAGATGACTTAAAAGTAATAGAGATTTATGCGAATGAAGGTAAAACAACTAAAAGATTTAGAGCACGTGCAAAGGGTAGGTCCGCACGTATTTTCCGCAGAAATAGCCATATCACGGTAATTGTTGATCATCAAGAGGCGGTGAATTAGTTGGGACAAAAAACACATCCAATCGGCTTTCGACTTGGCGTAACTAAAGATTGGCGTTCAAGATGGTTCGCTTCATCGGCTAAAGAGTATCGTCAATTTGTATGGGAAGATTTAAAAATTCGTAACAGCATTTTCAAACAGTACCCAGACGCCAGTATTTCAAAGGTGGATATTGAACGTAACTCAAGTGATTTGACTGCCACGATATATACAGCCCGTCCGGGCATAGTTATTGGCAGAGGGGGTCAAAGAGTCGAAGAGCTACGTAAAATGCTTGAGGAATTAACCAGCAAAAAAGCCCGTCTCAATGTTCAAGAGATTCGACAACCTGAACTTGACGCCTATTTAGTAGCTAGAGGGGTGGCAGATCAATTAGAAAGGCGAATTGCATTTCGAAGAGCTATACGTCAAGCAGTATCTAGGACCATGCAAAGTGGAGCTAAAGGCGTAAGGGTAATGGTTTCTGGTCGATTAGGCGGAGCAGACATAGCACGAACTGAAAAAGCACGCGAAGGTCGTGTTCCATTACATACCTTAAGAGCCGATGTTGATTTCGCTATAGCTGAAGCCGCCACTGATTTTGGGCGTATCGGAGTCAAAGTTTGGATTTATTATGGAGACAAAGTCGGTGAAACAGTCGTACCAGAGGCTGATGTTGACGAGATGATGGGAATCGATGTCACCGTAACCCCAGATGAGCCAAAAGCTGAAGCTGAAGTAGTAGTTGAAGAAA
>DBZU01000072.1:40178-41293 GCA_002311285.1 Dehalococcoidia bacterium UBA1152 | reverse complement strand
GTAAAAAAGCCTAAAGCTGAAGTAAAAAAACCTAAAGCTGAAGTAAAACAGAAAAAAAAGAGAAAAACAAAAGTAGCCAGTAAGGAGAAGGATGATGCTTCAACCAAGTAGAGTTAAGTTTCGTAATCATCACAGAGGACGTCTCAAAGGCATGGCAAATACTGGTAGCAGTGTAGACCTGGGAGAATTTGGTTTAAAAGCCATGGAGTCATCATGGATTACAGCAAGACAGATTGAGGCCGCGCGACGGGCTATGACAAGATACGCAAAACGCGGCGGTAAAATATGGATAAGGATTTTTCCTGATAAATCTGTTACAGCTCGAGCTGCAGAAACCAGAATGGGAAAAGGAAAAGGCGCCGTAGACCACTGGGTAGCAGTAGTTAAGGCCGGCCGGATCATGTTTGAGATGGCTGGCTTACCGGAAGATATCGCACGTGAAGCTATGAGATTGGCCGCAGCAAAATTACCGGTTGCTACTAAGTTCGTTAAAAAGCAAAGATTTTAGGATTAGCATCATAGGTTTATGAGGTCACAGTGTTGAAAATCAATGAAATAAGAGCGTTAAATATTGAAGAATTGTCTAAAGAATTGGAAGACTCAAAATTAGCCTTAATGAATCTCAGATTCAAGACGGTTGCAATGCAATTGTCTGACGTTAATGAGATAAGTAGGACTAAAAGGAAAATATCGCGTATAAAAACTGTAATTAGAGAAAGAGAATTAGCCAAGGTTATCGAATGAGCTTTGAATTACGTAAAACAAGAATAGGTAGAGTAGTCAGCGACCGTATGGATAAAACTGTTGTTGTTGCTGTAGATAGAAAACGTTTACATCGTCTTTATAAAAAATCTCTTAATGTAAGAAAAAAATACGTTGTTCATGATGTAAATAATGAAGCACATGTGGGTGATTTGATCAGTTTAATGGAAACGCGGCCTATATCTAGGACAAAACGTTGGCGCTTATTGGAGATAATTGAAAAGATCGATTTGGCTGAAACTCAACCAGAGGATATTGTATTAGCTGAAGATGTTCAGAAGGCTCAAAAAACAGCCCCAGAACCGGCTGCCGAAAAAACAGCCCCAGAACCGGCTGCCGAAGAAGCAGTAGAA
>DBZU01000072.1:29200-39955 GCA_002311285.1 Dehalococcoidia bacterium UBA1152 | reverse complement strand
GAAGAAGAAGTAGAAGCGCCGGCTGATGAAGAAGCAGTAGAAGAACCGGTTGATGAAGCTAAAGGCACAAAAAAATGATTCAGCAATACACGCGTTTAAAAGTAGCCGACAATTCAGGAGCTAAAATAATTATGTGTATAGGAGTCCCTGGTGGAAGTGGACGTAAATACGCACGCTTAGGAGACTTAATTATTGCATCTGTTAAAGAGGCAGTTCCGGCAGCAGGAGTAAAAAAAGGTGAAGTAGTTAGGGCAGTAGTAGTTAGGACTACTAAAGGCTCTCGTCGACGTGATGGCTCTCATATTCGCTTTGACGATAATGCCGCAGTCCTGATAAATCAGGACAACCTTCCACGTGGAACAAGAATATTTGGACCTGTCGCTAGGGAGCTTCGAGATAAAAATTTTATGAGGATAGTCTCGTTAGCCCCGGAAGTTTTATAAAGTAGAGATATTTGGAATTTAGGCATGAAAATACGAAAAGGTGACAATGTTTTAGTTATAAAAGGTCGTGACCGTGGTCGACAGGGCCATGTGGTTCAAGCTTTTCCTAAACTTGGTCAAGTCCAAGTAGAGGGAGTAAATGTAGTTAAATGTCATAAAAAAGCAACTTCGACAGTCAGGCAAGCAGGAATCATTGAAAAAGAAATGCCGTTGTCAATTGCTAAGGTGATATTAATATGTCCCATATGCAATAAACCAACTAGGATACGCGGCAAATCAATAGCTGATGGAACGAACGTTCGTGTATGTTCAAAATGTGAAGAGATAATCGAATAATTTTAAGTTTTTTGATTTGGAATTAAATAAAAATGGCAAAAGACAATAATAAAAAGACAAAAGCTGAGGCAAAAAAACCTAAAGCTGAGGCAAAACCAACTGCCACAAAACGTGTTACAAGAAAAGCCGCTCGAGCAAAAATAGAGACGGCCGTTGCTGTACAGGCAGATATTCAATCTAAAAAAAATGAAACTGTACTGGCTAAACCTCGAGTACAAGATTTCTATCAAAAAGAGGTTAGGCAATTATTGATCGAAGAGTTTTCATATAAATCAGCCATGCAGGCTCCGACCTTAGATAAAATTGTTGTTAATATTGGCTTAGGAGAATCATTGACTAATCCTCGTGCAGTTGAATCAGCATTAAATGACATTGGATTAATCACAGGCCAAAAACCAATTGTTAATCGGGCAAAAAAATCTATTGCAAATTTCAAATTGCGGGAAGGTATGCCAATTGGAGTTAGCGTAACACTGCGTAAAAAACGGATGTGGGAATTTTTTGATAGATTAGTGGCATCAGCATTACCTCGTCTTAGAGATTTCCGTGGTGTTCTAATGAAATCTTTTGATGGAAGAGGTAATTACTCGCTAGGTCTTCGTGAACAAGTAATATTTCCTGAGATTGAATACAACGCGGTTGAGAAATTCAGAGGCCTACAGATTGTTATCTGTACAACGGCAACTAATGATAAAGAAGGATTAAGACTTCTACAGTTGCTAGGCATGCCATTTGCTCAGGCAAACAACGTGACGGCGGCGTAACCTTAAAGGTACAAATTATGTCTATTACCGATCCTATATCAGATATGCTAACCCGGATAAGAAATGCGGTTATGGTTCGACACGATTCTGTTTTAATGCCTACAAGTAAAACTAAAGTAGCGATAGCTGAATTATTCAAAAAAGAAGGATTTATTCATGGATATGAAGTAGTTGACGCCGGTACTACAAAAACGAATCTTAAAATCCATCTTTACTATCATGACCGTGATGATCCGGCTATAACAGGATTAAAACGAGTAAGTAGTCCTGGGCTCCGTGTATACGTGCGGAAGGGCGAAATACCAAGATATTTTGCTGGTATTGGTGTTGCAATTTTATCGACTTCGAAGGGAATTATGACTGGCAAAGATGCCTGGAAAAATGGTATAGGAGGAGAGCTTCTTTGCTATGTTTGGTAAAGGACCAATTGTTTTATGTCGCGTATAGGTAACAAGCCGATAACAGTGCCCCAAGGAGTGCAAGTATCAATTGATGGTTCAGATGTAAGAATAAAAGGACCTAAGGGTGAATTATCAATTACAGTTGACCAGAGCATGAAAGTAGATGCTTATGATGGCTTGATTGTTGTGGCGCGACCTTCAGATGAGAGTCATCATAAAGCTTTGCATGGTCTAACTAGAAGTCTAGTAGCAAATATGGTTGAAGGAGTCAGTGATGGATTTGTACGACAACTGGAATTAGTAGGAGTAGGTTATCGTGCCAAACAACAGGCGGCTGGAGTTCAGCTGAGTGTTATGCTTAGTCATAATGTGACTATTTTGCCACCGGATGGGGTAACCATTCAAGTTGAAGGTCAGGACATAATTAAAGTTAGTGGAATTGATAAACAAAAGGTGGGTCAACTTACTGCTCAAATACGTGCCGTCAGGCCTCCTAATCCATATACAGGAAAAGGAATTCGCTATCAAGGCGAACAAGTTAAGCTTAAAGCCGGTAAGTCTGGTCGTAGGGTTTAATTAGTGATGATTATGACATTGAGTGAGATATATTACATTGGGAAACCGTAAAACAATAAAGCAACGTGCATCCGTTAGGCATGTTAGATTGCGAAAAAAAATAAAAGGCACTGCAGTGAGGCCGAGGCTTGCGGTTTACCGTAGCCTTAATCATGTGTATGCGCAGCTTATAAATGATAATTTGGGTGTCACCATTGCGTCTGCATCAAGCTTAGATGTTGCTATAAAGAAATCTCCGCCGACTCGAAGTAAAACTGAAACATCACGCTTAGTTGGCAGTCTCATGGCGGAACGTGCTAAGAAGCATGGTATATCGAATGCGGTGTTTGATCGAGGCGGCAATAAGTATCACGGGCGAGTAAAAGCATTAGCTGACTCAGTAAGAGAAGGGGGAATAGTTATTTGATTTCGCAAAGACAAAAACGTGAAAGACGTGGTAGAGATAGAGAACGTGGACCAGATGACGGCATGGAAGAGCGAGTGGTAAAAATATCCAGGGTAGCAAAGGTAGTTAAAGGTGGAAGGCATTTGAGCTTTAGCGCTATGGTTGTAGTTGGCGACTCCAAAGGTAAAGTAGGGGTGGGTCTTGGTAAGGCTGATGCAGTACCAGATGCTGTTAAAAAAGGTGGATATTATGCTAGAAAAAATATGGTCCATGTTCCATTAGCAAAGAGTACTATCACACACGAAATTAAGGTTAAATATTGTGGTGCTGAAGTGATGTTGAGGCCTGCTTCGCCAGGTACAGGTGTTATAGCTGGAGGATCGGTGAGGGCTGTTGTTGAACTAGCAGGAATTAAAGACATACTAACTAAAGCGACGCATAGTACGAATCCAATTAACTTAGTTAAAGCCACCTTTAAAGCTCTTTCTCTACTAAAAGATCCTGAAAATGAAAAAATAAGGCGGCAGATAGTAATAGACTCGGGACTTGAGTTTATGGCTAACAAAGCCACAATAGAAAGTTCGGCAAGTTAAAAATGGCCAAGCTCTCTATTACATTAATTAATAGTGTCATCGGTAATAAACAGGATCAACGTGATACTGTTCGGGTACTTGGTTTACGTAAATTACATCAAACTGTTGTGAAAGAAGACAGTCCTTCTATTAGAGGAATGGTTCAAAAGGTACGACATTTGATACGCGTCGAAGAACTGTCAGATTAGTTTTTTGAAAGGTTCTAAATTGTTCGATAAATCATCTTTACAACTAGAAAATCTAAGCGCGCCTAAAGGTTCCAAACATCCTAGGAAACGATTAGGCCGAGGAGACTCCAGCGGACATGGCAGTTTCTCAGGGAGAGGTATGAAGGGTCAGAAGTCTCGTTCAGGCGGTGGTGTTAGGCTTGGATTCCAAGGAGGGCAGATGGCGTTAATAAAATCTCTTCCCATGATTCGAGGCTTTACTGCTCGAAATCATAAGTCATACCAATTAATAAATTTAGATCAACTTATGGTATTTGATTCAGGATCTGAAATCACACCTACCGTAATGGAGAAAGTAGGCCTTATAAAGAATTCAAATAAGATGGTAAAAGTTTTAGGGAGAGGGGATTGTGAAAAACCACTTGTTATCGAAGCTAGTCGATTCTCAGATTCCGCCAGAAAAAAAATTGAAGCAGCTGGCGGCACAGTTCGCGAGTTAATGTAGTGGTTCAGCGAAGGTCAGCTACAAGACAGCAAGAGGGGTCCAGGCCACAACTAATTCAATCCATGATTGATGCTATGAGGGTGCCCGATCTTAGGGCAAAAATCCTTTTTACATTGGCCATGCTGGTGATATTTAGATTTGTTGCTCATGTTCCAGTACCAGGGGTAGACGTAGATGCACTTGCCAGAGCATTTGAACAGAATGCCCTTTTGGGATTTCTTGATTTATTCAGTGGTGGAGCGTTAGCCAATATGAGCGTTGCAGCACTTGGCGTTTATCCTTACATCACCTCATCCATTGTTATGCAGATTCTAACCCCGGTAATACCTTCGCTTAAGGCTTTGTCACAAGAAGGTGAATATGGCCGGCAGCGCATTAACCAAATTACACATTGGCTAACAGTACCAATTGCAGTATTACAAAGCTGGGGTCAATTAACATTATTGAGGCAATCTGGAGTTTTACCTGGTGTAGATTTTGGTTTAAATCTAGTTACGATCACCATCATAATTTCCATGTTAGCCGGCACGATGTTCCTTGTTTGGCTTGGAGAGTTAATTACGGAAAGAGGATTAGGTAACGGAATTTCACTAATTATATTTGGCGGAATAGTTGCTAACTTGCCCGGTTTGATTGGTAAAGGATTTTTGCAAAAAGATGAAGCCGGAGGCATTTTACTTCTAGTGATATTTGGATTAGCAATAATTTATTTAATTGTTTTGTTTAATGAAGCTCAACGAAGAGTCCCCATACAATATGGGCGCAGTGTTTTTCGGGGAGGAAGAATGCAGAGACAAACAGGCTCTTCTTTCTTGCCGCTACGCGTGAATTCTGCGGGAATGATACCGCTGATATTTGCCTTCTCAATCATAATTTTGCCTACCACAATTGCTAGCTATTTCAGGAACCCTTTAAGTGACGGATTCGTAGCCGTCGGTGCTAGGTTTATTACTGATACATTTAGCCCAGATCATTGGCCTTATTGGCTTGTAGTTTTCTTTTTAGTTGTTATCTTTGCCTTTTTCTATACCATGGTGATTTTTCAGCAACAACGCCTGGCTGAGAATTTGCAAAGAAACAATGGTTTTATTCCAGGCATAAGACCAGGTAATCCTACCCAGGAATATTTAAACAGATTAATTATAAGGATTACTTGGGGAGGAGCATTTTTTTTGGGCATTATTGCTGTCTTGCCATTTTTTATCACACAAGTTACAGATATCAGAGCACTGACTATAAGTAGCGTCAGTTTATTAATCATGGTTGGCGTAGCATTAGACACTATGAGGCAACTTGAATCTCAATTGTTGATGCGCAATTATGAAGGATTTATTAAATGATTATAGATAAAACACATTCATATAAATTGTGGTTAATCGCATGAAAAAGGTTGTTTTGCTAGGGGCGCCTGGTGTTGGTAAAGGTACTCAGGCATCTGGAGTTGCAAAATCGCTTGGCGTTAATTGCATGGCATCAGGAGATTTGTTTAGAGATCATTTATCCAGAGAGACTGAGCTTGGCTCGAAAGCCAAGTCATACATGTCAGTTGGAGAACTTGTTCCAGATGAGATAACTATCGGTATGGTAACGCAATGGTTAAATAAAGGAGAACAAACTAACGGATTTGTTTTAGATGGCTTTCCTAGAACGATTGCTCAAGCTAAGGCACTAGATAACGTTCTAATTATTGGTGCTGGAAGCTTGGATAGAGTAATACATATTGTGGTACCCGTAAGCGAATTAATTGAACGTTTAAGCGGAAGATATATCTGTACTAAATGCCAGAAACCTTATCATTTAGTTTCTTCTCCCCCTTTAATTGAAAATCAATGCGATGACTGCAAAGCGCCAATATATCAAAGAGATGATGACAGTTCTGATGCAGTGAAGAAAAGATTAGAAGTGTATGAGGAGCAAACAACTCCTTTGGTCGAATACTATCTAGGTGCAGGGCTATTAACTGAGGTTGATGGTGTGGGAGAAATTGATGACGTAAGAGCATCAATTCAAGAGGTTCTTGCCTAAACTTCGCCTATAATTATATGTATGGAGGAAAATAATCGAACGTAACATAGGTTTGCCCAGCCAAAAACCAAATGGAATTACAATAAAATCTTCGAGCGAACTTGATTTAATGAGAGAAGCAGGAAGAATTGTGGGTTTAGCTAAGTTAGAAGTGGCCAATGCTATAAAGCCCGGGGTTACCACTAGTTTTCTAGATGAAATTACAGAAGAAAGTATAAGGGCTGAGGGAGCAATACCGTCATTTAAAGGTTATGGAGATCCTCAAAACCCATTTCCCGCTTCAATTTGTGTGTCTGTCAATGAAGAGATAGTACATGGAATTCCAGGTGATAGAGTCATCAACAATGGAGACATAATCAGTGTTGATTTTGGAGCAATCTGGAAAGGCTTACACGCTGACAGCGCTTTTACACTTGGCGTTGGCACTATTAGTGATGATGCGGCTAAATTAATTGAAACGACTAGGTTATCTTTGGAAAAAGGCATAGAGAAAGTGACAATAGGCAATCGAATTGGAGACATATGTTATGCAATACAAAACTATGCGGAGACTGAAGGATACTCATTAGTAAGGCATTATGTCGGTCATGGCATAGGATATAGCATGCATGAAGAACCTCAGGTGCCGAATTGGGGAATGGAACCTGGGTTAGGTCCAATATTGAAAGAAGGAATGGCGATAGCGATAGAACCAATGTTAAACATAGGAACATACAAAACAAAAATTTTAAATGATGGATGGACAGTCGCTACCGAAGACGGTGAATTATCCGCTCATTTTGAGGACACCGTATTAATAACAGATCGTGGTCCTGTAGTAACTACTCGTATCTAGGTTTATTATTAATAAGGCTTAGAGGTGTAATTGACAAATAAAAAAGATTCTATAGAAGTTGAAGGCTTGGTGAAAGAGTCACTACCTAATGCGACTTTCACAGTAGAGTTAGCAAATGGGCATGCAGTGCATGCATATATATCAGGCAAGATTAGAAAAAACTATATCCGTGTTTTACCAGGAGACAGAGTGCTGGTCGAACTGTCTCCGTATGACCTAACAAGAGGAAGGATCACATACAGGTTTAGATGATGGCTGTCATTATTTAGATCTGTATAACAAGTAAATACACCTGTAAAATTAAGTTGGATTAAAAAAATGAAAGTATCAGCGTCAGTAAAAAAACGATGTGCAAAATGTCGAGTTATTCGTCGTAAAGGTCGTGTGCACATAATTTGTGAAAATCATAGACATAAACAGAGGCAAGGTTAATATGGCACTTGTAGCAGGAGTAAATATACCTGATGGTAAACGCGTTGAATACGCACTAACTCATATATATGGAATTGGCTCGAAACAGGCTGAGGAAGTATTAGAACGGGTAGGAATTGATGATAATCCTAGGGTTAAAGATTTAACAGAAACAGATATAGTGAAAATACGGGAAATTATTGAAAAAGAAAAAACTGTTGAAGGGGATTTGAGGAGAGAGGTTAATCTAAATATTCGAAGGCTTATAGATATAGGTTCTTATAAGGGACAAAGACACCGTCGAGGTTTACCTGTAAGAGGACAAAGAACTCGAACTAATGCTCGGGCAAAACGTGGACCTAGAATGCCGGTAGCGGGCAGAGGCCAAAAAGGAAAGACCAAGTAATATGGCTAAGAGATCAAGAACTAGAAGAAAAGATCGTAGAACTATACCTAAGGGTAGAGTTTATATTCAGTCAACTTTTAATAATACCATTGTTACTGTCACAGATTTAGAAGGTGCAGTTATATGTTGGGGTAGTTCTGGCACAGTTGGATATAAAGGGTCACGCAAATCTACTGCCTTTGCTGCACAAAGAGCAACTGAAGACGCTATACGTAAAGGAAAAGAACAGGGATTAAGAGAGGTAGATATACTTGTTTCGGGATCGGGAGCAGGCAGAGAAGCTGCGATAAGGTCCATGGTTGGACAGGGCATCACTGTAGCTTCTATAAAGGATGTTACTCCAATACCGCACAATGGGTGTAGACCTAAAAAGCGACGTAGAGTCTAGTAAATTGAGTACGATACACTCCATTATGAAAGATAGACACTCTTCTTTATTTAGCGAACACGATTTGCGAGGAATAATCTGGGAGGCTATGTCCGTATATAAAAATAACTTCAGTCAGTTTTTCGTAATAACCTTAGCCGGTTTTCTACCTGTACTTTTAGTCTCATACTTAGTGGGCACCGATTTGAGAGGCGTAACAGTAGTTTCAATTATAGATCTAATGATTATTACTGCTTTGGCGGGCATATATATATATTCAGTCGGTTATTATTATGTTCATGGTAGAGTGGACTTAAAATCAGCTTTACGAGCCTCACAAGCTGTTTATTTTAAACTTCTTGGCGTTACGTTAGCTTTGCAAATCATGTTGGCGCTGGTATTGATTGCGGGCACTATTCTATTTTTCTTGATAATACCATTTATAGTTGCATTACTTTATATGATTTATCTTGTGTTATCTCAGCCGGTAGTAGTAATTGAGAGACACAAACCGTTGGATGCATTTAAGCGAAGCTTGAGTTTGGTTCGCGGTAATTGGTGGAGAGTATTTAAATCTATCTTAATATTCTTCCTTAGTGCTTTGGGTATTGGGGTTTTAGTTTGGCTCCCATTCTTTTTAATCTCTTTGACTATAACTGAGGGATCTGAATTCAGGAGCTTACTTCAACAAATTGGCACTTACGTAGGAGCAACAATAATTGTTCCACTTATATATATATTTCTAACAATTGTTTATTACGATTTAAGATACAGGAAGGAGGATTTCAGCTTTGAACAATTATCAGATGAAATTAATCGCTGATAATGAAACGGTGTATAAGCTGATTTACTAATGGCTAGGTATACAGATGCAAGTTGCCGGCAATGCCGGAGAATCGGAGAGAAACTCTTTCTTAAAGGAGAAAGATGTTATACGCCACGTTGTGCTATAGAACGTCGCAAAAGTCCTCCTGGAGACAGAAGTTTAAAACGAAGAAGAGCGTCCGATTGGTCACTTCAATTACGTGAAAAACAAAAGGTTAGATTTAGTTATGGAGTTTTAGAAAGACAATTTCGTAATTATTTTGAAACTGCACGTGAACATCCAGGGGTAACAGGAGATATATTACTGCAGTTTTTAGAGCGTAGGCTAGATAATGTTGTATATAGGCTGGCTTTCGCTGGATCTCGTAAACAAGGCAGGCAACTCGTGACACATGGCCATTTCACAGTTAATGATCGCAAAATGGATATACCTTCATATTTGGTAGAAACTGGCGATGTTGTTAAGTGGAAAGGTTCAAATGGTAAGTTGCCAGAGTTTGCAAAAATGATAATGGAGTCAGGAGGGCGATTGCCTACTCCTGGATGGCTAAAGGTTGAGTTGGATAAAGGTGAGGCCGAAGTAATAGGCGAACCTACATCGGATGCTTTAGATAGCAGCATCGATGTTAGGCTAATCGTCGAGTTCTATTCGAAGTAATGTTTTATTTATGAATTTGAGAGATAAGTAATAGGAGATTAAGAATTATGGTACTTGAGTTCCAAACATGGGTGCCGGAAGAATTACCGCTACAGGAAAAAGAAGCTATACCTGATGCTTCCGTAAAGGTTCTAGAAGAAGAAGGGAATTATGGAAAGTTTGTGGCTGAGCCTCTTGAGAGGGGTTACGGTACTACCTTAGGGAATTCTCTTCGTAGAGTTTTGTATGAATCGTTAAGTGGTACAGCCGTTACATGGGTGAAAATAGATGGTGCTTTACATGAATACACAACTCTACCCCATGTAAAAGAAGAAGTTTCAGAATTTCTTCTTAACATAAAAAATATTCGGCTAAAGTCAGAAGTAGATAGACCAGGCAAATTAAGGCTGGAAGTTTCAGGCCAAGGTACTGTCTGTGCGGGTGACATAATGGCTTCGTCGGATTTTCATGTTGTTAACCCTGAATCACATATAGCTACTCTAGACTCTGATCAAGCCTCATTAAATGTTGAATTCAACGTGGAAAGAGGAATTGGATATAGAGCTGGAGTTAATGACAATGACATGCCAATTGGGGTTTTGCCAGTTGATGCTATTTTTACTCCAATTCGTAAAGTTAGTTTTACTGTAGAACCTACTCGAGTTGGAGACAGAACTGACTTTGAGAAATTGATTATGGAGTTGTGGACAGATGGTTCTATTACTCCCTTGGATGCATTAAAAGTTGCTGGTGATATATTAGTGAACAAGTTTTTCATGTTTGCAAATGTTCAAGAGGGGGATGTGGATAGCATAGAAGCCACCTCTATGGCCTTAAATATAACTCCTGAGCAATACAACTTGACTGTTGAAAGTCTTGACTTATCGTCAAGAACACTTAATTGCTTAAAACGAGCCGATATCCATAAGGTTGGAGAAGCACTTCAATATGAAAAATCGGAGTTATTAAAGATACGTAACTTCGGAGAAAAATCCTTGAGAGAGCTTTTAGACAAGTTTGCTGAATTAGGATTGCCGATTGATGGAAATTCAAGTGAAAATCCTGAACAAGAAAATCCT
>DBZU01000072.1:25138-29142 GCA_002311285.1 Dehalococcoidia bacterium UBA1152 | reverse complement strand
AAATCCTGAACAAGAAAATCCTGAGATAGAAGATCCAAAAGAGGCGGAATCAGAATGAGGCATCAAGTCGCTGGATCAGCATTAAGCCGTTCAACGGCCCCTCGAATGCTGATGTTACGTGGGGCAGTCACAGACTTACTTCGTAATGGACGTATAAAGACAACTCAGGCTAAAGCTAAAGAAATTCGTCGTTTAGCTGAAAAAACAATATCACGTGGGAAAAAGGGCACTTTACATCAACGACGACAGGCATCAGCATTCCTTTTAGATGAAAGTGTTGTTAAAAAACTTTTTGATGAAATAGGCCCAAAGTATTCTGATAGAACAGGCGGGTATACTCGACTGACAAAAATTGGACATCGTCAGGGAGATGCCGCTCAGATGGCTGTATTAGAATTGGTGGAATAACGGTGAAGATATGGCCACCGAGATGAGGTTGGCCTTAATAATAGAATATGATGGTAGTTGCTATAAAGGTTTCCAGTACCAAAAAGATCTTCCTTCTGTTCAGCTAGAAATAGAAAAATCAATTTTTCAACTAACTGGTCAGAAAACAAAGATTAAAGGAGCTGGACGAACCGATTCTGGAGTACATGCTTTAGGTCAGGTGGTGGCTTTTGATATATTGTCCGATTTACCAATAAATCAAATTATATCGGGTCTAAACCATTATTTGCCAAAAGATATTGTAGTAAAAGCAGCTTATAGTGTGAGTAATAATTTTGATCCAAGGCGGATGGCAATTAGTCGTACCTATAAGTACTCTATAGTCAACCGCAACTTTCGAGCGCCGCTACAAATGCAATACTCGGCTTTGGTAAGACAAAGACTTGATGTTGTGCAGATGCGCTTAACAGCTAATTTAATGTTAGGAACTCATGATTTCTCAGCATTTGCAGGCGCACTACCTGCCATTACTGATAGTACAGTTCGTAATATAGATAGAATAGATATCTTAGTAATAGGAGACAATATAGAAATTGAGGTGGAAGGCAATGCCTTTCTTCCACATCAAGTAAGGAGAATGGTTGGAGCAATAATTGATGTCGGTCTTGGTAAAACGCCATTAGCCCAAATCAAATTGATGCTGAGTGCTGATGAAAATACAATAGAAGTTAAGACCAGAAGCATGCCACCAGAAGGGTTATGCCTTGTAAAAGTGTTATACGAAAACTTCCCTCCAGAAAAGAAAATTGAAAATGACTACACATATAAAGCCTTACAACATAAAAAAAACTGACATTAAGCCAAAATGGCGTGTTATTGATGCAACAGATCAAACGTTAGGACGTCTTTCATCTGAAATAGCTACATTGCTGCAAGGTAAACACAAACCCTCTTACGCACCTAACCTATTAACAGGAGATTTTGTAGTTGTAGTCAATGCCGATAAATTCAAAGTTACTGGAAACAAGCTAGTAGCAAAAAAATACTATCGACATAGTGGTTATATCGGCGGCTTAACTGAGCAAACGATGGAAGAAGTCTTAGCACGTTTTCCAGAAAGAGTGTTGACTCAAGCTGTAAAGGGAATGCTTCCAAAAAATAAATTGGGGAAAAAGATGCTCTTGAGGCTTAAGGTTTATGTTGGAGATCAACACCCTCATGAAGCTCAGATTAAAGGTGATTTAGAAGAGGCATTAGAAAATGCGCCCCCAGCAGAGGCTAAACCTGTGCCTTCGGTAAAAGCGTCTATTAAACCAGACGATAAGAAAACGACAAAACCGGCTAAATCTACACAAAAGCCTACAACCAAAAAGAAGCCAGACAGTGCAGATGAAATGAATCTCACTGATTTAACTATTCCGAAGTTACGTGACTTAGCAAAAAGCAAAGGGCTTACTATTTCAAGCAAATCTCGAAAAGCTGAAATTATAGAAATAATAAATGCCGATAAGCGGAATTAAATCCATTTTTGGATTCAGGAGAAAAGGATGGTAGATCAACAGCAATATTACTATGCAACAGGTAGACGAAAGTCAGCTGTTGCCAGGGTCAGACTATATATGGAAAGAGGGCCTATAGTAGTAAACGGTAAACCGGCCCAAGAGATGTATCCGGTGGAGGCTTTACAAAAAGCTATATCTGAGCCCCTTAAAGTCGCAGGTGTAAGTAGCGAATACCGTGTTGTGGCGAAGGTTTCTGGTGGAGGATTTGCAGGGCAGGCAGGTGCTCTAAGGCACGGCATAGCCAGAGCTCTATGTGTCGCAAATCCTGAATTTAGAGGACCTCTTAAAAAAGCCGGTCTGTTAACTAGGGATTCAAGAGTTAAAGAAAGTAAAAAATACGGTTTGAAAAAGGCACGCAAAGCGCCACAGTATACAAAACGTTAAATCAATCTGGTTTTAGATTAATAGGGTCCTTTCAAATAAGGACCCTATTAATTTTGTCCTTTTGATTGTGTTAAACTCCAATTTATTTCACCATCGAGGATAAAAATAATTTCAAAATGAGAAGTTTAGATAAATCAGAAATTAAAGTTGCATCAGCTAAAGCAGGATACGATTTAACCGATAGTGAACTGATAAGTTTGAAAAATGAATTTGATAATGCGTGTAAAGTAATTAGACCGCTTTACAAAATTGATCTTAGTGACGTAGAAATGGTTCTTAGATTTGACCCTTCAATCGGGGCTGATAAATAGGGCTAATGCACGATAACTCGAATTTTTTATATCACCTATCAATAGCAAAAGCCTCGAAACTTATAGAAAGCCGCGATATTTCTCCGGTTGAGTTGACTAAAGCCTTTTTAGATCGTATTAGAGATCAAAACCAAGTTTTACATGCGTACATTACTGTTACAGAAGAGCTTGCATTACGACAGGCACGCAAGGCTGAAAAAGAAATTCAATTGGGTGGCTATAAAGGTCATTTACATGGGATACCAATAGCTCTAAAAGATTTATTTGATACAGCTGGAATTAAAACGACTTCTGGATCCATGTTGTATAAAGATCGAATTCCAAGTGAGGATTCAACAGTGACCGCTAGATTGCATCAATCAGGAGCTGTCCTGTTAGGGAAACTAGCTATGAGTGAGAATGCGATTGCTGGAACAGGTATTGGTTTTGAAGATCCAAAAAACCCTTGGGACTTATCAAGAGGTGCGGGTGGTTCGAGCAATGGCTCGGCGGTGGCGGTAGCAGCAGGAATGGCTATGGGGGCTATGGGTTCATGTACTAGAGGCTCAATCCGTGCTCCGGCATCTTTTTGTAATGTTGTAGGTTTAAAACCTACATATGGACGTGTTTCTAGGCATGGAGTATTACCTTTAAGCTGGACTTTAGATCATGTTGGACCTATGACCTACGGAGTTGAAGATGCGGCTATTATGCTTGATGTTATTTCAGGAAAAGATAAAAATGACCTTACTAGCGCTAAAGACACTTTAAAGAAGTTCGAAAAACCATCAAAGAATCGTTTAGATGGGATAAAAATCGCAGTAGCAAAACATTATTTTTTTGACGCAACCCGCCCAAGCGTGGATCAGCAAGTTGTAAATATTGCTGAAGAAGCATTAGTAAAATTGGAGCAGCTTGGCGCAATTATCGAAGAGATTAACATTCCAGCATTAGAATATGCAGATGCAGCAGCCTTGGTCATACTTTTAGGAGAGGGCTATGCGGTACATCAAAATAATATTTTAACAACCCCAGAATTATATGGAGAACTTAACTTAGTTGAATTAAGAGTAGGAGGTTTGTTTTCTAACACTGAATATATCTCCGCTCAACGGGCTCGTAATATTTTGATTCAACAGTATGCGGAAGCATTTAAGACATATGATTTTTTTGCATCACCCACATTTGCTATTGTGGCTCCATCCAATGCAGTTCCTCCGGGCAGTGCTATAACTCAAATGCCTAGTTTCACTGGCCCATATAACTTGACTGGTCTCCCTGCAATATCAGTTCCTGCGGGATTTACGGATAATGGGTTGCCTGTGGGACTGCAATTGGCCGCAAATGCTTTTAACGAATATAAACTTTTACAGCTTGCATA
>DBZU01000072.1:8130-25104 GCA_002311285.1 Dehalococcoidia bacterium UBA1152 | reverse complement strand
AGCTTGCATATATTTATGAACAAGCGACCGGTTTTTATCAGTTTAGACCAAATCTTTAGTTCCCCATTAATAATCCAAAATATCCCCCAAAGGGGTATAACTAACGAATTTCGATACAAAAATAAGATTCTAGCTGTTCAATATATACATTATTTAAAAACATATGTTTATAATCAAGCCTGGAGACGTATGAGATGAGGTTTTTTTGAGTATAGGCGAAGGATGAATTCTCCAGAAAGGAGGTTATGCGAATTGGACATTAACAGTAGTTGGAGGTGTTCCAGGTAGGTGTTCCTTTGAACATCTCCCATAATAGGCCTCACTTTATGGTGGGGCCTATTTATTTACCTTTGTGGATTTTGATTAAAACCCATTCTGAATTACAGAGCGAATTAAGTTTAATGCTTCGAAGCTTGTTCTAATCCTGTCTGGAGTCCCTCTACCAGAAACATTTAAATTTCTACTTTTAAAACGTTTACCGTCAGTAACAATGATAAAAGTGCGTCCTCTAGCTAAGTTTTCGGCATCATCTGATACGTCAGGTATTCCATGTAAAACCACACTCAAGTCTGAGTTGCAATTTTTTAGAATTTGTAAAGCAAGTGTTTCTATAATTGCTTGAGGGTCATTACAAAGTCTCGACTCGGCTTTGTCTCCGTTAGATCCGGTTAATCGATATATCGTATCGATACCGTTACCTACTATTCCTTTTACAAAATTTTTTAGTGAAGCCTGTTGCAGTCTGTCGCATAGCATTCCTTGAGTAACATCTTCATATGAACCTATAGTGACATTATTTTGAGTTAGTAGATTCCCTAAAACGGTTTCCATAGTTTCGTCATCCGTAGCAAAAATGTGTTTACCTAATAGGGCACGAATCTCTTGTTCGACTGGTTTGATTAAAATGCCTGCTTTTTGTACAGAACCTGCTTTTACAGTGATACGTACGTCTACTTGCCCAGGATGGGCCAATACACCTACGGTTGGGTTGCTTGAATTTGCTATTAAATCACCGATTAGATGATCAACGTTACTTTCTCCTAATTCCGCTACTTTAAGTATTTTGTAGCTTATTACATCAGAAAGTGTAAATTTATCTTTTAAATATGGAGCAACTTCATTTGTAAACAGCCATTTAAGTTCAAATGGAACTCCTGGCAAAGCAACTATAACGCCCCTAGGATCTTCCACAGTAAAAGAAGGAGCTGTTCCATTAGGATTATGTATCTTAATTGACCCGTCAGGAATATATGCTTGCCGTTCGTTGTTCTTTGTCATAAGAAATCCGCGGCTGCGAAACATTTTGTCGATATTCTGTAACAAATCTTTGTCTAGGATTAGTTTTCTATTAGTAACTTCCGCAATTACTTCTCGTGTTATGTCATCTTGAGTAGGGCCTAAACCACCTCCGCAAATCACAATGTCAGATCGCTCAAGAGCTTGGCTTATTACATCAATCATTCTTGATTTGTTGTCTCCTACTACAGACTTTCGATATAGATTGATTCCTATTTCGGTTAATCGTTGAGCCATCCAAGTTGCGTTCGTGTCTACTATTTGACCAAGTAAAAGCTCTGAGCCTATTGAAATAATTTCAGCACTAGGCATATTTATTCCTTAATGTCTCGGCGCCCATGCACATAGCTTTTAACTTAAGGTAAGCTTCATCTAAATCCATTGGGTTTTGACTGGAGGGTGAAAACCCACAGTCTGTATTAAGGCTGATCCTGTCTGCAGATACATATTCCATTGCAGCTAAAGCCCGATCAACTATTTCTTTTGGTGTTTCGATGTGCCGGTCGGTGTGATCAACTATTCCTAAGCCTAAAACTTTGTCTGAAGGGAATTCTTTTAACACTTTGATACTGCCAGCATCAGGGGTAGCCAACTCTAAAGCAAATCGACTTACATTGATTGATTTCAAGGCTTGTATTATTGGTTCATACGAACCTTTGGATCCATGTTTTCGGTTAAAGTGAGCATGGCAGAGATGGACTGATATTGGGATGGAAGAGCCTTCGACAATAGAGTTAATAGAATTTATAGATAATTCTATTTCATGGTCTATGTTAACGATATTCTCTTTTTTTCGATAAGAGCCATCCACAAGTAATGCCAGCCAAGGATCATCTAGTTGAATGGAGTCTATGCCTGCCTTCTCCAGTCTACCAATCTCATCTCGTAGTATAGGCACACAATCATGAATGAATTCTTCTCTAGTTGGGTATGCGTTTTGTGAATGTTCTGCGCTCCACATTCTTCTGCCAATTGTATAAGCAGACGGTATAGCTACAGTTGTATTGCGAGTAGCAAATTGCTTTAAAAATAGAGCCTCCTTAGTTGCTATAGGAGTTTGAAATTTTATCCTGTCAACAACTGCCGGGTAAGCTAATTTAGATACTGGTACGCTCGATTCTTCTATATGCAGATCCGACTTAAATCCAGATACTGCATCTGAAAAAACTTTAACGTAACTTTCTCTACGCCATTCTCCATCCGATACAAAATCAAGTCCGGCGTACTCTTGTAGTTTAATAGCTGATGGGATTGCCGTATCAAGTAAGGCGTCACATTCGTCGGATGTAATGTGTCTGGATTTACGATTTTCAATTAAATCTTTGATCCATTGTGGTCTTGGTAAACTTCCTATGGAATATGTTTTAAACATGGTTTGACGTTAAGTAAGTTAAATTAACAAATGGAGCTTTAAAAATATGAATTAGCATTACGTTTTTTATTTTTATTTTGAATCTTCACGTTGTCAACCACATAATGCTAGACTCATCATATGAATAAAGGTAGTAATAGTAAACCAACAGATAACAAATCAAATAGAGGCCCATTGGACGGGATTAGAGTAGTTGATTGGACAATTTGGCAGTTTGGACCGGTCGCAGCAATGATGCTTGGTGATTTAGGTGCAGACGTGATTAAAGTTGAAGAATTAACTGGCGAGCAAGGTAGAGCGCTATTCACCGTCAGTGGGATTGATCGAAGTCTACCTGGAGGAAGAAGTTCATATTTTGAAGCTAACCAACGCAACAAAAGATCTATAGCTTTAGATTTAAAACATCCAGACGGAGTTGCAATAGTGCATAAGTTGGTTAGCGGAGCTGATATTTTTTTGCAAAATTATAGAAAAGGAGTAGCCGAACGACTTGGGCTGAGTTATGAAGATCTTAAAAAGATCAATCATAAAATAATATATGGTTCTGGAAGTGGATATGGGCCAGAAGGGCCTGATTCATACAAACCAGCATTAGATACTGTTGGTCAGGCAAGGTCTGGTTTAATGTACGCGACTGGGCCTGATGGAGCGGATCCTTATCCGATACAGGGAGTTGTGGCAGACCAGATCGGCGGTATTATGCTTAGTTGGGGTATTTTAGCAGCCCTGTACGCACGTCAAGAAACTGGCCTGGGCCAGAGAGTTGACACTTCGCATTTAGGCAGTTCAATTTGGCTTCAGGGATTGGGGGTGTCAATGAGTATGCTTACGGCTCACAAGCCGGCTTCAGAAACAAATTTAACAGCCAAACCATCCAGAGATAACGCCTATAATCCAATTTCTAACTACTATCGGTGCAAAGATGGCCGATGGTTGATGATGGCTAACTTGGAAGCTGATAGATATTGGCCCGCCTTTGTTAAGGCATTAGAGATTGATCTTCTAACAAAAGACAAAAAGTTTATTGATACTGAATCAAGGGCAAAAAATAATCGAGAGTTGATTAAGTTGCTTGATGAAATTTTTGCATCCAAAACATATGAAGAGTGGGATCAAATACTGTCTGCTGCAGGTGATTTTATTTACGCCCCCGTTCAACGATTAATGGAACTGTGGGATGATCCTCAAGTGCAAGCTAACAACTATATCGTAGAAGCTGATCATCCTACTTTAGGCAAGGTCAAATTGGCTAATCATCCCATAAAATATAGTGAAACTCCCACATCAATCCGGCGATTAGCTCCTGAAATAGGCGAACATACTGAAGAAATATTAATAGAAAATGGTTATTCTTGGGATGACATTGCAAAATTGCAAGACAGAAGGGTGATATTGTAAAGACAAGGCTACTGACTTGTTACTCCGCCATCAATAATTATTTCAGTGCCAGTTATATATGAAGCTTCATCTGAAGCCAAAAATAGTATCAAGTTAGAGATTTCCTTGGAATTTGCTACTCTGCCTATTGGAATTCTTGGTATTCTAGGATCTGGGCTCCCATCCGCTATTATTTCATTAACTAATTTACGAGATAAAGGTGTGTCAGTATAACCAGGGTGGATCGAGTTTACTCTTATATTATCTTTAGCCAGTTGAACTGCAGCGACCTTAGCAAACGTTCTGCTTGCTCCCTTTGCAGTTGAATACGCTATGCCTGAACCACCCACTAGGGCGTCGATCGAAGATACAATTATTATAGATCCGCCCGATGAATTTTGCATAACTGGAACCACGCTTTTAGTACCTAGGAAAACTCCTTTGCTGTGTATATCCATCATTTCATCCCATTGAGATTGACTTGTATCTTCAATATTGCCGCGTGTTGCTTTTCCTGCAGCATGAACAAGGATATCTATCTGCCCAAATTGATGTATAGTCTTGGCAATGACTTTTTTCCATTGAGATGCGATAGACACATCTAATCCTATAAATATTGCTCTATTATCAGAATTATCTTTGTAATTAATTTGTGATGCTGTTAATAGACCGTTTCTCTGGTCTATATCTGCAATTACGACGTGAGCACCCTCATGAACGAAATTCCACGCGGTCGCTCCGCCAATGCCCATAACTTGATCTGAGACACCAGTAGCACTTCCGGTAATAATTGCCACCTTCCCTTCAAGCTGTTTTGAACACATTAGCTAAATAGGTGCCTTTAAAAATCTTAATCTTAAGTTCGTTTCTTGACCTAAGGAACTCATGTTGTCTGTTTCATAATTGTTTTGAATATAAATGGAGCAAAGTCATCCACTTTTTAACAAGATTGGCTTAAAGATTTTCATATATGGTGGTTTTTTCTTTAAAGCCACTCTATAATATCTGCCTACGTGGCAAATTGGCGAGGAAAGCCTCGGACAACTAGGTATATGCAAGGAACATAAAGTAAGTTTATTTTTGTGAAACCATTAATGATTTTATAATGTTGGTTTACAATAATAGAGAACACTAATAGAGAACACTCTAGAGGAGTGGATATTAATGGCCGAAAGACTACTTGAAGTAAAGGATTTAGCGACCTACTTTTTTACAGCTGATGGTGTAGTAAAGGCGGTTGATGGTATTTCGTACCATATTGACGAAGGTGAATCTGTAGCAATTGTTGGAGAGTCTGGTTGTGGTAAAAGCGTTAGTGCTTTATCAATAATGCGACTAATAGCTAGTCCGCCAGGCCGAATTGTTCATGGTGAAGTCATCTTTGGAGGCAAAGATATTCTGAAGATATCCGAAGCAGAAATGCGTGATATTCGCGGTAATGACATATCGATGGTATTTCAGGAACCGATGACATCACTTAATCCTGTTCTAACGATAGGATATCAATTAGCAGAAGCTCTTAAACTTCATATGGATTTAAACCATAAAGGAGCTCTGGAGCGGGCAGCAGTCTTACTTGAACAAGTAGGCATACCTGACGCTACGAGAAGACTCAAAGACTATCCCCACCAGTTTAGCGGTGGCATGAGACAAAGAGTAATGATAGCACTGGCAGTAAGTTGTAATCCCAGGATGATAATAGCTGATGAACCAACAACTGCCTTAGATGTAACTATTCAGGCCCAAGTATTGGAAGTAATGCGTGATCTGGCTACGGAATATGGAACAGCGCTTGTGATGATTACACATAATTTAGGTGTAGTGGCAAGATATGCTGAACGAGTTATAGTCATGTACGCTGGCAAGATAATCGAGAGTGGCACCGCAGAAGAGGTATATGGTAATCCAAGGCATCCTTATACCCTTGGTTTGCTTAGATCAGTTCCTAGATTGGATGAAGTTATACCTGAAAAACTTGAAGCTATCGAAGGCCTTCCGCCATTGGTAGTAGATTTGCCGGATGCTTGTGCATTTGCACCAAGATGCAAGTTTGTGATAGATAAATGCACAGAAAAAATGCCGGAATTAGAGGAAGTTAAGCCTGGTCATATGTCGCGTTGTTATGTGGCATCTGAATTGCATAAATTGGCGAAATAATAGAAGAATTATTAAGCTGCTGAAATCGATTTAGCAGATGAGGTAAGTGATGGTTCAAGAAACTACAACAACTGAAAAAGCAAAAAACGTGAAAAGCAGTGACGGTCACGACAATATTATAGAGGTTAAAAACCTAAAACAATATTTTCCGATAAGCTCAGGAGTATTATTTCAACGTAAGGTTGGTGATGTTAAGGCTGTCGATAATGTAAGTTTTAATATTCGCAGGGGAGAAACTTTAGGTCTAGTTGGAGAATCTGGTTGTGGTAAATCCACAACTGGCAGATCCATTTTGCAATTAAACAGTCCAACAGAGGGCGAAATTCTTTTTAACGGTGAAAATATAGCGGGGTGGAGTACTGGGAAGATGAGGCCTTTAAGAAGGCAGATGCAACTTATATTCCAAGATCCATACAGTTCACTCAATCCTCGGATGAATTGCGGCTCAATTATAGGTGAACCTTTGATTGTGCATGGTTTAACCAAATCAAGAAATGAGTATAGGGAGCGAATCGCACATTTACTCGAAATTGTAGGACTTAATCCATTTATGGCAGATCGTTATCCACATGAATTTAGTGGAGGACAACGCCAGAGAATTGGTATTGCAAGAGCTATTGCGGTCAATCCGAGTTTTATAGTTTGTGATGAACCTGTATCTGCCCTTGATGTTTCTATTCAGGCTCAAGTCATAAACCTGATGGAAGATCTTCAAGAACAATTTGACCTTACATATTTATTTATTGCACACGATTTGTCTGTTGTAAGGCATATATCTGACAGGATAGTGGTAATGTATCTTGGCCATATAATGGAAATCGCAGATAGAGTGGAGCTTTATGACAATCCATTACACCCATATACTCAAGCACTTTTATCAGCAATTCCGATTCCTGACCCAGTAATTGAAGCAAAAAGAGACAGGATTGTTTTGGAAGGTGATGTTCCTAGCCCTTCAGATCCTCCAGCAGGCTGTGTATTCCATACACGCTGTCCTATTGCAGTGGATGATTGTAAAATGGAAGTTCCAGAATTGAAAGAGGTTAAGCCCGACCATTGGGTGGCTTGCATTAAAGCAGAAGGTTATTAATTTCAACTGAGCAAGGTGCAACAACCGCATGAATTTAGGCTATTTTGTTGACCCCCTACATCCACCTGGAAGCAACTTTACTAAGACGATACATGATGATTTAGACCAGCTTGTAATCTTAGACCAGCTTGGCTATATAGAAGCATGGGTTGCTGAACATTACACTGCTGCTTGGGAAAACATTCCTGCCCCTGACATTTTCATTGCTCAAGCTCTTTCCATGACTAAGAACATGAAACTTGGTACTGGTGTACATTGTTTACCGAACCATAATCCGTTCCATATTGCGCATCGAATTGCCCAACTAGACCATCAAGCCGAAGGACGTTTTATGTGGGGTATTGGAAGTGGAGCAACTCCTCTGGATTTTCAAGCATTTGGTATTGACCCAGCAACTAACGAACAGCGTGAACTCACGTGGGAAACGTTGGATATGGTGCTTAGGATTTGGGACGGATTAGAACCAGGCACATATGAGAATAAGTTTTGGAAATTTACTATGCCCGAACCAATGAACGAGCTTGGCTTTTATGTACACATGCAACCGTATCAGAAACCTCATCCACCTATTGCGGTAGCGGGTATTGGAGAACGCTCAGATTCTCTAATCATGGCGGGTCAACGTGGTTGGTGGCCATTAAGCATCGATTTTGTGCCTTCAACTACCCTTAAGGCTCAATGGGATGCGTATTCAGAAAGTTCTTTAAAATCAGGACTTATTCCTAATCGCTCCGACTGGAGAATTTGTAGAAATATATTTATAGCTGATAGCACGGAAGAGGCCCGAGACTTTGCGCTTAATGGTGTTATGGCTCGTGATTTTGTTACTTATTTTAGATTGGTTATGGAGAAACTCGGATTTCTCAAACTAATGAAGATTGATCCGAAAGTTACAGATGACGACATCGACCTAGAATATATGGTGGATAATATTTGGATTGTTGGTAGCCGCGAAGACGTAGCAGATAAGATTCGCAAGTTACACAGCGACATAGGAGGCTTTGGAACTCTTCTTGCTTATTCACACGAATGGGAGCCGCGAGATAAATGGATTCAATCGATGACTATACTCGCTGAAGAAGTCATCCCAAGCTTGTCTGACCTCGAATAATATTTTGCTGGATGATTGCGATGGTCGATATAATGAGTTGTGTATAGGCTGTATTGTATGGAGATACCAGTTTAAAATTTAGTATTATCTAACTCTATTCTTAGGTAATCCTGAAACTTACTTTCGAGCTCCGGCCTTGTTAAGAATACACCTCTTCTTGAAGTGGAAGTCGTTGAAGTATACGATTGTTCTACGCCACGCTGCACCATACAGTAATGAGTTGCTTGAGTCACAGTAATCACACCTAAAGGGTTAAGATGATCTTCAATGGCTTTTGTAATTTGTTGAGTCATTCTTTCTTGTACCTGCAGGCGTTTGGCGAATAATTCAACAACTCGTGATAGCTTAGAGAGACCAGTAATTGCCCTGCTTTCAGGATTCGGGATATATGCTATGTGGGCATTTCCCCTGAACGGAGCCAAGTGATGTTCACATGTGGATGTAAATTGTATGTTATGAAGAATAATCATGTCCTCGGAGTTGCTAGGGTAATTTTCCTCGTCTAACTTAAAAATAACTTTCAAGTGTTGTTTTGGATCTTGCTCCATGCCCTTCGTGTAATCAAGCAGTGCTTTTGCCCATCGCTCCGGTGTTTTAACTAAACCCTCGCGTTGAGTATCCTCGCCCAATAACTCGAGAACATTTTGTAGTAGCGGAATGATGTCATTCAATCGCTGATCCTGCTCCTTTGGAGCGCGAGTGGGATAATGATTATTCATTAAATTGCCTTTCTTTTATACTTCGTTGTATCTTGTATTCCTGCATCCTCAAAAGCTTGACGCCTTTCCTTACATTTATTACATGAATTACAGTGGATCATGTTGATTGGTTGGATGCATGTCATCGTTTTGTCTAATGGTAGATGTTGAAATTCTTGGATCAATTCGACTTTATTCTTTTCTCTATATGGTGCTTTTATTGCAATCTCGTTTTTAAGGCCGGAATTTAGGACATCCGTGTAGTTCTTAATAAATTCATCTGTTGCATCAGTGAAAGGGTTTCCTTTTAACGATCCTAAAAATATTGTATCGACATTATTTAAGCTAGCCCATACTGTTGCTAACCCGATCAGAATAATATTGCGTCCGGGCAAGTAGACATCTTGATCAGGGGCATCGTAATTCGGTACTGCACCTTTTACACTCCAATGGGTGTGCCCATATATACTTTGTGCATCTAATGACAAAACTACAATGTCCGATATTTGTGAATTTCCTATTGAATCAATAAAATTGTGCAGAGCTTTTAACTCCTCATTTTCCCATCGTAATCCTGATCTCACATAAATTGGATGAGTTCTGCTGGTTTTGGAAAGATCAGCTAGTAAGATAGAACTGTCTAATCCTCCGCTGGTTAACACAGCTATTTTGCTCAAGGGTTTCCTCAGTTTTCTTCAGAATATGATGCATAGCTGGAAGGACTTTCCCATAGTCGTACTTCCTGAACGTCAATATTGCTGGATTTCACTTGAATAAATACATGTTTAGCTATATTTTCAGCTGTTGGATTATCTTGTAGGACATAAATTGGCTGTCCAGCCTGTTTGAGTATGGGTATTAAAGGATCTTCGGACGACAAGATCATTCGGTGGTCCATCACAGAATCAATCCAACTTTTTACGGAATCCTTCATAACCGTAAAATCGATCACCATTCCCTTGCTATCTAATGAGCTTGATTGGACGTCGATTTCTAATCGACCATTGTGTCCATGTAGGTATTTACATTGACCATCATAATTTAGCAATCTATGCCCATAACAAAAGTCTATAGTTTTAGTCACCTTGTACATTTACTAATTACCTGGGCCAGCAAGATGCCGACCAGAGTCTATTCTAATCGTTTCGCCAGTTATGGTGTCCGTTTTTAATAATGCGACTATCATTTTAGCCATGTCGTTTGCTGAAGATTCCCGTACAAGGGGAGATTTTGCCACCACATTTTCGTTCCACGATGGTTCAGCAATGTCTGTAGGCCGCATAGTTGGACCTGGAGCGATAGCGTTAACCAGTATCCCACTTGAGGCAAGCTCTACAGCAAATGCACGTGTCATAAAATCTATCGCTGCTTTAGCAGACATGTAAGGAAGATAATTTTTGTAAGGAGCGTGTATTGCTGCCCAGTCAGAGAAAAATATGAGATGTCCTTTAGTTGGACCAGCATTAGCCATCATTGCACTTCCAGCATGAATCCCAAACAAAAAAGTACCTTTTGCGTCTTCTATCGAAATATCCCAAGCTTTTGCGTCGAGATCTTTAAAAGGGTTGCGTGGAAAACTAGAAGCTAAATTGATACCGAAATTCAAAGTCCCTAAGTCACTTTTAGCTTGATTGATCATCTTTTTGACTTGGTTTTCATCTGATAAGTCGCATTTAATAGCAACAGCCAGGTCTGTTTTTGATTTTAATTGTGTCACTAATTTATTAGCTTCAGCTTTCGAATTTCGGTATACGACAACGATTTTTATACCTTCTTGTGCCATTTGATGCGCTATTACAGCACCAATCCGACGGGTGCCAACTATTATAGCTCCGGTACCTTGTAAATTGATCAATTAACTTATGCTCACATCATTGTTCATATACGCCGATTGTAACATGCCCCTCAAAAGCATATGTTAGAGAAATACTGATAATATTTTAAAGAGGTATTAAAAGACAATGTCAGATTATGATTTGGAATGGTACAACTCGTTTTTCGGACCTGATTATTTAAAGATATATTCACATGTTTTTGATTTTGATCAATCTAATGAACAGGCAAAATTTGTACAAGATGTACTTCAGCTACAGGCAGGAGATCACGCATTAGATCTTTGCTGTGGCCAAGGCCGAATATCAATTCCTCTTGCAAAACAAGGAATAAACATGACAGGGTTAGATTTTTCAAAAGAAATTTTAAATATGGCTCGTTTAGAAGCATCCAATGCAGGAGTGGAATTTACTGCTATTGAAGCTGATATGAGAGAAATTCCCTATGTATCTGAATTTGATGCAGTTATAAATGTGTTCACGGCCTTTGGCTACTTTTATGGGGATGCTGAAAACCAGAAAGTTCTCAACGGTGTTGCTAAAAGTTTGAAGAAAAATGGTTTAGCACTATTTGACTTACTTAATAGAGACTGGGTGGTTTCAAATCATATAGAAAGAGAGTGGAGAGTGGCTGGTGATGGGACTAAGTTTCTAGAAGAGAGAAATTGGGACGCTTTTCATGGTATTAGTCATATTAAGTTCACTATCATGGCTCCTGATGGAACAACTACTGAAACTGGACACCATATAAGATTATACGTTGCTACAGAGTTTACACGGATGTTGGAAGAGGCAGGTTTATCGGTACAGCAATGTTTTGGTGGTTACGATAAAAGCCCATTCGATATATCTGGCAAACGTATGATAGTGATTGCGCAAAAAGACTAATAGGATTAAATGATTACACCATTAATTCAATCATCATGATTTGGCATATTTAGATGTATTTTAATACCAGGCTTTGGGAATTCACTGAAGGATTTCGATTTAGGATTTTTCTAGGAGTTTGTTTCGGAATATTAACTGCGATTTCTGGTGTTAGTCGGCTCGCCATGTCAGGTTATGTTGTTGCCCAGGTATTCGAAGGGGAATCTTTTGAAAAAATTGTAATTTCAATTGCAGGAGTCGTACTTGCAATCATATCAAGGTCTGTTTTCCAGTATTTAAAAGAAATGACTGGCCACCGCACCGCTTTGAAAATACAGCTTAAACTTAGACACCTTTTATTTGCAAAAACTCTTGAATTAGGTCCGGCTGTATTAATTCGTAAAAGAACAGGGGACATCCTCTTATCACTAGTTGAAGGGGTAGAAATATTGGAAAGCTATTTTGGTGAATATTTACCCCAGTTATTTGTAGGATTAATAACACCTGTGGGATTGTTTTTGTTCATGGTATTTTTAGATTTTCAAACAGCTCTAATCTATTTAATTTTCGCTTTAATCACTTTGGTGGCACCGTTAGCATTTCATAGATGGAATGAAAAGAGTTCCATCTACCGAAGAAATGCTTATGGAGATTTAAGTGCGGAGTTTTTAGATTCTGTACAAGGGCTTGCAACACTTAAGTCTTTTGGGCAAAGTGAAACCAAAGGACTAGATTTAGCCGAAAAAGCAAGAAGGGTTTTTCGTTCTACAATGGCTATTTTAGCCACTAATCAAGCTAACATTGGTGTTACCTGGCTTGGTATATCTGGAGGAGCCGCATTGGCGTTAGGCTGGGGGGCAATGAGGGTTATTTCTGGAGAACTTGAATTGTCCCTGTTATTAATTGTGGTGATGATGGGTGTAGAAGTGTTTCGCCCATTGCGTGAACTCACATTGTTATATCATCATGGCATGCTTGGAATGGCATCCGCAAAGTCAGTTTTAGAGATAATTGATTCTAAGCCATTAGTGACAGATACCACAGGAGCAAAAACACCCAAAGGCATTTTGGATCCAACATTAACTTTTGAGAACGTTTCCTTCTCATATCCTGAACGTCAACTAAGTGTGCTAAATAGCATTAATTTTTCAGTGTCATCTGGTGAACACATAGCAATAGTTGGCCCAAGTGGAGCAGGTAAAACAACTATTGTTACATTAGCTATGAGGTTTTTTGATCCGACAGCTGGCTTGGTTAAGCTCGGTTCGAGTGATCTGAAAGATATTCCTATCGATTTTGCTAGGGAACACATATCAGTTGTATCTCAGGATACTTATATATTTTTTGGTACGGTAGCTCAAAATTTACGTTATGGAAAAATTGATGCTACTGATACAGAACTACAGGAAGCAGCTAAAGCAGCAAATGCCTTAGATTTTATACGGTCGTTGCCTCAGGGCTTTAATACCGTGTTGGGTGAACGTGGAGTAAAACTTTCTGGCGGTCAAAAACAACGTATCGCGATCGCTCGGGCCCTTTTGAAAGATGCACCCATATTGATACTAGACGAGGCTCTCTCCAGTGTAGATGCTGAAAACGAGTTCTTGATTCAAACCGCATTAGATAAATTAATGGTTGATCGCACTACACTAATTATTGCTCACAGACTTTCGAGTGTTATAAAAGCTGACCGAGTTTTGGTTATTGAAAAAGGTAGCGTTGTACAAGAAGGGACACATGACGATTTGATTTCAATTGACGGAGTCTATTCGAAATTGATGCGAGGTCAAATAGAAAGTCGAAAACTAATAAAGGAACCCGTTAAGAAAGAACTTGTCTCAGGCAATAGCTATGTGCATAGCTATAAGCAAAATACTGAAATAACATCCTTGACGTCTTCAAAAATCAAACACTCCGACATCAAATTAAGTGAGGTATTTATACGCCTTCTTAATTTGATAAAACCGTGGCGTAAAGAACTCATTCTAACTTTTTTATTGGGATTAGGCAGAGTAGCTGTTTTGCTTGGTTTGGGTATTGTCAGTGCATATGTGGTTTCTGAAGTTGCTATTGGTTCAGAAGTTTTAGGATTGTTAATAGCATTGGGGATACTAGCAGCGCTTACCCCATTGTTTCAATGGGCTGAATCTTGGATTGCACATGATTTAGCGTTTCGACTGCTAGCTGAGATGCGAATTGATTTGTACAACAAATTAGACAGACTTTCACCAGCTTACTTGGTAAAACAAAGATCTGGAGACATAGTGTCGGCTGTAACCACCGACGTTGAGACTGTTGAACTGTTTTTTGCTCATACTGTGGCTCCAGCTTTTGTCGCTATAGCAGTTCCAATATCAGTGCTGCTGGTTATTGGTTCAATTGAATGGATATTAGCGTTAATGCTTTTGCCCTTAATACTGATAATAGCTTACTTACCTTTTCGAGCGCGGGAGAGTTTAGATAGGTTAGGCTTTGCTTCTCGGGAACAGTTAGGGGAAGTAAATGCCCATATGGTAGATGGAATACAGGGTGTAAAAGAGATTGTATCTTTTGGGCGCTCAGAGATGAGATTAAACGAAGTCGCAGCAAATCAGAAAAAATACGCGTCACTCCGCTTTAAGTTTTTCCAGATCTTAACTACACAAAGAGCATTGATTGAGTCTGCTATGGGATTAGGAGGCATTTTAGTCCTTGGGCTGGGTGCGTACCTTGTAACTAATGGAGACATGTCTGTATCAGTTTTACCGTTGGTCTCAATAATTGCATATACAACTTTTATTCCTGTTTCAGAAGTAGCTCAAGTTGGACGTCAACTTTCAGATGCCATCGGTAGTGCCCGTCGTATATTTTCTATACATGATGAACCTGTCACAATCTTAGATGGAGCAGGTATAGAAGTTAAATCTAAAAATGCTAGTTTAGCAACGTCTGGTGCGATATCGTTTAGTGATGTCACCTTTGCTTATACCCCTGAAATTGGACCAGTATTAAAAGAAGTGAACTTTTTGGTACAACCTGGGGAAAGTTTGGCTTTAATTGGCCGGTCAGGAGCCGGTAAAACTACTACTGCACATTTAATTTTGCGTTTTTGGGATCCTCAGTCTGGAAATATATGTTTGGATGGATTAGATCTACGCAATTATAAATTGAATCACTTAAGAAACCAGATTGCTTTAGTATCTCAGGACACCTATTTGTTTAACACGTCTATAAAGCAAAATCTAATTATGGCCCGCCCTGATGCAAGTGAAAATGACATTATTGAAGCTGCCACACGTGCTTCAGCTCATGAATTTATAATGGATTTGCCTGATGGATATGAGACTGTTGCCGGTGAAAGGGGATTTCAATTATCAGGCGGGCAGCGTCAGCGGATAGCTATAGCAAGGGCTTTCTTAAAGAATTCCCCAGTATTAATTTTGGATGAGGCTACATCTCACTTAGATGCTGAAAGTGAAGCTTTAATTCATAAGTCGCTCGATACATTAATGTCTGGCAGATCAACGATAATAATTGCTCACAGACTTTCTACAATAAAATCCGCTGACAGTATAATTGTTCTTAATGAGGGTGAAGTAGTAGAGCAGGGAACTCATGATGTTTTATTGACCCGTAGTGGCCTTTATGCAGGTTTGGTACATCAACAAATTCAGCAGATAGGCACCTCCGAAATTTGAGTATTGGAAAAGTCTTATCATTTTTGTATTTGAAATAATTTAATCAATACACAAATTTAAATTCAACAGGAGAATTGAAAATGCCAGACAAATATCTTTTTATGGCCAGCATGGATGTTGAACCAGAAAGGGAACAGATTTTTGATGAAGTCTATGATGACGAACATGTTCCTTATCTAGCCACGGTACCTGGAGTAATATCAATTGCTCGTTTTAAGACAAATCAACTACGTCTTGCCATTGGCGGAGAGGTTAAAAATATTGTGATAGAGGATCAACCCACACATACTGCTATATATGCCCTTGAAAGCCCGGATGTTTTGATAAGTAAAGAGTGGAGTGAGGCAGTTGAGAAAGGACGGTGGGCTACTGAGGTGAGGCCGTATACGATGAATCGAAGACACGTCCTTTTGCGCAACAATAAAATATAAATTTTCAGTTTGTTTTTAACTAACTTATTGTTCTAGGATCCACGTGTTTTTTACTTGCTGATGACAAGTAAGGAGCTAATGTCAGTTGCAATGTTTGCTTTGCCATATTTGCATCCATCAATTCCTGTTTATTTTCGAGTATTGAATCTATAAATGCTCCTGCGGCTCCATTAAATCCCTCTACCCAGTCAGATGGAACATTAAAGCTATGAGTTTCAGTTCCTTTAAATAACAAGACCGGTGGCAGGTCATACATTTCTCCTGAACTGCGCGTTACCCATATGGAACCATGAGACCCTTGAAATTCAAAGAAATCATCCACTGGATAATATTTCCCTCTTATTTTCATTTCGGAAGCATATACTGACTCAAGTATTCCTATACATTCTTTGTTAGCATGCTTCCAAATTACCGCGGCTGGATGTTCAAGATAAAAGTTGTCTGTTTTTACAATTATGGCGCTTACAGACTCGGCTTCACCTGCAATCCATATAGCAGTGGCAAATTTATGCCAACCACTGTCATAGATTAATCCTCCAGGGTTATCTTTTGGGTTGGAACGCCATTTAAGAGCATCTGATGAAACATCGACGCTAGACTGGTTAGATTCTACTGGCTGGCCAAGAAAGGTTCTCATTCTTATTGAGGATAGATCTCCGATGGCTCCTGAGTCTATTAATTCTTTAGCTTTAATTAGTGGAGGGTAATATAGGAAATTCTCAGTTACTCTAAACATAACGTCTGTCGAACTGTCGACTTTTGCTACCGCATCAGCATCGGCAACAGTAGGCCCTATAGGTTTTTGGGTTGATACATGTTTCCCGGCTTGCAGAGCTTCAATACTTTGTTTTGGATGCAAATGAGTAGGGGTTAAGAGTTCTACAGCATCTATTTTCGGATCATCCAGAACATCTTCATAACGCGTGTAAATAACGGGATTTATTCCGAAACGTTTGGCCGCCGATTCAGCCCGTTCAGGCAGTGGATCACATAGTGCATAAATTTCACTAGATGGATGTTTAAGATATCCAGGGAATGTGACGTCAGAGATTGTTCCACATCCTAC
>DBZU01000072.1:7086-8059 GCA_002311285.1 Dehalococcoidia bacterium UBA1152 | reverse complement strand
ATCGCCATATTGATTTTCTTCATTTTAGTCCTGCATTTACAATAGTATTTCTAAAAGTTATCAGGGTATTCTTGTTCTGTTATTTTCGTTATGGTGTGAACATTTCAACTGTAGCTGTCATTCCTGACCCACTAACACCAGCAGCACCATTGCCGCCTGCTACTATAACTCGTCCATCAGGCAGAATCGATGCACCGAATTCATATCTGCCAACCTCCATTTCTCCTGACATCATCCACTCTCCTGTTGCTGAATCCCATAATTCACCTGAGTCACGGTTTCCGATACCCCCAATAACTAACACTCTGCCATCGTTTAGCAGGATTGCTTGGTGGTCTGCCCTTGGTATATTTAAGCTGCCGGTTTTGGTAAAAGACATATCAGTAGGATCCCAGATCTCTGCGATCATTCGTTTACCATTTCCCCCTGCTATTAACACCCTGCCATCTTGCAGTACAGTAGCTGTGTGAGACCTGCGACTAAGATTAAGTTCTCCAGCAGGAGACCAGTCACCTGTTTCAGGATCAAATATTTCTGCTGATTTGTGATAAGGAGGGTCCACTTTTCCTCCTCCGGTTACCAAGACTCTGCCGTCTTGAAGAAGGGTAGTGGTATGAGCAATTCTAGTGTCGATCATAGGGGCTATCGAAGTCCATTCGTTACTACTTGGATCAAACAACTCAACCGTGTTCATAAGACTATAAGCTTCGCTTCTTCCACCTGCGACTAAAACAGTACCATCATTTAATAGGACGCCATCCGTTGAGTCACGCTCTTCAATAAGAGGTGTGATTTCAGTCCATTCGCCGGTGGCAGGATCCCAAATCTCCGTTGAACCTATAGCGTGATTCTGCTCGCCTTCTCCACCAGCTGCAAGAACTCTTCCATCGTGTAATACTATTCCCACCGCATCCGCACGTGCGGTGTTCATTTCTCCAGACATGCTCCAAGTTCCGGTAGCCGGATCAAATAT
>DBZU01000072.1:0-7014 GCA_002311285.1 Dehalococcoidia bacterium UBA1152 | reverse complement strand
TCTGAAGTAAAGTTATAGTTAAGCCAAAAACCCGAAGATCCGTCTGTTCGGCCACCAAATATGAAAACCGTGCCATCATTAAGCAAAACAGCGTTTAACCCAGATCTCTTTGCCTTCATATCTTCGGCACGTTTAAACTCACCTGGTGACATGCTTACAGCTGCATCTGTGGGTTCATCTTTAAATCGATCCGCAGATGTATCGACAGATGCACTTTTATCGTCTGAGGTTACATTGCTTACAGATTCTGAGCCACCACAACTCGAGATTGCCATCATCCCGATAACAATTATCGCTAGAATTAAAATTAGTCGCATTAATTAGCCCTTTATCACTTAATTGTTGGCTATATATTAAACACAAATTCTACAACAAAAGAGTAGATAAATTAAATTCGCTAATTCGAATATTTAATAAGTTAATATTAATTTATTAAATTCGGTATAACCGGCAAGATAATTTGAGAGAGTCTATTAGTTTGGTGGTATATAGTTTGATTTGCGATTTTTAAGTCAATGTCAGCACTAATATTGCCTCCCGTATTTGTGTTTCTATCAAATCTTGGAAAATTTGATGAAGAAATATCGACTCTAATTCTATGTCCAGACATAAACACGTTAGATGTTGGCCAAAGATCTATCGTGAATTCATATATTTCGTCTGGTTTAAGCAATTCTTGTTTTGAAGTGCCGTTCCTGTAGCGTGCTCTTATGATTCCATCACATAGGTTTAAAGCTCGTCCATCGGGATGCACGTCAACAAGTTTGGCTGTAAAGTCTGTGTCTAGGCAATCTGAAGAAGCAAAAAGTTTTACTTTTACCGGGCCAGTAACTTCGATGGGTTCTTCTAATACATCAGAAGTATATACGAGCACGTCAGACCGAGCCTCAACCTCCCTTTGGTCATATGATCCCCATGAAACTATGTCTGGGTCACAGCAATTGCACCCACCTTTAGTTGGAACAGGGAACATGGGATTGTATGTAAAACAATCGTAGGATTTGTTCATTGGTTTCTTCTGCGATAGAGCTCCATCACCTGTAGCGGAATTTGCTTTTCCATTTGAATCAAAAAACCAAGATGTGTATTCCGTACGTTTTAGAGGCCATTCATTTTCATTACGCCATTCATTTGATCCCATAATAAAAAGTTTAAGAGGCGGTTCGAGCTCAGCACCGTTCTCTTCATTTTTTAACCAGTGGTCGAACCAAGCTAATTCTATATCTAAAATATCCAAAGCAGCGTGTGAACTGTAGTCTGTATTTCCAGCATAAGTTAATTTTCCGACGAAACTGTGAGTCCAAGGACCGACTATTACTTGTTGATGATTGCGTGCAATTTCTGAACCACCTTGTGTTTTCATTCCAATGAAATTATTGAAAGTTCCAGCAGTGAAAAAATCATACCATCCACCAATTTGCAGTATTGGAATTTTTATATCAGCATAACGTTCTTTAATTGCAAGATTTTTCCAATAATCGTCATAATCGGGATGATTTATCCAATCTTCATAAAAACCAAGGTTTTTACCTGATAATTTAGGCAAGTCTTTAATTGGAAGAGTGTGGAATACTTGTGACCAATCGTACATATCTATATCTTGAGCTGTACGTCCACCCATTCTGAAGGCCCAAGTAGCCGTCCATCCCAGTTGTAGAGCGCCACCTTGGTAGTGGGGAGATTCGTGCAGGTTATCTCCAATCACACGCGGAACGATAGCTTTAAGGTATTTACTATTCATTGCAGCCGCTTGCCACTGAACATTACCTACATAAGAAGGCCCATGCATACCAACACTTCCAGTACACCAATCTTGCTTTCCTATCCACTCTATAGTGTCGTACCCATCGTTAAATTCGTTAATCCAAGGCGTGAAATCGCCGTCAGAGTCAAACCTGCCTCTTACGTCCTGTGATACGACTACAAATCCATTTTGAGCAAAATAAATAGCACTTTCCATGACTATTGCAGGCAATTGATTGTTATACGGCGTTCTTATCAATATCACCGGCCATGGCCCATTTCCGACTGGATAATAAATGTCTGATGATAAGCTCACCTTGTCTCTCATCTCTGCCTTGACATCATATTCAATTCGAATACCGGCTGGTTGAAATACACGATTCATAATTCTTGGTTCCTACTTTAATTTAGATGGATTTTATTTAATTAATATTCCGCCATCTATCGGAAGTTCAATTCCCGTTATGTAGCTTGAATCATCTGATGCTAAGAACAGTACTCCTTTAGCAACATCCTCTGATTGACCCATGCGACCTAAAGGAATTATCTCTAAATATTTAGAAACACGTTCAATTCCATATGCATCCCTGATCATGTCTGTATCGATTGCTCCAGGATGAACAGAATTAACTCTTATGTTGTCTGTAGCGAATTCGAGAGCCGCCTCTTTAGTATGGATTCTAACGGCTCCTTTTGACGCATGATATGCTGCAGCCCATGGTTGGGCGATCATGGCTGAAAGTGACGAGATATTTACTATGGACCCTCCTCCTGCCTTACGCATTTCTGGCAAAACAGCCTTTGTGCCCAAAACAATTCCCCACATATTGATGTCCATAACCCTGTCCCATTCTTCTTTAGTCGTTTGTTCAATCGTGCTTAATGTTAGTATTGCAGCGTTATTGACTAAGATATCTACTTTCCCGTATTTTTTTACTGCAAGTTTTACAGCCTTGTCCCAATCTTTATCATTTCGTACATCCAACCTAACATAATTAGCTGATCCACCCTCATCAATTATTTTCTGCTCAACTTTTTTACCTTCATCATCCAATATATCTCCTATGATTACTGAAGCTCCTTCTTGTGCAAAAAGTTCAGCCTCAGCTGCGCCCTGCCCCCGAGCTCCACCTGTAATAATCGCGACTTTACCCTTTAGTTTCATTCGCAGGACCTCCCATTTCGAAAATAATTAATTTTAGACAGCGGATTTAAAGTACATTTAAACATTATTAGCTACTTTATTGATATACAATTAATTTGTTCTGTCCGCAACATAATAAAGGAAGTAAATTTATAATGTCTATTTTGTTGGGGGACTTCACAATGCCTCTCCATCGTCCAGGCACATCAACCTGGAGTGAAACTTTGGATATGGATGTTCATCGACTATCAATACTCGATGAACTAGGTTACAACGAAACATGGCTTGGAGAACACTATACTTCTCGATGGGAAAATATCCCAGCCCCAGATTTAATAATTGCTAGACTTATACCGGAGACGCGGTCAATGAAGTTATGCACAGGGGTTACGTGTATGCCTAATCATAATCCTTTCCATCTTGCTCATCGAATTGCCCAACTGGATCAAATGTTAAAAGGTAGATTTATGTGGGGTGTTGGTCCAGGAGGATTCCCGGGCGACATTCAAGCAGCCGGTTTCGATTTGGAATCTGGAAAGCATCGTAAAATGACTAGCGAAGCAATTGATATGGTGCTTAAACTTTGGAAAAATCCTGTTCCAGGTAGATATAAAAACGAATTTTGGGACTTTACTATCACTGAACCAATACATGATATAGGCATGTCTTTTCATATTAAGCCCTACCAAGTTCCGCATCCTCCAATAGCGGTTGCCGGCTCTAGGCCTGATTCAAAAACTTTAGAAATGGCTGGTCGAAAAGGTTGGATTCCCATGTCAATCAATTTTTTACCAACCCCATCACTTAAGTCACAATGGGTTTCAGTTGAGAAAGGAGCAAAGGATGTAGGCCATGCACCACCTAGCAGGTCAACATGGCGTATTGCTCGTGATGTGCTTGTCGGTGACACCACAAAAGAAGCTCGAAAAGAAGCCTTGAATGGATCAATTGGAGTTGCATACGAGGAGTATTTTCTACGGATATTATCTAAAATTCCAGGACGGATTCAGCAACTTAAAATAGACCCCGAAATGTCCGACAGAGATGTCACTCTTGAATACTTAGTAGACAATATATGGATAGTTGGCAGTTCTGAAGAAGTAGAACAAAAAATACGACAGCTGCATGCTGATGTCGGGGGATTTGGGGTCTTAGTAACTATAGGTCATGAATGGAATCCTGAGGAATTTTGGCATAATTCTCATCAAGTCCTCGCACACGAAATTATGCCACGGCTCTCTGATCTTGAATAAGTGATAAGGCAATTCTTAATTAATGATGGATAATTTATTTACAATACGATTAGCTAAACAGAAAGATGCTAAAAAGCTAGCGAATTTTTGTGAACAAAGAATGTTGGTAGATAACGAACCGGTGTCACCAGAAAAATTATTGCCTGGGGTTACCGCTCCTATTAAAGATTTATCAAAAGGTATGTATTTTATTGCCAATGTAAAAGATAGTGATGTGCCAATTGCCTGCCTAATGATTACTTATGAATGGGACTCTGGCAATAATGCTTTTATTTGGTGGATTCAAGATGTTTTTGTTGATGAAAAATGGAGAAGAAAGGGGGTTTACCAAAGCATGCATAAACATGTCGTTAATACGGCTAGAGAGAGAGGAAATGTTTTCAGCATTAAACTCCATGTGAATCATAATAACTTAAAGGCACAAAAAACATACCAAAAGATGGGCATGACTAATACACCTAACTACATGTATGAATTGCCATTGTGATTATTACTAAAGGTAGAATTCAAAAATCTTGTGAGGCGCCTGATCCATGCCCATAGCTTTATATGTATTTTGTGCCTTTGAATTGTTTTCGTGTACGTAAAGTTTTATTCGACTAACACTTTTTGCTTTTCTGGCAAGGCTTAAAACATGGTTATGTAGAGCAGAATATACTCCCTTGCGTCGCCATGAGGGATCGACATAAACGCTTTGAATCCACCAGTAAAATCCATTATTTACATCACTCCATTCAAAAGTAATCATTAAACAACCAATAGGATCTGATTGACCCTTCTCTGTGGCAACCAAATAAAAACCCTTTGAATCGTCTTCAAGAACGGCTTCTATGCCAGGCTTAACATGTTCCGATGGAATTGAGATTCCATCGCCTTCTTTGATTACTGCTAGCGAAAAAACTGCAAGTATGTCTGTATCTACAGAGGTGGCTTTTCTTACTTTAAATTTGGAATTTGATTTAGTCATAATAGATTAAAGAGAATATATTTATATCGGTCCAAACACCCGTTTTGTATATGCATTTTCAAATATACCCTTTGGATCAAGTATTTGTCTGGCTTTTTGGAATTCATCCCATTTTGGATAGAGAGGAGCTAAAGTACTACTAGTTTGGAAATGCATTTTGCCCCAATGAGGTCGACCTTCATAATTCATCATAATGGTCTCAACTGGAACAAAATAATTTTCGTATCGTTCACCCATCTCGACATGAATAGCTATTGATGTAGTTTCTCTGCCGTAACACATACTTATAGGAAACACGTCAGCCGCACTCCAACGGACCTCTATTGGCATTGAAATTTTAAGGCCGGATCCCTTAACAAAATCTAATACCCTGGCCAACGCTTCTTTTGCATGTTTTTTGGGTATGAAATATTCCATTTCGCAGCCGTATTGCTTTCGTTCAGATGCAAAGACTGAATAAGATCTATCTATATAGTTGTCTCTCGCGACCACCATAATTTCGTGAGTTAAATATTTAGATAATTGCGGGAATGCCTGCTTAGCTAATCTAGTCAGTTTAGGTAAGTATCCAATAATAAATTCATCGTGGTACCATCTGCCAAGTGGCGACAACGGTTTACCAGGTTTTGCAGTACGATTGTTTCTTTTTGTTAAAGCTAAGCTTAGGTCTGGGTGGCAGAAATATTCGAAGTGCTCATTGTCTTTAACAAATTCATCTTGGTGATCTATGACAAAATCAAAAGGCATGGGCATTTCCAAGGCATGTAGGTTAAATGCATCTTCAAGTTGTAACGTTACGGTTGAAAGTATTCCAGCCGCACCTACTCCAATAACCGCAGCTCCAAAAAGATCAGCGTCTTTTTCCGGTGAGCAATCAATTATTTCTCCTTCTCCAGAAATTACTCTAGCTGCTACTACTTGAGTGGCCAGGCAGCCGAATCCAATACCCGTCCCGTGAGTCCCTGTTGATATTGCGCCTGCGACTGATTGATATGCGATATCACTTAAGTCTGACATCGCTAATCCATGATTCCATATCTCCGGATTCAAATCTTCTAGTTTTTTCCCTACTTGTACGGTTACTTGTTTGTTTTGGGTGTCTACGTTAGTTATGTGATTATATTTAGATAGATCAATTAATAACCCATCTGTAAGCGCAGCCCCTACAAAGGAGTGTCCAGATCCCACCACTTTTAGTTTCATGTCTGATTTTATTGCAGAATGAATACAATCAATCAATTCTCCTTCAGTAGAAGGGAATGCAATTTGTTGCGGGGAACAAGACTGAGTCTCTGACCAATTTACCCATCGATTCTTAGAACTATCCATATTTAATTATCCTTCAGAGGAAATTATAATTATTTTTTTCCGGTAACATCATACTCTCATTTGACATGTACGACGGTACTCGGAGCAAAAGCCTCGAGGAGACACCTTAGTTCACAGACAATTTTAAGACCTATCGGAGGTGAAGATAATATAACCGCGCTACACGGTTTTATGCAGATTAGCCATCTCTATGCGATGCAATTATCGGTTCAGAAATGTGAGGAGGAACCATTTCGTAGTGACTAAAAGATATAGCATATGTCCCGCGCCCCTGAGTTTGGGATCGAAGTTCCGTTGCGTATTGCAAGACTTCTGCATGAGGAATTTCAACCTCCACATCAGTAATTCCTCTTCCAGGATTCATCCCTAATATTTTTCCTCTCTTTCCATTTAAATCACCTATTACGTCTCCCATATTTGCATCAGGAACTGTAACATTTAATTTCACTATTGGCTCAAGAAGACACGGGTTAGCGCTAAGGAATCCTTTTCGTAATGCATGAGATGCAGCAATTTCAAAAGAAACCCCGGAAGAATCAACGTCGTGGGAACTGCCATCATATAAAACAACTTTAATA
>DBZU01000015.1 GCA_002311285.1 Dehalococcoidia bacterium UBA1152 | reverse complement strand
ATGTTAATCTCCTATTTTGTTATCTCGTATAGATAAACTCATTAGTCATGAGTTTATCTACTCTCCCCAAATCTGTTCGTTGAACGAACGCACATATTATGCCCATTAAAGTCGGTAATATTGCACTGTTTTTCTTAAAAAATACCAACTATTTATGTTGGTACTATAAACGCCTGTTTTAGCAAGAAAAATAAAGTTTTAAGTATAATTACATGCTTTACTTTACTTTAAATCCACTGTGCCAAAAATTTGCATATTGTCTGATTCTCATGGATTCATTCATCCTGAGGTTATTAAGATCGCCAACCAATGTGATATCGCTATTCACGCAGGTGATATTATTAACGAAGCCACTCTGAGTCAACTAAAACCCAAACAGAAACTTATTGCCATTAAAGGCAATAATGATGATCATATCGCCTCGCTCAATACGGTTGAATTTCTTCAATTTCCAAGTGGAAAAATTGTCATTGAACACGGCCATCTTCATGGCCATCATAAACCATCACACGAATCACTAAGAGCGACTTATCCAGATGCTAAAGTGATCATCTATGGGCACACACACAAACAAGTAATTGATAAAGAATCTACGCCTTGGGTAATCAACCCAGGCGCATCGGGTGAAATCCGTAATCATGGTGGATCAAAGTGTTTTACAATGAATATTTATGATGAAAAAGAGTGGCTCATCACCCCCTATACCTTTAGCTAAATATTCTAATCTTTAGAGTAAAAAAATCAAAATGTGTAACAATCAAAAGAATTAAGTCTTTATGATTTAGTAATATAATCACCATACATAGCAACTACTTTTTTCACTTCATTTTTTGATCCTAAGATAACCGGCACACGGTCATGAATATCTTGAGGTTCTACGTCCATAATACACTGATGACCGGTAGAGGAGAGGCCGCCAGCCTGCTCAACAATCATAGACATCGGGTTGCCTTCGTACATTAGACGAAGCTTACCAGCTTTCGATGGATCGCGACTATCATATGGGTACATGAAAATACCACCTCGAATAAGGATACGGTGAACTTCCGCAACCATAGAAGCAACCCAGCGCATATTGTAACGCTTACCTAGAGGGCCCTCTTCACCTTGTAGACAATGATCAATATACTCCTTCATCTCCGGCTCCCAGAAGCGTTGGTTGGACATGTTAATTGCGAATTCAGCAGTGTCTTCAGTGATTTTTAACTGCTCTTGAGTTAGAACAAACTCCCCAACATTGGCGTCTAATGTGAATAAGTTAACGCCTTTTCCTGTTGTCATTACTAGTAATGTGGAAGGACCATAAAGAACATAACCGGCAGCAACTTGCTTGCGTCCAGGTTGTAAGAAAATATTTTGATCGTCACCAGTGCGACTATCTTCAGGAGCCTCTAAAATAGAAAAAATCGTTCCCACAGAAAGGTTGACGTCGATATTTGAAGAACCATCCAGTGGGTCAAAAGTTACTAAGTATTTACCGTCAGCGTGGCCGGCAATTGTATAGTCCTCTTCTTCGGAGCCTACACCCTTAACGAACGCATTAGAACACAGGGTATCTTTTAAAAGATCGTTAGAAATAACATCCAACATTTTTTGGGTTTCACCTTGAATATTCTCATCTTCAGTTGCACCTAAAATACCTGCTAATTCACCTTGACCTAATTTATAGGCAATATCCTTACATGCAACTAAAATATCTTTAATAACAAGCTCCAGCTCAGCTGACACACCTTCTTGTGATATTACTTGATCTAATCTTTTCATTGAAAACCTTTCTACTTTTCTGTTAAATGATATGCTTAATTTTAACATATTATCCCTAATGAGATATATTGTAATATCACCATAGAATAGTACGCCCAAAAACAGCTATTGGTATAATTTTATGTTTTGAATTTATAAAGGAATGACAATGAAAAACGCTTTCTATGCTCAATCTGGCGGTGTAACCGCTGTAATTAACGCTTCTGCTTGTGGTGTAATTGAAACAGCTCGCAAATATCCAGACAAGATCGGTAAAGTATATGCTGGTCAAAACGGCATTATTGGTGCTTTAATGGAGAACTTAATTGACACGTCTAAAGAGTCTGACACTGATATCGCAGCTTTAAAGCACACACCTTCTGGTGGTTTCGGTTCATGTCGTTACAAGATGAAATCTTTAGAGGCTAATAAAGTTGAATACGAAAGACTGATTGAAGTATTCAAAGCTCACGATATTGGTTATTTCTTCTACAACGGTGGCGGCGATTCAGCTGACACATGTTTAAAAGTTTCTCAGTTATCTGAGTCTATGGGTTACCCAATTCAAGCAATCCACGTACCTAAAACAGTTGATAACGACTTACCAGTTACTGACAACTGTCCAGGTTTTGGTTCTGTTGCTAAATACATCGCAGTTTCTACGATGGAAGCAAGTTTTGATGTAGCATCAATGTGTGCAACTTCAACAAAGATTTTTGTACTAGAAGTTATGGGTCGTCATGCTGGTTGGATCGCTGCTGCTGGTGGCTTATTAGATGATTCAATTCCTGTGGTTATCTTATTCCCTGAAGTTAAATTTGACGAAAAGAAATTCTTAGCTAAAGTAGATGCAAACGTTGAAAAATTCGGCTACTGTACAATTGTTGTATCTGAAGGTACGCAATGGCCAGATGGCAGATTCTTAGCTGAACAAGGCACTCGTGATGACTTTGGTCATGCACAATTAGGTGGCGCTGCTCCAGTTGTTGCTAACTTAATTAAAGAAGCATTAGGCCATAAGTTCCATTGGGCTGTTGCAGATTACTTGCAACGTTCAGCACGTCACTTAGCATCAGAATCTGATGTTGAACAAGCATATGCATTAGGTGAAGCAGCAGTTGAACTTGCGATGCAAGGTAAAAACTCAGTTATGCCTGCTATCATCCGTACATCTAACAACCCATACACTTGGGAAATTGGTATGGGCGAATTGAAAGACATTGCTAACGTTGAAAAGATGATGCCAATGGAATACATCTCTGAAGATGGTTTTGGTATTACTGATGCTTGTCGTGAGTACTTACAGCCATTAATCGAAGGTGAAAACTACCCTCCATACAAAAACGGCTTGCCGGATTACGTGGTAATGAAAAAAGAAATGGTAGAAAAGAAACTACCTTCTTTCGAAGTATAAGGAAATCAACAGATGAACGTTATTTTATTAGGCCCTCCGGGCGCAGGCAAAGGTACACAGGCAACTAATATCTGCCAAAAGCATGACATCCCTCAGATTTCTACTGGCGATATGCTTCGTGCTGCTGTTAAAGCGGGCACACCTTTAGGTGTTGAAGCTAAAAAAGTAATGGATGCTGGAGGCTTAGTATCTGATGATATTATCATTGGCCTTGTAAAAGAAAGAATTCAAGAAAATGACTGTGAAAATGGTTTTTTGTTTGATGG
>DBZU01000062.1:46461-72009 GCA_002311285.1 Dehalococcoidia bacterium UBA1152 | reverse complement strand
ACTGGTATTAAAAACCGTCTCATAGTGCCTCCTTAATTTAACCAGATCACTTACATTACTTAAACTAATGCCACCGTTACTTATTTGGATTTTGGCGGACTATAAGGCGTTTTCTGATGTCTTTCAAGGTGAGAGACAGAGGAAACCACCCCAACATAAGTGGAATTTCCATGAACTTTATCAAACATATGGCATTAATGTCCACTTAATATTGTTTTAATTAGCTACATTCCACAGCTTTTAGACGATTTTTCCGATAAAACATATAAATGTTTATTCGATTGATATGCATGTAACAGTTCTATCAATCCCATGGATCGGATGTACTGCTTGAGTTATTAAACTTCCTATGTCATCTACTTCATCTACTTCTATCTCAGCAATAAAATCATATGGCCCACTTACAAAATCAACAGCTGTGACTTCTTTAATGTTTTCAAGATCATTGACTAATTGTGAAGACAGTCCAGGCTGTGACTCGATTAATATGTACGCTTTCTTAGGCAAAACCAATCCTTCTGTGTGTTGCTTGGGTTATTTTTTATCTTACTTCTTGTTAAATAACAACAAATTTTGGTACTTTATTCCAAATGTCAACTTTATTCAGTTTTAGATCAATCAGGTCCCCGGGCCTATCTAACTCCGATAATACTGCCTTAAACCGAAATGGGTATTCAGTTAATTCTAAATTGGCATATCCTTGATAATTTGATGTCAATACCATGGCTTGATACTCATCTAAGCCGTCATTTCGACGATTTTCAAGCCATTTCAAAAACCAATAGCGCTTTCGTTCATTTGTAATAGATGATATTCGTTTTAATTTAGCTGCACTTACCTGTGCAATGTTCTTCAGTTCCTCTTGTGAATACAGCCCTGATCCAGACTTCAATGAATGCAAAATCTGTCTCTGCATCACTAAGTCACAGAATCGACGCACTGGTGCCGTTGCTTGCAAATACTGGTCCAGGCCTAATCCGCAATGCCTACCGTTCACGGTCGTCATCTGGGGTGGGGGCAGTTTTCTCATTAATTGATATTGGCCTAGTATATCCAAATCGTTTGGGGATAGTGTCTCGTATGCTTCCGCATCAATCTCACCTTGGGTGCGATAAATCCCTGATAGATTCTTCTGAAGACATAATTTAGCATAAAGTGAGTTAGCTAATATCATTATCTCTGCAACTGCCATCCTAGCGGGAGTGTCTGTTCGAACAACATCCACAAGTAACGGGTAGTCAGGATTTATTGTCATTGAAAGGGTTGGCCTGTTTAACAAAACTGCTCCTGATTTTTGGCGTGCCTGTCGCAACGATTTTGTAATGTTATCTAAAGTCATTATCTCTAAATGATGTTGTGAATTTGTGTTTGCTAAACTGCTGTCTGCTTGTGTATATGTCATGATTTTGTTTGGACATACTAGAGAGCTAAATATCTCCCAATCCTCAAGTTTTCCAGAAACAAATTTTGTCATAACTGTTACAGCAACACTGATTTCATTTTCTCTGAAACTGCACGCACCTTCTGACAGGAGCTCAGGCAACATGTTAATTGTTAATTCAGGCAAGTACACAGAGGCGACTCTCGCTTTGGCTTCTAAGTCAATCGGGCTTTCTTTAGGAATTATTGAACTAACGTCTGTTATATGAATCCCTAGAAGAACAGTGTCGTCATTTTCCATCTTTATAGAAATAGCATCGTCTCTGTCGCGAGTTTCTTCATTGTCTATGGCAATAGTAAAAAGATCTGTCAGGTCTCTCCGATTGTCATATATCAACGATTGTTTCTTTATTAACTTAGTTTGGGAAATTGCCTTTGAAGGAAAGTCGGTGCGTACCCCGTCACGTTCCAATTCAATTGGCTCATCTTGGTCCACAAATCCTACAGATGTCATTAATTTCCAGGCTTTTTCCTGGTTATTTTTTGGGCCCGCCTTAATCAAACGTAAAATATTTAGTGCTTCACGAAAATGATTGTAGTCATCGCCATGTATCGCAAACCCTCTCATGTGTTGTAAAAGAGATTTATGTGATTCAAGGATGGGCGCAGGTAATTTTCCTGAATTTAAGCATTTGACGAGTGATTCTATGGCCTCTTTTCTCTCTGCGCGAGATTTTGCCTCAGCACGTTTTCGTTCTATTTTATTCGGTTCCTCTGAACAATATTTAGAGCCTTTCTTATAAAAGTAGATCGGCTTTATTTCTAGGTGTATCACCGTGGTAATTACTTCATATACTGTCGGTTTATGCTTAAAATACATGCTGGCAATCTGTTTGCTTGAATACTGATTTCCCGAACCCTGCAACTGCTTCCATGTTTCGTAAAGGTCCATATGACTGGCTGAAACATTCAAAGTCTTACTGAGGCTTTTTAACTCTTTATTCGATACAGGTTCTAAGTTTGCAGAAAACAAAACTCTTTCATCTGGAATTTGAGCTCGATTTTTATTAGGCAATTGAATGTCTACTAAATCATTGGATCGTCCAATACAACGAGCTAAAGTAGGCCCCTTATTAAGTAAAGCCAAAACTATCTCGCTATCACTAGGAAGCGGTCTTTGATTATTGTTCAGCATTCTTGTGCGCCGATCTGGATTTTTGTGGCAGTTTGTCATAGTTCAGCTTCTTGTCGTAGCTCTACGGCCTGTAACTAAAGTAGATGAAAACCCATAAATACATAGACTCAGATTATGTGTTTAGCGGTGCACCTTGAGGCCTATGGTCACTTCCTGTCCTTCCACTTTAATTGTTTCAATATAAAAATCATCTGACGGGATTTCGGCATCCATCTTGTCCGCAAGAGTCTCGCTAGCTATGTAATCAAAGTGACTTTCTATAATTTTTTCGAGAGAGGATTCACTCGAATATTTTAATTCTATGTGATCTGAAATGTTGAATCCGGCTGACTTGCGCATATTCTGTACATGATGAACTATATCTCGAGCTATACCTTCGCTGATTAAGTCTTTCGTCAAAGCTGTTTTTATTGCCACTGCATAGCCTGAGTCTGATGATACTGAATACCCCTCTCTCTCTCCTAGGGTCACTATAATCTCTGCCGGCTCGAGTTCAAATCCTGGTATGAAAACATTTTTTCCGTTCTTTACTAATGCATAAACCTCAAATGGATCCATTGTTGCCAAATTTTCTCTGATATCTTTGACTGCTGCTCCATATTTTTTCCCAAGGACAGGTAGGTTTGGCATTAACTTAATATCCAATACCCCGGTATCGTCTTCAGAAACCTGAACTTTTTTAACATTGAGTTCGTCTTTGATTTGCAACTCAATAGACGGCAACAGTTCGTTCTCTTCTGTTGACCTAAGTGTGACTAAAGCGACCTCAGCCGGCTGTCTAACTTTTAATCCAACCTTACTTCTTGCAGCTCTACCCAAGCTTGATAACTTCATTGCTAACCGGACAGAATCAGATAAATCTTTATCAATAAGAGATAGATCTGAGTTGGGAAATTCACTCAAATGAATACTTTCTGCTTTTGGGTTATTAACATCTTTTTGATCAATTTTAGTATTTGCACGTACAAGATTCTGATAAATAGATTCTGATAAATGCGGCATGATTGGCGCGATTAAACTACAAATTGCAGTTAAACATTGGTACAGGGTAGCATAAGCACAAATTTTGTCTAAATTATCACTCTCGTTTGACTTATCCAGTTGTCCTGACTTCCAGAATCTGCGCCTGCTTCTTCTCACATACCAATTTGATAAATACTCAATAAAGGTTTCTATAAGTAAAGTGGCTCGCTCAGAGTCATAATTCTCCAATGCTGTTGTGGTCTCTGCAATCAATTCATTTAGTTCCGATATGATCCATCGGTCGAGTTCAGGTCGTTTGTTTATATCTGTCAACGTATATGTTTGCGGATCATAGCCATCAATATTTGCGTATGTAACAAAAAATGAATATATATTCCACAAAGGTATGATTAGTTGTCGTCGCACCTCCGCGATTGGCTGATAGCCAAAATTTAAATTTGTCGCCGGATGCTGCCTAGCAAAAAGCCATCTCATCGCATCTACGCCCATTTTTTCAGCTGCTTCTTCGAACCAGATTGCGTTTCCCTTAGATTTATGCATGTCCTCCCCTTTTTCGTCCTTCATCAGGGCGTAGGAGAATATTGCCTTTGTTGGCTCTGTATCTTCTAGTACTGTACTCATTGTTAATAATGAGTAAAACCAGTTCCTAAACTGACCGGGAAATGATTCTGAAATCCAATCTGCTGGAAACCATTCTCTCCAGTTTTGCCTATTAGTTCGATAGCCTAAAGTTGAAAAAGGCACAATTCCAGCATCAAGCCATGGATTGCCGACATCTTTAATACGTTGTACGTTTTCCCCACAGGATGAACAGGCGATTTCAACAAAATCAATCCATGGTCTATGAGGTGAATGTCCCTCAAATTTTGACCATCCTGATACGGCTCGCTGTTTTAATTCATCTTCAGATCCAATAACATCAAAATTTCCGCATTCACATTTAAATATCGGCAATGCCAATCCCCAATATCGTTTTTTTGAAACCATCCAATCATCCATATTATTCAGCCAATCAAGTTCTCTCTGCATTCCAAATTCAGGAATCCATCGAATCTTTTTTGTAATGGAAGCAATCTTATGTCTAAGTTCATTCATAGAAATAAACCATTCATCAACTAGCCTAAATACGAGTTCTGAGTTGCATCTCCAACAAACTGGATAACGGTGCTTAAACTGCTCAAGCCGATAAAAAACATCTTTTTGTTTAAGACTATGGAAAATTTCCTCATTTACTTCATAGACACTCTTACCGGTTAACCAATCAAACCCCTCGAGAAAAATTCCGGTTTCATCCAACGGCGCGATAACAGGCAACTTCTCTGGTTTTGAAATAGCAAAGTCTTCTTTTCCTGCCCCAGGTGCAATGTGAACAATCCCTGTTCCTTCTTCTTCGCTTACGTCATCCCAAGCTATAACCCTATGGTCGACTCCTTTTTGCACGGGTAATTCACTAAACGGTGCATCGTATTTCAGTCCAATTAAATCTGAGCCTTTGCATTCTTCCAATATTTCAAATTCACCCTTTAAACAAACGTTCACGCGACTTTTGGCTACATATATAATTTCCTTTTCAGATTCAGCTGATTTTTCGTCTTTAACAACACTGACTTTCAAATAAGTAAGTTTGGGGTTCACTGCAGCAGCTGTATTAGCACTAAGAGTCCAAGGTGTAGTTGTCCAAACAAGTAGTGAATGCCGAATTTCTGATGCCATGTTTTGTTTATTTGTCTGTCCGTTCGTCAGATGTCGCAAAGGAAATCGGATGAAAAGACCCGGATGTACTATTTCCTGATAACCTTCCGTTACTATTTCGTGTTCAGACAATCCTGTTCCACATCTAGGGCACCAAGGCATTACATCAGTACCTTCGTAAAGCCAGCCCTTTTCATAGCAGCGTTTTAGGAAAAGCCAGATTGTGTAGTTATTTTCATCGGACATTGTGTGATAAGAATTGTCCCAGTCCATCCAGTAAGCAAGGTGTTTAGATTGCTCAGCCTGAATGTTGCTAAACTTAGTAACCCTTTCTTTACACAAGTTAACGAATTTATCTATTCCAAATGCTTCTATGTCTCGCTTTGATTTGAATCCGAGTTCTTTTTCTACTTCAACTTCAATCCATAAGCCCTGTCCATCAAATCCGTTTTGATATCGCTGTTTGTAGCCCTGCATGGTCTTAAATCGCTGGTATAGATCTTTATAGGTACGTCCCCATGCATGGTGGACTCCCATCGGATTATTTGCCGTAATAGGGCCGTCTATAAAAGAAAAATTGTGTTCCGAAGAAGCGTTTTTGCTTAAATATTTTTTTACTATTTTGTTGTCATTCCAAAACTTACTAATCTCGGCCTCAAGAGCAATGAAATCGATCTTGGAATTCACTGAGTTAAACATGTTTCCCTTTGTAGTAAAAAATGCGACTTTATCGATTGACCATAATTTATTTTAATTTACTTGCATTCTTAATGCTGAATGATTCTTTTAGCTTTTAGAACCCTTTTTTACTAGATCTTTAAAACTTCAGACCTGTTTCATATAAGATGCCCGTCCCACGAAGGGACGGGCATCTTGTTCCCGCGGTACCACCCTAATTCTGAATTTTTCAACCCAGCTCTTTTAAACGCTTTTTCACGTAGCGTGAATCCGGTGAAGTCTACTTAACCTGCACATGATTTGCACTGTCGTTCTTTTCACAGCTCGGGAGTGATTTTCAAAACTACCATTAACATCCGCTCGCACTATATCGGATTCGCTGAATTATCTGATTGAATTTACTAGTTTCCGTCAACGCCTTAACATTCAGATTATCAGACTAACGACTTCTACTCTACCGAAAAAAATCAATTTACCGGCTTTTTAAAGCTTGGTACAACACTTATAATTTTGTCAGTTGTACGTTTATACGTTTTAGCGTTAATAAATAAAGTAATTTCAGGAGTTTGTTATGAAGCTTGGATATTTCACGATGCCGCTCCACCCACCGGGGTCTTTACACCATGAAACACTTCATGAAGATTTAGAGCAAATTATTGCTTTAGACAAACTAGGCTTTCAAGAAGCCTGGATTGGGGAACACTTCACGTCAGTGTGGGAAAACATACCGGCTCCCGATTTATTTATAGCTCAGGCGTTGGGCGTGACAAAAAATATCATTCTTGGGCCAGGCGTTACTTGCATGCCAAATCATAATCCCTTTATATTAGCAAATCGCATTGCTCAACTGGATCATATGGCCAAAGGTCGATTACATTGGGGTGTTGGTTCAGGTGGATTTCCTGGGGATTTCGAAGTTTTCGGCTTTGATTTCGAAAGTGGTGAGAATAAAACCATGACTAAGGAGGCATTAGACTGCGTACTTGGAATATGGGATGACCCAAAGCCAGGCAATTATAAATCTAAGTGGTGGAATTTTACTATACCTGAAACTGATGATTGGATTGGAGTCAAATATCATATACCCCCCTATCAAAAACCTCATCCACCTATTGCACTTGCTGGCGTTTCTGCAAAATCAGATACTTTATTCTTGGCTGGCGAAAGAGGGTACATACCTATGAGCATTAACTTCACACCAGCAAACTTATTAAGAACGCATTGGACGGCCGTAGAAGACGGTGCCAAGAAGGCTGGTAAGGTTGCTAACCATTCATCATGGAGAATTGCAAGAGAAGTATATGTAGCGGACACTACAGAACAAGCTCGTCGAGAAGCATTAGGCGGCACTATGGCGCGGGACTTTAACGATTATTTTTTCAGATCTTTAAAAAAAATGAACATGATGAAACTATTCAAGTCAAACCCGGAAATTGCGGATTCAGATATAACAATGGAATATCTGGTTGACAATATTTGGATAGTTGGAAGCCCTGACGACGTAGAAAAAAAGATACGGAAACTATATGAAGATGTTGGCGGTTTTGGGGTTTTGTTAGCTATGGGCCATGAATGGAACCCTAAGGAAAAATGGTCAAACTCAATGGAGCTATTAGCAAACGAGGTTTTGCCACGAATTTCTGATCTCCACTAATGTTTTAAATATCGTTATTCTTCAAAGCGTCCGATAACTAAGCACGCGTTTTGACCGCCAAAACCAAAGCTATTAGACAATGTGATGTCAACAGTAGTCTTACGTGCTTGGTTTGGAACATAGTCAAGATCACAATCTTCATCCTTGTTCTCGTAATTCACAGTCGGGTGAATAACATTGTTTTCAATCGTTTTAATGCATGCAATTGCCTCTAGGGCTCCTGCTGCTCCTAATGCATGGCCAATCATTGATTTTGTAGAACTGATTGGCACTTTATAGGATTGGCTTCCAAATGCTTTTTTAATTGCTTTAGTTTCAGAGAGGTCATTTAGTAGAGTAGATGTACCGTGAGCATTTATGTAATCAACTTCGTCCCTTACTATCCCTGCATCCATTAATGCCCAAATCATCGCTCTGGCAGCCCCGGCTCCCTGATCATCAGGCTGTACAAGATGAAAGGCATCAGATGAGCTAGCCTGTCCGAGTATTTCAGCTAATATAGTTGCTCCACGGTTAATTGCATGTTCTAATCGTTCCAGTATTAATATGCCTGCTCCCTCTGCAGGCACGAATCCATCCCTGTCTGCGTCAAAAGGACGGCTCACTTTTGTGGCGTCATCTGTCCTTCGAGTAAGAGCATTTATTACATTGAATCCTCCCTGTCCAAGCTGGCAAAGCCCAGCCTCTGTGCCTCCGCTCACAACTACATCTGCTGCACCTCGTCGTATAGCTTCAGCTGCTTCACCGATACCTTGAGTGCCAGCCGCACATGCGGTAACAACCGTGTTTGTGTATCCGTAAAGACCATTAAGTCTGCTGACGTTAGCGGCTGCCATATTGCACAACATGGTAGGCAGATAAAACGGACTGATTTTCATGCCGCCCCTACCCACTAAAGTTCTCACAGCTTGTTCTGTTTCGGGATATCCCCCAGAACCAGTACCTAGAACAACTCCAATTCGTTCTCTGTCCTCTTTATCTAAATTTAAATGGGCATTTTCCAACGCTTGACTGGTAGCTGCCACAGCAAATTGGGAAAATCGGCCCATCCTGCGAGATTCCTTCCTGTCCATATACGACGTAGGGTTAAAATCTAAAACTTCTCCAGAAAATTTACATGGAAACTCAGTAGCGTCAGTTATTGTCATTTTGTCAATTCCTGACCTGCCTGCGACAAGGCCCTGCCACAAGGCTTCAGGGGTTTCGCCCAAAGCCGACATTGCGCCTATACCAGTGACAACCACTCTTGGTCGATCAAGTTTATTATCTGTAGCCATATTCATAAATAACCGTTATATATATTGTATTAAATGTCAGGCTTTTCTACTATTCGAATATTTGGATATCGCTCAACAGGAATGCCAAGAACCCGCTCACGCACCTCTCCTACAACAGAAATTGAGCCAGTAGCCACTATAATCTCTTCTGAATTAGTCATTTGTAATGCAAGATTTAGGCCTGAATCAACCGTCTCTGTCTTGCCTAAAACTTTGAGTCCCGTTGCTTCGGCTGATTTGGCAATTTCTAGACTGCTAAATGCTTTTGGATGCCTCGATCTAACTGCTACTATGCCACGGCAAATTTCTGTTAATCGACTGATCATTGGATACACAGAATGTCCTAAAAGTGCACCAAATACTAAAATTATTCTTCCATAATGAGATACTGGTATCGAATTAATAAGTTGATCAATGGCAAATTTGTTGTGAGCCCCGTCTAATATAATCCTTTTGCCGTTTAATTCAACCTCCTCCATTCTTCCAGGCCAATCTATATTTGCAAATCCAGATGATAAAGCTGAATGCGAATCAATGACCTTGTAACCTTTGTAAGAAAGTTGTTCTAAAGCAATAATTGAGGTGGCAGCGTTTTGTAATTGATGCTCGCCATATAGAGACAAGTCAAATTTATATTCATCTAGCTTAGTTTTAATTTTAGCTTTTTGCTTTTTATGGTTGACTGATTCTCCACTCCAATTACATTCTTGTGCAACATCTATTAACTTGGCTTCATGTTTATCTGCCACTTCTTTGATTACCGCTTCGGCTTCGGGCACCTGCGGAGCCATAATAACGGGCACTTTAGGTTTGATAATTCCAGCTTTTTCTCGGGCGATTTTACGAATGGTATTCCCAAGCGTGCCAACGTGGTCCAAGCCGATTGGTGTAATGATTGTAATCTCTGAGTTTACTAAGTTTGTAGCATCCAGCCTGCCACCCAAACCGACTTCTATAATCTGTAGGTTCACTGCCTTTTCAGCAAAATGAATAAGTGCTAACAGAGTCATTATTTCAAACGTAGTAATCCCCCCATAACTGCCTTCAGCAGAAACATTGCAAACTTCTGGCCATGTTCTAGAAACTAAACTTGCAAAAGTGCTTTCTGATACTGGCTCTCCATTCACTCGAAGTCGCTCCCTCACGGTGTGAAGATGGGGTGAAGTATAAAGACCTGTCAAATAGCCTGCTCGAGTCAGAACAGCAGACAGCATTGCCGCCACACTGCCTTTGCCATTGGTTCCAGCAATATGAATAGATGGCTTTTTGTTGGGATTATTAAATCTCTCTAAAAGCAAAGACATGCGTTCTAGATGAAAGGATGAATGCTGAGGGGCAGACCGACTTCTTTCAAAATCGGCCAATGACATTACCTTGTCAACAGACTCCTCATATGTAAATTCAGTTTTCACCGAAACTATAAATTTTTCTTGCCAGTCAGTTCTTGAGAAAGCACATTCACTTGTTGATCTTGATATTCAGGATCAAGCCAGTCTTGTTTAATTGCCTCCATCCGAACAAAATCTTTCCCACTACGCCTAACTGAACGAATCTCCAATAATCCAGCTTTAATGAAGGATTTTCTAGCTCGGTGATTCTCTTTTAAAGTATGCAAATATATCTTAGTTAAGTTCGTATAGCTAAAAACATAATTGATCAATGTATTAACCGTGTCTGATCCATATCCCTGGTCCCAATAATCCCGGTTACCTATCATAATCCCCAATTCTGCCTCTTGCCTTCGTTTATTGATGTCGTAATACATACAGTTACCGATATGAAGTCCATCCAATGTGTCTACCGCAAATCGTACTGAATAATAAGTGTCGTACTTTAGTTCTTCCCGCATATATTTATGGTAATCCGTAAAAGACATGGATATTGGTCTAGTGGCATCCAGTTCCGCTAATTCGGGATCTTTACGCCAAATATAGTCTTCTAATACATCATCAAGGTTTTTTTCACGCAATACAACTTTCCGCCCTACCAGACTTAAGCCGGTCTCAGGCGGTATCGTTTCAGTATCGTTTTTGAGTTTATGAAAAACTTTTTTAAACAACATAAGGGCCGCTTAACTTATCACTAATTGTGAAACTTTTGCGTCACAAACCCTTTCTCGACAGACAGCTCTTTTGACATGTTACGCAAAAATTTCATTAGTCATTCTATTTATTTCAGCAACTTAGGGTCAAGTTGATTGGAGTTCAAGTAATTAATCAAAGCGAGTGCTTTTTTCAATAAATCAAGCGTTATGTATTGAGTATGAACGGCAGGTAGGCTACAATATGCCAAAATAATTGTTCTCATCCTTTAATGGACAGTCCGGCGAGACTGACAAGGCATGTTACAAACGTCTGATAAAACAATCAGGCAGCGGATACGCACAAACCCCTTGTCAAAATGGCCGACAAGGGTTTTTTTATGCTCGATAAAAATGAAAGGTTATTATTAAGCTCTGATGATCTCCGTAGAGCCATAACACGAATTGCTCATGAGATTCTAGAGAGGAACAAAGGTGCGGATGATCTAGTCATCGTAGGCCTTCATACTAGAGGGGTGCCTTTGGCTGAACGCCTTGCAAATATCATTGGTTCACTTGAAGGCACTACACCACCCGTAGGAAAACTAGATATATCTTTGTATAGAGACGATTTCGCGGGTCGAGCCAAATCAGTAATCAAGCCTACTGAACTTCCTTCTGCGATTGAAGAACGAATAGTTATTCTCGTAGATGATGTCCTTTACACTGGCAGAAGCATTAGGGCGGCTATGGACGCTCTCACAGATTTTGGTAGAGCAAGAAGTATACAGTTAGCAGTATTGGTCGACAGAGGACACAGAGAAGTACCAATACGGCCCGATTATATTGGTAAGAATATACCTACATCACGTGATGAAGCTGTATCGGTCAAACTTAAAGAAATCGATAATTTTAATGCGGTTACTTTGACGCCACACAAGAAACCTGACAGAAATGTTCCAAATGTTACCGATGACAAGGAAAGGACCTCATGATTAATCCACATGTAGGCATACCGGAACTGAAATCAGTCAACAGTAGGCGCTCTACACAAAGGAAACACATTCTCGATCTAGATGATTTCAGTAAAAATGAAATTCAGTTGGTTTTGGATAATGCAGTTGCTATGGAAGAAGTTATTAACAGGTCTGTTAGAAAAGTTCCGGCGTTAAGGGGACGGACAATAGTTACTCTTTTCCATGAACCATCAACGAGAACTAGGGTGTCATTTGAACAGGCTGGAAAGATTTTATCGGCCGACGTTATCAATATATCTGATTCAGCTAGCAGCACTGAGAAGGGCGAATCCTTATACAATACTGCTCTTAGTATTCAGTCGATGCAGGCTGACATAATTGTTATCAGGCACCCACACTCCGGTTCTCCAAATTTTTTGGCCCGGCATCTTAATTCAAGCATTATTAATGCGGGCGACGGATGCCATGCTCATCCCTCACAAGCATTATTAGATCTATACACTATTCAAACACATTTTGGCAGTATTAAGAATCGCAAAGTAGTGATAGTTGGAGACATTTTATATAGCCGCGTTGCTAGATCGAATTTGTGGGGATTAACCAAAATGGGCGCGGAGGTTGTCCTTTGTGCACCTCCTACTCTTATCCCCCCAGACTTTCTGAAAGGATTTTCTAAGAACCATCCTTTTGCTTCTGTATCTATCACTCACAATTTAGAAGAGGCTATTGAGGGAGCGGACGTCGTGATGGCACTCAGGCTACAAGCAGAAAGACAAAGTAAGGGCAGGCTCCCTTCTCTCAGAGAGTACTCACAAATGTATGGTATTAATGAACACAAACTTCAGCTTGCCAACAAAAATGTAATAGTTATGCATCCCGGCCCCATGAATGAGGGTATAGAAATAGATACCGAAATTGCACATGGCCCCCATTCTGTAATACAAAAACAAGTCAAAAATGGAGTAGCAGTAAGGATGTCTCTGCTTTATTCCGTAATGGCTGCGCCAAGGATCGAAGAATGAAGGATGCAATAGTAATAAAAGACGCTAGAGTAATTTGCCCGGTCAATAATTTTGACAACACCATGGATGTATTGATTAGTAATGGGGAAATTCATGACACAGGATTAAATATAAAGCCCCCTTCAGGGGCCAGAATTATTAATGCGAAAGGAATGGTGTTGTCCCCAGGATTTATAGACCTTCACTGTCATCTACGAGAACCTGGATTTGAATATAAGGAGACCATTGATTCTGGTTCCTCAGCCGCCGCAAAAGGTGGCTTTACAACTATTTGCGCCATGCCAAATACCCACCCTGTTACAGACACCGCAACCTCAATAAAATTTCTAATAGAAAAGGCCAAAAATACTAAGGTTAGGGTGCTTCCTATAGGGTCTGCCACGAAAGGCAGTGCAGGCCTTGAGCTGACAGAAATGGCCGAGATGGTTGAGGCAGGTGCGATCGGTTTTTCAGATGATGGTAATCCAATCGCTAATGACAAGTTAATGCGGCACGCTCTTGAATACTCTTCAGCCTTAGGGGTGCCTATTATTGATCATTGTGAAGTGCCGAGTCTATTTAACAATGGGCAAATTAATGAAGGATGGGTATCCACTCGCTTAGGATTACAAGGAATACCGCCCGAGGCGGAAGAACAGATGGTGAATAGAAATATATCCTTAGCTCAGCTTACTGGAGGATGGATCCACCTGGCACACATAAGCACTAAAAAAAGTGTAGAAGCGATACGGAGGGCTAAAAGCTCTGGCGTAAAAATCACAGCTGAAGTTACGCCTCATCATCTTACAATGACTGAAGACTCGGTGTTAAATCTATCTGGGCCCAAATCGGTATTCGAACCGCTTACTGAAAACTCTTACAATACTATGGCAAAAGTAAACCCTCCTTTACGGCGGCTAGAGGACCTAGCGGCCCTGATCGAAGGTCTTGCTGACGGTACTATAGATATCATTGCGACCGATCATGCTCCACATAGCCTTGTCGAAAAATTGTGCCCCCTAGAAGAAGCTGCATTTGGAATCTCTAACCTTGAAACTGCCTTAGGCTCCGTCTTGTCTCTTGTGCATACCAACAAAATCAGTTTACCCCGCATCATTGAATCGATTACATCTTCTCCGGCAAATATGCTGCAAGACATAACAGATAACAAAATAGGTGAATTGTCCAAGGGCTTCAGTGCTGATCTAACGCTATTTGATCCTACGGCAAATTGGCAGGTTGACGTTAGTAAATTTATATCTAAGGGTAAAAACTCTCCATTACATGGGGAATGGTTGAGAGGGAAGGTCATGGCAACTATCTACAAAGGAGTAATCGTATATTCGGACCTGACAAAGGAATCGGTTTCTAAATGAAGGAATGTTTTTTAGTCCTAGAAGATAATTCCAGCTTCAAGGGTTTTTCAATTGGCTCAAGCAAAGAGATAGTGGGCGAGGTGGTTTTCTCGACCTTTATGACTGGATACCAAGAAATGCTGACTGATCCCTCCTTTGCTGGACAGATTGTAGTTCCGACTTATCCGATGATTGGCAATTATGGCATTAATCAAGAGGATTCCGAGTCTTCTCGAATCCAAGTGGCGGGGTTTGCTGTAAAACAAGATTGTGATTTCCCAAGCCATAGCCACATTACAGAAACTGTAAACGATTTCTTGAAGTCTCAAAACATACCTGGAATATCAGGTATTGATACAAGAGCAATTACTAGACGGCTACGCAGTAAGGGAGTAATGATGGGGGCAATAGCATCTTCGATAAGATCTGGTGTTGATTTAATCGAATCTGCTCAAGGATATGGGGAGATCGATTTAGTTCAACTAGTAACATCTGCTAAAGTTGGAAAATGGGGGTCGACCGTATCTAAACATCCACTACGCATTTTAGTCTCTGATTATGGAGTCAAGTACAACATATTACGGCTACTAGCTAAGCGTAATTGCGATGTGACCTATTTCCCTTCAAATACTCCCGCACAGGATTTAATCGATTTAGAGCCAGATGGTGTTTTACTGTCTCCTGGTCCCGGAGATCCTGCGATGTTGGACTATGCAGTAGAAAGTGCAAAGGGTCTCATAGGTAACGTGCCCGTTTTTGGTATATGTCTAGGAAATCAAATCCTAGCACGTTGCTTCGGGGCAAAAACTTATAAACTTAAGTTTGGTCACAGAGGAGCTAATCATCCAGTCAAGGATTTACGATCAGGACGAATTTATATTACTGCACAAAACCATGGGTATTCAGTTGATAGGGACACTTTACCAAGTGACATTGAAGTAACACATGAAAGCTTAAATGACGCTACTGTTGAAGGATTAAGGCACAAGTCTCTGCCAATCATGGCAATCCAATATCATTCCGAAGCTTCTCCAGGACCTAGGGACAATGAATATATTTTTGACGAGTTCATCGAAATGATAAAGGCGCAACATTGATAGATATCAAAAAGGTTTTGGTAATAGGGTCTGGGCCAATTATTATAGGTCAAGCTGCCGAGTTTGATTATGCCGGTACTCAGGCCTGTAAATCTCTTCGGGAGGAAGGGATTTCAGTTGTATTAATTAACTCAAATCCAGCTACGATCATGACCGATAGAGAAGTTGCTGATGAAGTGTATATTGAACCATTAACGATCGATGTTATAGAGCGAATAATTGCAATCGAAAGGCCACAGGGCATCCTGCCCACTTTAGGCGGACAAACCGGACTGAATTTAGCTGTAGAGCTCGCCGATGCAGGAATATTGGAAAAATATCAAGTGGCTCCGCTTGGCACGCCAATTGAAACAATTAGATTGGCTGAAGACAGAGAAGCCTTTAAGTCTCTACTCAAAAAAATCGGCGAACCTACCCCTGAAAGTGAAATTGTTCGAACATTAGAAGAGGGCGAGGCCGCGTTAGCAAAAATCGGTTTGCCTGCAGTGATCAGGCCAGCCTACACGCTTGGCGGTACAGGTGGTGGGATCGCAAATAATATTGCCGAATATAACGATTTAATCGTTGGAGGCCTGTCCGCTAGCCCAATATCTCAGGTACTAGTTGAGATATCTTTAGTTGGCTGGAAAGAAATTGAGTATGAAGTTATGAGGGACAGTGGGGATAACTGTATTACCGTCTGTAACATGGAAAATTTTGACCCAATGGGAGTGCATACTGGAGACTCGATTGTCGTAGCGCCAAGCCAAACTTTGACCGATAATGATTATCACCTGCTGCGTACCGCCAGCCTTAACATAATTAGAGCTTTAGGCGTTGAAGGTGGTTGCAATGTTCAGCTTGCATTGCGACCTGGCAGGTTAGTTGCATCTAAGCTAGGATTAAAAGAATATTCTGGACCTGAATATTATGTGATCGAGGTGAATCCCCGTGTTAGTAGAAGCTCAGCTCTAGCAAGTAAAGCTACTGGATATCCCATTGCTAGAGTAGCGGCAAAAATTGCCATTGGTCGAAAATTAGACGAAATAACAAATAGGGTTACAGGCAAAACATTTGCTGCCTTCGAACCAGCGTTGGACTATTGTGTGGTTAAAATACCACGATGGCCATTTGATAAGTTTGCAAAAGGTGATCGGTCGCTTGGTACGCAAATGAAGGCGACTGGTGAAGTAATGGCAATTGAACGAACCTTTGAAGCTGCTTTCCTTAAAGCAGTCAGATCTTTGGAAATTACCAATCGGAGCATCTTATGGGACCCGGGTTTTACTGAACTAGACAATTTCAGTGGTGTTCTGGAGCCGCATGACGAACGTCTGTGGTTTTTACTATCAGCATTACGAAGACATCATCAGCCGAGTGACTTGTCCGAGATTACATATGTTGACCCTTGGTTTATTAATTCGTTAAATCGAATTGCGGCAATGGAATTACGTCTCTTAAATGAAACGATGACCCCAACTTTGATGCGATTTGCCAAAGGAATGGGGTTTTCTGATGCTCAGATCGGCGCTCTGACTGATCGTAGCGAAAAGCAAATTAGACAATTCAGGAGAATGGAGGGCATTTTTCCTGTATATAAAATGGTTGATACATGCGCGGGCGAATTTGACGCCGAGACGCCGTATTTTTACTCTACCTATGAACAAGAAAATGAGGCTGAACCATTAAAAGGCCCTAAGGTTATTGTATTAGGGTCTGGGCCAATAAGAATAGGCCAGGGAATTGAATTCGACTATTGTTCCGTACATGCGTCTCAGGCCCTCAGAGACGCTGGAGTTCAAAGCATAATGATCAATTCAAACCCCGAAACAGTTTCTACTGATTTCGACGCTTCAGATCGCTTGTATTTTGAGCCTTTAGACTCCGAGAGCGTGATTGACATAATAGAAAATGAATCCGTCATAGATTTAAATGCTCCTCCAGATATCCCTAATAGCATTGTTCAGTTTGGAGGTCAAACAGCAATAAATCTGTCACAGTCGTTAGAATCGGCCGGGTTAGGTATTTTAGGGTCTACCGCACGATCGATAGATGTCGCTTCTGATCGACACCTTTTTGAAGAGTTTCTAAAAAGGCTTAACATTCCAAATCCCCCGGGTTCAGCGGTGGCTGACATTCAAGAGGCCTTAAAAGTGGCTGATGAAATTGGCTATCCCGTCCTGGTAAGGCCCAGTTATGTGTTAGGCGGCAGGGCAATGGAAATAGTTCAGAATCCAGAAGAATTAAAGAGATACATGTCGATAGCTTTTGAGGCGGGCAGAGGACGTAGAGTTTTGGTCGATAAGTATTTCGAAGGCCGAGAGGTTGAAGTGGACGCTGTCTGTGACGGAGAAAACGTTTTGATACCCGGAATAATGGAGCATGTAGAGCGTGCTGGCGTACATTCAGGTGATTCTATGGCTATATATCCTGCACTAACATTAACTTCCGATGAAGTTGCCACAGTAGTCGATTACACCACTAGAATCGGAAAGGGATTGGCAATCAAAGGGCTAATGAACATACAGTATGTGTTATTAGGCGGAACCTCATATAGAAGCCCTTCGCGGCCTAATGAATTTAGACAGCCAATAAAGCCTCAAGTATATGTCATAGAGGTTAATCCCAGATCGTCAAGAACGATACCGTTTATTTCCAAAGTTACAGACGTTCCTATGATAAAACTGGCAGTTAATGCAATGATGGGGGTTTCATTAAAAGAACAGGGTTACTCTAGCGGTTTAGCAAAAAAACAAAACATTGTCGCAGTAAAAGCTCCTGTTTTTTCGATGGCCAAGTTGACCGGCGTAGATACTTATTTAGGTCCCGAAATGAAATCAACTGGGGAAGTCATGGGCATAGATCATGACTTCCCAAATGCCGTAACCAAGGCGTTAATAGCAGCTGGATTAATGTTGCCTAGCCAAGGATCCATGCTTTTATCGATTGCAGATAAAGACAAGCCTGAAGCGAAGTCGTTAATAAAACAACTACATCAATGCGGATACCATTTTTATGCAACAGAAGGAACCGCCGAAATGATAGATGAGCTCGGTTTTGCAGTAGTTACCATCACAAAACGATTGGGAAAAGGACATCCGAATGTGGTAGATATCATTAGTGACGGATCTGTCGACGGCGTTATAAATACCGTTACAGGCGACAGAAGTGTGTTGCAGGACGGTTTTGCAATCCGAAGAGTTTCAGCTGAAAAAGGGGTTCCTTGCTTTACTTCAATCGATACCGCACGTGCTGTAGCTGAATCAATAAACACTCCTAACAATGATTACAGCGTGTTACCGCTAAAAAAATATCTGGATTATAAAAATTAAGATATCAACATATAATGCTGTCTCAAATATATTAAACATGGAATACACTTTTTTGCAATCAACTGGAGATACTTATGGAAAAACGAGTCCTCGGTAATACAGGAATGGAAGTCAGCCGGCTAGGAATTGGCCTGGCTGCTATCGGCGAAGAGGAAACTTTTGACAATATAAAGACTGTAGAAACCGTTCTAAAAACAGCTCTCAACGAAGGGATTACATTTTTTGATACCGCAGAATGTTATTTTTATAGCGAAGAGATGGTCGGCCATTCAATTTCAGATAAAAGATCCGAGTTTCTTCTTGCTACTAAATGTGGACACCCAAAACCAGGTCAATATGAATCAGACTGGTCGATGGACGGCATTTTATTATCAATAGACCGTAGCCTAAAGAGATTAAAAACTGACTATGTGGATCTATTACAACTACATTCATGTAGCGTTGAGGTTTTAGAGAAAGGAGAGGTTATAGAGGCGCTTAACCAAGCCAAAGAATCAGGTAAAACTCGTTTTATTGGATATTCTGGCGATAACGAAGCTGCAGGCTGGGCTGTGGATAGTGGTCTTTTTGACACACTGCAAACTTCCTTTAGTCTGGCAGACCAACGACCTCGCAATGGGCTCCTGCAACGAGCCAAACAAAATGGCCTAGGTGTTATTGCAAAAAGACCTATTGCAAATACAGCCTGGGGGTCCCATGCTAGCCCAACTGCCCGTTTAAAGTTTGATCCAAATTACGGAGATGAATACTGGCGCAGAACGAAAGCTATGGCAGAGTTAGGCCCACTGGAAATTCCTTCTGATGATCGTATTTTAATGTCACTTGGATTTGTTATGGCACACGAAGAAATTGATACCGCCATTATAGGCACCAGAAACCCACAGCACTTGAAATCAAACATCAGTCTCTTCAACAACGATTTGCCTATCGATAAAGCAGTTGTAGCCGAGCTATATAACAGATGGGACAGGCTTGATGACGACTGGATTGGGCAAATATAGGTGGCCACTAAGATTTAAAGTTATAAATGTCTACGGAAGTTATTTCTTCTGGCAGTTCAAATCGAAATATTTTAGAATAAAAATATAACTCTGCTTCTAGTGTTCTTTTTATGTTCTCAGCTTTGCGAAACCCATGTTGTTCCCCCTGATAGGCAATATAAGCCACTTGCAGTCCTCTACTTTTAAGAGCTTCCACCATTGATTCTGCCTGGTTGGGCGGCACGACCTTGTCTTCAAGTCCTTGAAAAAGAATTACTGGCGAAGAAATTTTGTCAATATTGTTTATTGGAGAACGGTCTTGCCAAATAGCAGCCTGTGAAGGGTAAGGAGCGATTAATCGATGAAGATATCTTGACTCAAACTTATGTGTATCCCTCGCTAAAGCTTCTAGGTCTGTTACTCCAAAAAAACTGGCGCCAGCTTTAAAAACATCACTAAAGGCCAGTGCTGCTAAAGTTGTAAACCCTCCAGCACTTCCTCCATCAATAGCAAGTTTATTTTGGTCAACATCTCCTCTAACAACCAGATGTTTTGCTCCGTTCACACAGTCTGCAACATCTACTATTCCCCATTTCCCATCAAGTCTCTGACGGTATGGGGTGCCATAGCCTGTCGAACCTCCATAATTTATGTCAAGTATTGCAAACCCTCTTGTAGTCCAATACTGGATACCTGGGCTTAACGAGGAATTTGTTGAGCCTGTCGGTCCCCCATGAATTTTTACCAACAGTGGCGGTTTAGTGTTTTTAGTACCCTCAAAAAGCCGATTTTTTGGAGAATAAAAGAACCCATGCGCTGTTAGCTGGTTTTCGGTAGGGAATTCTATGATTTCTGGAACTGATATATCTTCTTCTTGCACCATACCACTTGAAGGGTTGCTTATCACCGAATGTGCCCCGCTATTGACATCTAAGGAAACTATCGCAGTGCTTAGCTTGGGGGATCCGGCTTTGAACACGGCTGTATCTCCCAACACATTTATCGAAGAATAATCAGTATAAGGAAGATTAAATGGGGTCAACTTGTTCGATGTGAAGTCTATTACTCCCAGGCTCCAAATCCCCTTATTTGTATAGGTGCAAATAATTCTCTCTGCTGAAATGAATCCATATGTTTTCATTCCAAATACCCACATCGGTGTGGCATACTCTGCCTGGGAAGGAAACACGGGCTCCGGCACCTTTTTACTGAGATTAGTATCTAGTCTGTACAGGTTCCACCAACCACTTTTGTCAGAAACATAAAACAGCTTATCGTCAGGAGACCACTCTGGCTGAAAAACTGCCTCGTTATTTCCTCCAGCCACCTTTATGGGAGATTTTAATCCGTCCTGCGTAAGATCACCGACCCACAGTTCACAGCCGTCCCATGGCATTGAAGGGTGATTCCATTGTACCCAACACAATTTTGTTCCAGAAGAGTCAATTCGTGGGTTCGAATAGAAATCAGATCCTGAAACCAAAACTTCATGTCCATTAAGGGATGGGATTACCGAAGACAGTCTTACGATTTGATTTACGGGCTCGTCACCGGAAGATGACTTGCTGTGATCTTCATTTACGCAAATTAATTGATTTGAAATATTATTAACCACGGCATCAGCATAACGTTGGCCGCTCTGGCTTGACGTTAAAGGGGTTGGTTTTCCAGTTTTTCCTTGACGATACAGTCGTTGGTCCAAAAAGTTGGAATAAATAATTATGCCATCCGAAACAACATATGAACCGCCGCCGTACTCGTGAACTCGCGTCCGTGCATTATGGCTACTATCAATTACATCTGTAACGACACCTTGTTTATCACGCCGTACAATTGTATTTCGCCCTCCTTCAGTCGGCCTGCCCTCGATCCAGTAAATGTCTTTTTGGTCTATAACAACCTGGCTTAAAGTAATAGTTCCTGCCGCGATCTTCTCAGCAATTACTGATGATTTCCAGCTGCCATAATCCGCCATTTTCTTATTCACTACAGTATCCTCACAACTATGTTATTGTGCGCTAAACTCACATCCACAAGGTTTTGCAGCCACCCAAGCATTTGACTGGGTTTCGTCTCCCACTCTATATTCGCCTCTTATTAGTTCATCTCCGCCTATTAGCCCAGTAAAATGAATGTTGTCCATTGGTGTGCCTGAGTTGTTCAGCGGAGCATCGGGAATAACTGCCAAGAAATCCACATAATCTCCGCTCAAACTGCCGCTTACAATTCCTTCTCGAATTTCAAAATCAGGCCCTGTAATTTTTATAGATCCGGTTAACGATGAGGCCTCCTCCAATAAACTCAATTCCAGCCTTCGGGTTGTGTCTTGATTGCCCTTCATATATGGGTCAATTACTAATCCTATAAAGTCTCCTACTTTCTGTGAGTCTTGATCTAAGCTCTCTGCAAGGCCGAATGAAAGTACCAAATCATTAACTAGTTGCCGCGAACGGTCGTCCCCATTGCCGAAGCTTTTAATGCTTTGCCATTCACCGGCCACTTCAAAATTTGGCCCAGTAGTCCTTGCGATTACTTCATACCGAGCCATGTCCAAGTCTATATGCAAAATCTCTACATATGAATTATTGTTTAGCATCGTTGTATGAACAGAAAGATCATTACCTTTATCTAAGTTTGTGAAAGCGATCTCGACAGTAACTTCATCGGGGTTATTAAGTAACTTATACAAAGCGAGTCTATAATCAGACCAATTTACCAGGCTTTGGTCTGGCAACACTTTTAATCTACGAACTTGTAATGTGGTTGATCCGTTCTGCCCAAAAACCCGATGTTCCGTTACAAAAGCCGTGACATCGAACTGTCCTTCAGTTTCCTCCATCTTAACAACGTTCCAATTGGTTGGAAACTTGACCTGCCAGCCATGTTTTTCGCTTATCAGTTTTCGATCAAGTGAATAGCGGCTTTTTGTTTCAGTCTCAAACTTGTTTAACCAAATAAAGGAGTCAATAAATGTTTGTATATCTCTTAAATAAAACTTGGTGTCAGACTCACAAATCGAGGCAAGTAAATTTACATATATTTTCCAGTTGTCTCTGATAAAAACTGAGTTCCATTCATTGGTACGATCAGTGGCTGGGTTAAAACAGCCGGAGGCCGCGTGGTTAAACTCAATCCACACTCCATTAAGGCCTGTTGTCAGAGAGTGGGCTTGTTCGGACAGAAGCAGATACCCTAATGCTTCTTTTTGTCGATAGCCTTTTATGCCTTGATTTACCTCTTCGGAGCTGTCTCCAACAAAAGATTCTCCAGCTAATATGTCATACGTACCGTCTGTGACTTGGACCGATACGTATCCGTTTCCTTCGCCATCGGATATCGTAAAACGGTTTAACGTGTCGTTTGTCCTGTCATATTCATTAGTTATGTCAAAAGTCCAGTTTTTCGGTAAAGCAATTAAAAAACGTGATTGCAGATCTAAATACGTGGACCATTCCGGAGATATAAATTCGTCATCTATAAAATTGACTTCATTTTCATAGGCAGCAATAAGATTAGCTAGCGTATTACTGGGAATCGCATAATTTACCCCCGCTAGTCGGTATATTGGGTCCATAATGGCACTCGTATAGTAGTCTCTTCGTGTAGTTACACCTATTAGATGTCCTTCGAAATTTAACAATGGCCCGCCACTATTGCCTGCATTAACGCCTATGTCTGATTGAATGTATTGAATTCCTCCAATAAACCGGACTGTAGAAAAGACTCCTGCGTTAATTGTGGGTGTTTCTCCAAATTCTTGTTTAGCCGATTCGCCCAAATATGGAAATCCGGCTGATATTAACCATTCTCCAGGGTAAAGTTTGCTTGAGTCAGCTAAAGAAATATAAGGAAAATCAGTTGATTGCTCATTTGGCAGCTGAACCAATGCAATATCATGACAGGGATAAATTGCAACTAATACTCCTTGCAACAAACCCAATTCGGAATTTTTTACTTCGACGTCCGCTCCAAGATCAGAGTAGTAGCAGGATGTGCCAGTCTTTAGAGTTCCAACAACATGAGCATTCGTTACTATTAGCCCTTTTGGATTCACTAAAAACCCTGTTCCTCCTGAGTCTATGGACTTAACGTCTACGATTGATGGCGCAGAGTTAGATGTGACTTTTAATACATCTAATGGAAACGAACTTCTTAAAGCTTCATTAGAGATAATTGCAGGTGTGGGTTCAGGTGTGGGTTCAGGCGTGGGTTCAGGAATGAGGGTAGGGACAGGTGTAAGAGTGGGTGTCGGCATAGGTTTTGGGGTAGATGCAGGCTCTGCAGTAAATGCAGGAGTCGCAACAAGGGTTAATTCGGCAATCTGTGTCGCCTGCATCTTGAGCAAACTGCTTCTAACCGCCGCTACAGTCGCTTCAACTTGAGCGTCAATAGTTACGTCAATATTAGGTGTTGGACTAGCATCACTAACTATTTGAGTTATATTGTTAGGCGCAGGAGTATATAAAATAGTCTGTTTAGGTTCTTCTAGTACAGTTTCATCTGATGAAGTCAATTCAAAAATAATGGCAACCGCAATAATAACAACAGCTAATCCGACGATAATTTTTATTGAAAATAGCAGTAAGTTTTTCAAAATGGTTATTTCAGAGCTTCAAAAAGAAATCTTGTTTCCATTTAGTTGGACTAAACGCATTATACTGGGTTCATGATTCCAATTACTTTGTCAATTAAAAACTTTATGTGCTATAGAGAGCCTCCTATGCTCAATTTAGAACCACTGCAAGTTGCCTGTCTTTGTGGGAAAAATGGACATGGTAAATCAGCTCTACTGGATGCCATAACCTGGGTTCTTTGGGGGCAATCCCGTACCCGCACTCAAGACGAACTAATTCATCAAGGACAAACGGACATGGTTGTCGATTTAGAGTTTTTAGCCCGCGGACAAACTTACAGAGTAAGCCGTCGCCATTCTCGCAAACGAGGCAAACAGGGTGCCACGTCCCTAGAATTACAGGTGTTTTCTGAGGAACAATACGTCCCAATTACAGGCAATACGGTGCGTGAAACTGAAACAATCGTGAAAGATTTACTTAACATGGATTACGACACTTTTGTCAATACTGCTTTCTTACTCCAAGGCAAAGCCGATCTTTTCAGCTCTTCAACTCCGGCAAAAAGAAAGGAGACCTTAGCTGAGGTGCTAGGATTAAGTTATTACGAGTCTTTAGCAACAAAATCACGAGAGTTATGCCGGGAACGAGACAGGTCAATTGCATCCATAGATGCCGCGTTAACTTTCCAGTCTGAGGAGGTGGATAAAAAAGATTTATACAAAGAAGATCTGAAGAAAATTGAAGGGCGGCTTTTAGATCAGGAAACCAGGTTGCGTACAGCGGTAGCAGAACACAGCTCTCTCGATTCCAAAATTAAGGCCTTAAATTCCACGCAAGCCCTACTTGATAGTGCGCAAACCCGTATTAAGTCAGCCGATCTGGAAATTGAGCAAATAAAACAAACAATAGCGGACTACCAAAATGAACTTACTGATTTAAAAGACTTACAAAAACGTTCTTCCGAGATTACCAGCAAATATGCAGAATTTAAACAGGCACTGTCGCAAGAAAAACAGCTTGCTAAAGACCAATTGCACCATAATCAACTTACTGGTGTTCTCACTAACCTAGACCAAACGATAAAGCTTGAACGTGCCCGAATATCAGCTGTAACTGAAGCGACTCAACGCCAGATAGATGAACTTTCAGTCTCATCAACCAACATGCCTCGCATCAAAAATGAACTTTCGTCGCTGGAGGAAAACAAAAATAAGCTGGGTCGGTTGAGTTTATCGTCCGAAGACTTAAAAAAAACCCTTGCCGCTTTTGAAACTCGTAAAGCAGTTCTGGCTAACGAAAATATCGTTTTAAAGAAAACCATGGACGATACTCGCAAAAAATTTGATTACTTGCGAGTTGAAGATGCAGTATGC
>DBZU01000062.1:25041-46434 GCA_002311285.1 Dehalococcoidia bacterium UBA1152 | reverse complement strand
AGACGCATCCAAAATCGAGCGTCTGCGCTCTGAGTATGAAGTTTCAGGCGCTGAAGCGAAAAGGTTGTACCTGAAAAACCAAAAACAATCTAATGCAGTTAGTCAAGAAATCTCAGATTACTCAAACAAACTATCGGCTATGGATGAAGCTTCAAGCGCCTTAGCAACGAAAATCTCTGAAAAAGAAGTGTCGTTGAGGAGAGAATTTGATGCGGCCCAAAATGCAATACAAAAAACCAAGCAGCTCCACGTAGATCTAAGTTCCCTTCAAGATAAACTGGCCAACAAGGCTTTCTGTCTTAAAGAAAAAGACAAACTGAATGAAATTAATTCTGAATTAAAAGCATTGGGATACAGAACAGAAGACCACAAGGATATTTTAAAAACAATTGAAGCTTTTCGACCTTACAACGAATCAAATAAGCGCCTGGGAGAGTCTCAAGGTTCAATAGATAGAATTAATGAAATTATAAAGAATTCGCTCAGTCTATCTAAAAGAAGATCGCAGGAAATAAAAGATGCCAAGTCAGATGTTACAACACTCCAAAAAGGCTTGGTTGACCTTCCCGGTGTTAAAGAAAGGTCTGCCATCGTATTGAGACAGATCGATGAACTAGAAAAACAAAGGGCTGGCTCATCTGAGGAAACAGGCAGGTTAAGGGAAAGACTTGACCATTGTAAACGGTTGGAAACTGAAATGAAGTCACAGATGAAGGCAAGAAAAGCGTACGAGAAAGAGCGTCGCATATACAACGAACTGGCTGGGGCTTTTGGCGCTAATGGGATCCAGGCAATGATCATTGAAACCGCTTTACCTCAAATACAGGATCAGGCTAATGAACTATTATTTAGGCTAACTGATGGAAGTCTTTCAGTTAGATTTGATTTGACAGAAGGGCGACTTGATCGGCGTATTGGTAGTCCGTCTGAACAGTTAGAAATTCGTGTGAGCGACGAGATGGGAACTCGAAGCTATGAAACATTTAGCGGGGGAGAGTCATTCCGGATAAATTTTGCTATTCGAATAGCTCTGTCAAAGCTGCTAGCCAGTAGATCGGGTGCACCTTTGCCAATTCTTTTCATTGATGAAGGCTTTGGCTCACAAGATGAAATTGGACAAGATCGACTCAAGGAGGCAATTAATTTTATCCGTGACGATTTTGAAAAGATTTTAGTGATAACACACATTGAGGCCATTAAAGATGCTTTTCCTGTTCGAATAGAAGTAGAGAAAACGCCGCTTGGGTCATTTTTCAAGGTTATTTCGTAGTAAATTATTGTTAAAGCACAATGTCCAACGATGTGAACAAATTTCAAGCTAATCTCGAACAAGAGATCGTTTTGATTGTAACTACACCACTGTCAACATTTACAGGCGAATTTGCCTCTAAAACAATGCATTTATCTGGATTGTTTACGGGTCCTTCTGTAACTCAAAATTTCCACGATATATACTTTGACACTGATTCACTGCAACTTAAAGATATAAATGTTGCATTAAGAATACGAACCGAAGGCAGTTTAAGTTATTTAGGGCTCAAGGGTAACGACAAATGGTCAAAAGCCGGAGTTTCAAGGGTAGAAGTTGAGGAATTATGGTCATCAAATGGCCTTGCCACAATATTACATCACATTGATTTTATGGGAATAAATTTAAAGCACCCAGGTGTACCAATTACTTCAGCCAACCCAATTGAAATTATGGCCCTTACAGGCATGCAAGTAATTCAAGAGAGATCCTTACACAGAACCCAATGGCCGATACTAGATAATCTTGACACCAAGGTTGTAATCGGGTCTATTGATACAATTGATCTTAAGCTTGAAGGCAGACCTGTCCGATACAGTCAAATAGAGCTGGAACTCACAAAAAACGGATCGCTAGAAATTCTTGAGCAGGTTTCTAGCGAGTTTCTACGTATTTATTCAGGTTTTCTCAGGGCGTGGAGGTATAGCAAACTACAAACTGGGTTTGCCATTGAGTCTATCTACAGTTCTGGTGGAACCAGCAATATTATCTCTGAGCAAGGAGAAATCACCGCAAAGGGTATAGACGCAGTTGAGCAGATACTCCAAAAAAGTAATTTAAACCTATAAATATTGTGGTAATTGCAATTTATTTTTTATAATTTTCAATCACATGGAAAAAGCTTTGATAAGAATTTTAGGTGGATACCAAACTGATTTTGCAAGAAATTGGCTCAAAGAAGGGGGCTCTATTGTTGACGCATTAAAGGAATGTATATCTGGAGCCCTAGAAGCAACGGAATTAAATGCCTCTGCTATAGAGACTATTCATGTAGGCAACGCTGCAGCAGAGCTGTTTCTCTCACAAGCACATCTTGGAGCTTTGTCCTTAGAAGCCGATACGTCTTTGAGAGGACTTCCTTCAGCCCGACATGAGGCGGCGTGTGCTTCAGGCGGTGTCGCAGTTCTTGCAGCCACAGCTGAGTTACAAGCAGGTCGGTACGAAGTCGCTATAGTTATTGGTATTGAGCAAATGAAGACTGTTAACCCAGAAACATGTGGTGACTTTCTAGGGACTGCATCCTGGTATGAAAAAGAATCTAAGGGTTTTGAGTTTCCATTTCCCAAGCTTTTTGGAAAATTAGGGGCTGAATATATGGATAGGTTTAACCTACAACATGATGAATACTCCGAATGCCAAGATTATTTGTCAAGCCTTATGTTCAAAAATGCACGCCGCAACCCTAATGCTCAAACTCGCAACTGGGACATTCAAGCAAAGTCAGCTAAGATGGACATGCGTATATCCCCTGAGATTACAGTGAAAGACTGTTCACAGATAACGGATGGAGCTACAGCAATTGTGCTTGCTACAGAAAACTATACGAGAACCCATGCGAAAGGACGTGGTTTGGCAGTGGATTCTATTCCGGCTATTTTAGGCTGGGGCCATACTACGGCTCCTATTTCTTTATCAGACAAACTCTCTGAAAGTTCAAATCATGCTTATGTGCTTCCGCATGCACGCAAGGCTATAACTGATGCATATAAAAGAGCCAATATATCGGGCCCTTCAGAATTAGACGCCTATGAATTTCATGACTGTTTCACGACGACTTCGTACGCTTCGATAGATTTGGTAGGATTGACATTACCCGGAGAAAACCATAAGGCGATAGAAGGCGGTTGGCTGGAAATGCACGGCAAGTTACCGTTAAATCCAAGCGGCGGCTTAATCGGCGCGGGTCACCCCGTAGGAGCTACTGGAGTGCGACAATTATTAGATAGTTATTTACAAGTTTCGGGAATAGCAGATGCTTACCAGGTGCCAATGAAACAAAACAGGGTTCTTGCTGTAAATATTGGAGGCAGTGGCACAACTACAGTGGCTTCAGTTATAGGCACAGCATAATCAAATGAATATACCAACAGCATTTGAGATAGGTAAAACGGCTTCTATAACAAAGAAGATAACGTTACAAGATGTAGAGTCTTTTGCCACAGTAAGCGGAGATGACCAACCTGTTCACACATCACCAGAATATGCATTGAATACCAGATTTGGAGGCCAAATTGCACATGGAACAATCCTGGTTGGCCTTGTCTCGGCTGTTCTAGGTAACGTAATGGCCGGGCCTGATTACACTGTGATATTTTTAGAACAATCTTGTAAATGGATTAAGCCGGTTCGACTGAATGACATTATAACCGCTGAGTGTTTGGTAACTAGCATTAGGCCTGGTAAGCCTATTGTTAATTTAAGTTGCTTTTGTACTAATCAAGATCAGGTTAAAGTAATGGAGGGCACTGCTACAGTCTATATTGATGCCTATCCATACAAAAGCTAATCTTTGTAGCTTTTTGGACTAACCGCCTGTCACTCGCAGCGTGTTCTTCACGCAGTGATCAATACCCACGTTGCCAGCTACCGCGGTGACTGCCAGTATTTCCAGCTCAGGCGAACGCAGGGCCATGATGATGGCGAGCGCGTCGTCCACGCCCGGGTCCATGTCCATTATGATTTTCTTGCGAGTATCTATTAAGGCCACGGCCTAGATCCAAACTTTTGTGCTTGGTCAACAATGTCTATCCCTACAGTCTCAGACCAGGCTGCTATTAATTGACTTACCACCGGACCAATTTTGCCATCCCCGATATCACGATGATCTGCCTTTGTCATTGGAAGCACGCCTGGGCCTGTAAATGACACGAATGCTTCATCAGCGGTGTAAAGATCATATGGCTGTAAATCCTCTTCTATTATTGGAATGTTCAGTTGATCGGCTAAATCGAACACCACCGAGCGCGAGACCCCCTGTAAAACAGACCTGTCGGTAGCAGTTTTTATTGTTCCGTTGCTGACCATAAACACATTGTTGATAGTGCCTTCCGTTATATTGCCTTCATTGTCGGTCAGTATAGGCCATCCTCCAGGAACCACATCATTGGCTTCTAGTTCCGCCATAGCAAAATTCATGCGAGTGTAATGTTTGACTTTCGGTTCGACGGTCCCCGGTGCATGACTTTTTGTTTTTGTTATCACTCCATGAGCTCCTGTTAGAAACTGAGGGGCAAATCGAGCAAAGTCAACAGGTGCAATACGACAGCCAACAGCGGGAGGTCCGGATGACCATGCCCAAGCACCTTTACCGCGAGTTGCAAAAAACCAAATTATTAAGTCCCCTACTTCAGGAATGTGTTCTTGATTCCGGTCAACCGCTTCAATTATGATCTTGCCAAACTCACCCATTGACATTCCAATATCAAGTCTCGCGTACTTTAGCGACCGTTCCATCCTGGCAAAGTGCCTTTCGATCTTAAATGGTTGCCCATTGTAAGTTCTTGCCACATCAAAAACAGCGTCACCCATAAGTAAGCCCCTATCAAAAATATCCAGTTTACACTCTTCGGTTGGAATCCAATCTCCATTAAAAAAAGATATAAATTGAGCCATATCGTTATTCCTAAAAATTAATATTAAACATGATTATACGTCCTTGCGATAGCAGGCTGTCCAGCTGTACCGTTGTATTTATGAATAATCCAATAAAGGCAGTCCTTTTCGATTGCGATGGAACACTAGCCCCTGTACACATGCAGGTAAATCCTGCGGTAAGAGATTCAGTGAAGAAATTGTCTCGGTTAGTTCCTTTGGCAATCATATCTTCTAGAGACTTTCACGATATCTCTTGGCTTGCTAAGGACCTTGGCCTTACAGCGCCACAAATCTCTGAAGGCGGCGCCCGTTTATTTGATGCTCAATCTACTGAGTGTCTATTTTTACAATGTTTGGAAATCTCTGACGCGGAATATATATTCGAATTGCTAGAAAACGAACGCTTAGAATTCATAGCAGTAGACGACGATAAACGTATCAGCTCAGTAAAGCAGATAGTAAATTGGAAAATTTCCAGAATCACGGCAACTTCTCTTACTGAAAAACAGGCCTCGGAAATAATTTGCGGTATGAATGACCGCAGGTCCCTCCATGCTGCCAAGGTTCAAAGAACCGACAACAAAGAATGGATGATTGATTTTACCCATTCCCAAGGAAACAAATTGGCAGCCGCAAGTAAATTCGCCGACTTACTAAATCTCTCCGTCAAAGATTTGGCAGCAGCAGGTGATGGATACAATGATATTTCGATGCTTAAGGGGTGCGGATATGGAATAGCGATGGGTCAGTCACCAAAAGAATTACAGGATGTTGCGGACTACATTGCCCCTTCTGTAGAAAATGATGGCCTGGCCGTCGCTATCGAGGAATTCATTTTGCCAAAGATTCCGAATAAGTTGCCATCTAATAGTAAATAAAATTAGGAGCCAGTAGATTTCATGAAATTCGAAGCCCTGTTGTTGGATCTGGATGGAACTATTCTTCGTCCTGATCAAGTAATATCAGATGATGTGGCAAAGGCAATATCAAGTATTAGGGAACGCATCCCTGTATGCATATTAACTGGGCGCGAACTAGCTGAGGTGTTAGATTATGCTTCCATTTTAGGGTTGAAGACTCCTCAGGCTTGTGACGCAGGATCCACTATAGTGTCGGCTTCAAGCCACAAGGTTTTGTGGGCGGTTAGTTTATCAACACATGAAGTGAATTTAATTTTAGATGAATTAAAAACTTCAAAATTGGAATTTTTTGCGACCCGCCCTGATGGAGTTAACACGAATATCGATTCTGACTCTTATGAGAAAAAATCAAATTGGATAAATTCTGACTGGGATGATGCAAAAAGGTACGGATTTACAAGAATCTCAGCTCTGAATTTGTCTGCTCAGGATGCTAGTGCGCTAGAAGACCGCCTGTCTTGCAATAGCAACATAAATGTTGCTAAAGCATTTTTGCCTTACAATGGTTTGTGGGCCGTAGACTTCACGCATGACAATGTAAATAAAGGTACCGCTGCGACCAAGATTGCAGAGTTCCTCGGCCAAGACCTGGGGTCATTTGTAGCTGTAGGAGACAGCTACAATGACAAGCCTATGTTAGATTGCGTCGGTTTTTCAGTTGCAATGGGAAATGCCCCTGACTCAATGACAGCTTCAGTCGATTATATTGCACCTACGGTTGAGGAGGACGGGCTTGCAGTGGTTATTAATGAAGTTGTTATTCCGGGATTAAATTAACGGAGGTTTATGCATGGAGCCTCAATTGCCAAGGATCCAGCATGGGCCGTTTAGGTCGTTTGTATATCGAGACTATAGGTTTGTATGGATTGCGGCCGCTTCTTCATCAATCGCAAACTGGATGCTCAAAACTGCTATCGCCTGGCTAATTTTAGAGATAACGCATTCGCCAGTTTTAATAACTTTTGCCTTCGCTGTTTTCGCCATACCTAGCGTTGTGATTGGTCCATTTGCAGGAGTTTGGTCAGACAAATACAGTCGTAAAAAATTGTTGGTGTTTATCTGGATAGTGTCTTCCGTTTGTTCAATTATTTTAGGCTTGCTTGTCATGGCCGATTTTCAAGATATTTGGGTGATCTTTTTACTCACCGCTTTAATTGGATCAAGTATGCCGATGGTTTTTATTTGCAGCCAGACGTACATATACGACATCGTTGGACCAGCCAATGCATTAAATGGAATATCTCTTTGGTCCCTAGGATTGAGGCTAGTTGGTGTGGGAGGGGCAATAATTGGCGGATTCATAATTGAATCCGCTGGCACATACTTGGCCATATTCGTCGCCGCTATTGGTTACGGAGTTGCATGTATTGCGATTAGCGCAGTAAGGCATGTCGATGCCCGCGGCACTCCTGATGACTCTTCCGTGTTTGAAAACTTAAAGTCTGGGCTCAATGTAATTAGGGGTTCAGGCTTATTAATTGGCGTAGTCATATTGGCTATAATTGCAGAGGCGTTTGGTTATGGTATAAGCGCTATCTTTCCTATATTGGCAGACGAGGGTGTTTTTGGGGTGGGCGCTTTTGGTTTAGGCATAATGAACGGAGCCTTTGGGGTCGGTGGGGTTTTGGGCTCAATTATTTTGGCAACATTAAGAAACTTAGAGCGTCTAGGTACGCTTCTGGTTATGGTTTTAATGATTTCCGGGCTATTGTTATTAGGCTTATCTTTATCGACTTATTTCTATTTAGCGATCCTGATAATTGGCGGAATTGGCTTATTAATGGCTGGTTACGACACATTTGCGATTCTGATAATGCAACGCTCTGCTCCTGAGGGTATGCGAGGGAGACTTACAGGGGTTCTGGTTTTGACTTTTGGCATCGCCCCAGCCGGCCATATGGCCTTGGGATTTATGACCGCAGCATTGGGTCCCTCTTTAGCAATAGGGACAAGTGCTGTAATTGTGATCTCAGTTACATTATTGGTGTTCTTTGCGATTAAAGGGCTGCGTTCAACGCAATCTTGATGTATGATTTTGGCGTTATGTTTAAATTCATTACTTTACCTATATTCATATTTGCTTTACTAATTGGCGTTGCATGTGGGGGTTCCACGGCAACAAAAGAGAGCGTGAGCCAAGATGATGATGGTGGTGGTGGTGGTGAATCCGTAACCGCCTCTCAGTACGGTGACGTTGTTTTTACTATTGCTAAAGGAGAAATGAGCGATAGGCGCAAAGATCATGTTGTTCTACTAATGCCTGACGGCAAGGTAATGGTGGTAGGTGGCCGATCTAGTAGCGCCACTCAGCAAAGAGTGCCTCGGTTGAAATCCGCGGAGCTGTATGACCCGGCAACAGAAGAATGGACCTACTTAGCTGAAATGATTAATACACTATCGGCTGCTGGGAGAGAAAGTCCTGCAGGCAGCGTTTTGCAAGATGGTCGTATTTTCATAACAGGTGGACAAAATAGCAGTAATGATCCTCTGAAAACCTCTGAATTATATGATCTCAAAACAGACACCTGGACAAAGGGGCCAAAGCCTCTAACCTGGATACAAAGACATACACACATTTTATTGGCAGACGGCAGAGTAATAATTATTGGCGGAACTGACGACCTTTCACAGCTAAAGAAGACCGCTGTTTTTGATCCTGCTACTGACACGATCACAAAGCTTGCTGAGATGACTACAGGCAGGTCTAATCATACTGCTACATTGTTGCTTGATGGTCGTATTTTGGTTGCTGGCGGAGGCAAGCGAGAGCTGTCAGATGCTACAGATACAGCTGAGGTGTATGACCCTGAAGCTGATACATGGACATCGGCTGGGCGGATGAACGAAGCCAGGCTGTCTCATACAGCTCACCTTCTGCCAGACGGTAAAGTGCTTGTAACTGGAAGTAAGGGGAAGCTTGCAACAGCTGAGGTGTATGACCCTGAAACAAATTCGTGGTATACAACCTGCCCAATGATGATAGGAAGGTCTGATCATTCTGGGTCAGCATTGAAAGATGGACGTATTTTCGTTAGTGGAGGGGAAGGAGAACTAGATTCAACGGAAATATACGATCCATGGACCGGGGAATGGTCCCCAGGCCCCAAACTAAATGTTTCACGTAACCGACATAGGCAGATAACAATGCAAGACGGATCTGTGCTTATAACAGGAGGCCAGGGACCTGAAAAAATGTCCGTAGTGGTCGAATACTTTAAACCAGATCCTGTAGAGACACAGGCCGGCCCTACTGAATTAGGATGCGGTGGAAGCTTGGTTGTAAAAGAAGAAACTGAAGAAGATAAATACAACGCAAATTCTCCCGATACCGACGCGGCTCATTCTGATAGGTTCTCTGAGATAGATGACGCTGGTTTGTCGGAAGCGGATCTTGTATTTGCCGACCCGATTATTGCAGGCCCTGACGATGACGTGATAGTTGTACCTCTTAAAACCCCTGGGACTATTCGCATCGACCAAGGGATAGGGAGTCCATCGGTAGACGCCACAGGGACTATTGTGAGGTATAGAGAGTTAATTGCAAATTCAGAGACTGAAGGCATTATTGTAAGAGTCAATTTGCGCAATGGCGGCTGGGATATGGGAGATATGGAACTCGTCATTGGTCCGGGAGAAACCGGCCCTGGTGTAAAAAAGTTTGCACGGGTTTGGATTGGGCTTGTGGGTATAGGTACTGACGAATCGGGTGAAGCTACAGCCACTGTCGTGGTTTTTGAACCTGGAAAATAACACTTTATCTAGTTAGCATCAGATATGTTCGACCGGCTAATCGCTAGGTATTTGTTTCTCTCCAAGGGCTTCCCTCAGTTAATTTCATAAACTCTGAATGTGCTTGTGGAGAAGCAGCAATAATTCCGTCACTTATAAGTCCTGCTGGATTGCCCATACGGTCAGTCACGACACCTCCCGCTTCTTCCACAATAAGCAGTCCAGATGCCTGGTCCCACGGTTCAAGTTTGTGGTGAAAAAAAACGTGTAGCCGTCCAGCCGCAAGATATGATAGGCCTAAGGCTGCAGAACCAAATATGCGCGCTGTTTGCATTCCTGGCCAGAGCCTTGTAATAATCTCGAGGGAATTCGCTCCTCCCTGATCTTCATATGACAGATCTAGTCCCAAAATTCCATCTGCTAGTTTATCTTCATCAGAAACAAGGATTCTTTGCCCATTTAGAAAAGCGCCTGACCCTCTTACGGCGTGAAATGTTTCTTTTCTCATAGGATCATGGGTTATTCCTATTTGAACTTCTCCAGAATAAGTAAGCGCTAAAACGGTCGAGAAGTGGGGAACATTAGATGCAAAGTTTCTGGTTCCATCTAGCGGATCTACTATCCATAGCCACCCTTCTTTAGGCATATCGCCGCCACTCTCTTCTCCCAAAACAGGAATGTTGGGATACTCTCTCTCCAGCATAGTTTTTACTACTGTTTCTACTTCTATATCAACTTGAGTGACGATGTTTCCTCTACCTTTCACAGTAACTATTTTAGATTCCGTGAAACGCTCTTCTAACACAGATCCTGCGTATCCTGCTATCTCTAGCGCTACGTCTATTGCGGTCCTCTTACTTATTGATATTGGTAGGCTCTTCATGTTTTGTTTGACCCTATCATGTTCTATCCATTTATCAGAAACTACGTTCTCGTAAAATCAATTTTTATTCGTTAAGTCTTCGCAAAAATCCGTCATATCCCACTCGCCGATTTAGGATGTTTGTTCCGAAAATATATAGTCTTATATATTGGCCTTGTCAAAACTTATATTTTGATGTAAGTCATTAGGCAGTCTGTTATGCGATTGCTCTTCAGTTATCCCTGTGGCTCCCCGTAACGGCCCTTAAACCAGCCTATTAAGAGGTCGAGAAGACACGAGTGTTACATCAATTACTCATTATACATTTTCCTAATGTGAAAAAAGTCACTTTGTTTTTCTATGGTTTTCCTGCTTTTTGGTATTGATCCTTTTAATTGACATGCTAGAATGCCCGATAGTTCTCTAATTCGAGATGGGTCCCGAATGAGGTTGCATGCCTAGCCCTAGGCGTTTAACAGCATTAAACTGTGTGCGCTATTCTTATTTGAGATTTTATAATACAGGAAACGTAAACCGAAATTTTGCAATCGATTAAATTAGAATCACAAGAGCTAGAACCAATAAGCTGCCGCCAAGATGAATCAATCTGGCAGGCCGCTCTCGGCAGTCTTCAATTAAACCTTTCTAGCGAATGCTACAACACTTGGTTATCCAAGACGACTTTTGTTTCTTTAAAAAATAATAGACTCACCATCGGGGCTCCAAACGCTTTCGTAGCTGAGATGCTTGAGCAAAGATTATTCGGAATTGTATTAAACTATGTACAAAAATTGACGGGCTCACGTCTGGATCTTAAGGTTGTAGTTGTTGGCGCTACAGATCAGGCCTCTCTCTCTGCAAGCCTGCCTACAGAAAACTCGTTTTCTCACCCACGAGTTAGCAGTAAATTATTTCATAAATTTACTTTTTCAGGTTTTATTGTTGGCCCTTCGAATGAGTTGGCTCATGCGGCGGCGGTGGCCGTCGCTTCTGATCCAGCAAATAAGTATAATCCGCTGGTTATACATTCATCTGTTGGCCTTGGGAAAACCCACCTTCTTCACGCTATAGGCCATAGTGCGAAATCACTAGGACTTCAAGCAACATACGTTACCACTGAAGAATTTACCAACCAATATATCTCTGCGATTCGAACAGGGACTACTGAAGAATTTAGATTCCGGTATCGACATGTTGATTTGCTTTTAATAGATGATATCCAATTCCTTTCTGGTAAAGAACAGACGCAAGAAGGTTTTTTTCACACTTTTAATGAGCTGTATATGTCAGGCAAGCAGGTCGTCGTTGCAAGTGATCGGCCCGTTCATGAATTGAACATTTTAGAGAAGAGAATCAAGTCGAGGCTATTCGGAGGCTTAATTGTTGATCTACAGCCCCCTTCTATCGAAACAAGAACTGCCATACTCCTGTCAAAGCTAGAGAGCCTCAAAAGGCCAGGCATTATCTCAAATGACATAGTACATGTTCTTGCGAATAGAGAAACGAACAATGTCCGTGAGCTTGAAGGCTCGCTTAATAGAATTGTAGCCTATGCCGAACTTGTTAATGAAGAAATTACAGCAGATATTGTTTCAACGGTACTGCCTCATGTCGATTCAATCTCAACTTTAGCAAATGTGCCTCATAAGAGAGTCATACACTTGACCGCGAAACATTTCAACGTAGATTCCTCGGATCTATTGGGACGCTCCAGGAATTCCAGGGTATCAAATGCTCGGCACATTGCCATGTATTTAATGCGAGAAGAATCGAACATGGGGTTCAAGGAGATCGGACAAACCTTAGGTCGCAGGGACCACTCTACTGTAATCAATGCTTGTCGCAAAATATCTTTGTCTATTTCTTGTAAAGGGCCCTTGAGTCGAGACCTTGAAATTTTACGGAATTCACTTCGGTCTGCTCATTGATGATCTAAATGGCCGGTTCTCTTAAATTACTGTTCTACACATATGTTCATTAACATTGCGGGGTTATGTTTATATGTGTTTAATTAACCTGCCAAATTTTTGTATCTAGCGGTTCTTTACTTATATCAAACATTTTTGTAACTTTATATTCACTTACTATTCACATAAATTAATCCAGTTTCTTTACTTAAAATTAACATTTATCCACATTATTAACACTATTATTATTATTATTATATAAAGAAAATATTTTACATATGATAGATCAAGCTGAAATAAAAATAACAAGCGGTACAGGAGGAGACGGCTGTATTAGTGGACGAAGAGAAAAGTATGTACCAAAAGGCGGGCCAGATGGAGGAGACGGAGGAAACGGAGGAAGCATAATATTTAAAAGTGATGAAAATTTAAATACATTGAGGCATTTTCAGTATATTAAGGTATTTAGTGCTGAAAATGGTAAATCAGGAGGGCCTGGCCTCAAGCATGGATCCGACGGTAAAGATTTAGAAATTACAATTCCTGTTGGTACGATAATCTCAACGGTACCTGGTAAAGAGAGCAAGAAAAGTGTTTTGGCTGAGTTCACATCACATAATCAGGTTGCTGTTATATGTAATGGAGGAAAAGGGGGCAGAGGAAATACGAAATTTGTAAATTCAGTAATTCAGTTCCCATTACTTGCAGAATCGGGAGAGGCTGGTAGTGAGTTAAGCCTATTTTTAGAACTAAGATTATTAGCTGACGTTGGCATCATCGGATCACCAAACGCAGGTAAAAGTAGCCTATTACGGTTCTTAAGTAATGCAAACCCCAAAATTGCTGACTATCCTTTTACCACACTAGAGCCTGTTTTAGGAGTAGTAGAACATCTGGGGCAAGCCTTCGTGATGGTAGACATACCTGGCCTTATTGAAGGAGCCCATAAGGGAGTTGGCCTAGGACATGAGTTTTTGAGACACATAGAAAGAACCAGAGTACTATTGCATGTAGTGGATGTTTCTGGAGCCAACCCGTCAGAGGACATCGAAAATGTTAAAAGAGAGATTAAATTATTCGACAAGCAGATTATTGAAAAACCAACTCTAGTCGCTTTGAATAAGGTTGATATTGATGGAACAGAAAAAGTAATAAAGCAATTAGATAACGAATTGTCCAGCAAAAACATTCAGGCAGTTTCTATTTCCGCCATATCGGGCGAAGGCATCAATATACTTCGTGACAAACTGATTGAAATACTGCATATCGAAGCTCAGCAAAAATCACCTAAAAGAACGTTGGCTGACAGGCTAGCCGGTAGCAATGCAGTAAACATACAAGAAGATAAAGGCATAACGGTAATAAAACCACAGGCGGTAGATAAACACAATAAGGGAAACAGGGTGGCAATAAAAAACGGACAATACGTTATAAACTCATCAACTGCTATAAGAATTGCAAACATGGTTAATCCCGATAGCTGGGAGGCAAAAACACAGTTTTATGGCTATTTAAAAAAGATGGGACTAATAGCCCAGCTTGAAGAGAAAGGGATAGGTCCGGGAGACACGGTAAAACTCGGAGACTTAGAGTGGGAATGGCACTCATAGAATAGCTGTAAACAACAGGGACAGCGATGAAAAAAATTGGTGTATTTGGCGGCACGTTTGACCCCGTGCACATCGGTCATATTGAAAAATCCGATGAAGCGTTACTAAAATTGGACCTGGATTCCGTTTTATGGGTTGTATCAGGCGAACCATGGATGAAAACAGGCCGACCGATATCAGCGGCTCGCCACAGGGTAGAAATGGTTAAAATTGCTATCTCAGGAAAGGCTGATATGGAGGTATCCGATATTGAAATTACAAGAGGAGGCCCTAGCCATACGGTTGACACTTTACTGCAATTAAATAAAGCCTATCCTGAAAATGAACTAACATTATTAGTGGGGTCAGACCTTATAAAGAAATTTGATCAATGGAAATCGATTAATACAGTTTTATCCTTGGCTAAACTAGCAATTTTTGTCAGAACTGAAAACGAAATTGACCTCGGTAATGTTCAAAGGCTACATCCGGATGCCAATGAAAGAATATCGGTTTTGCGCGGGGAAATAATCGAAGTAACATCTTCGCGTATAAGAGAGCTGGCTTCAAGAAACGAATCCATTAGTCCCTATGTGCCAAAAGGAATCGAAAACTATATTATAGAAAACAAACTTTATTGAAAATGAAAACATATGCTGGGCAAGGTAAAAGTTTATGAGAACGGAAAAATGAATGACATTGACTTAAAAGGACAAGTGGCTGTGATTACTGGTGCTAGTAGAGGCCTAGGAAAAGCATTTTCTGTCGCTCTTGCTTCACATGGAGCATCAGTCGGGCTAATAGCAAGGTCGAGCACAAATCTGCGCAAGGTAGGAGATAAAATTCGGGACTCAGGAGGAACAGCAGTAGAAACACCGTGTGATCTCTTAAATCAAGATTCTATTAATGCTGCAATCAAAAACATCGAAAAAGAACTTGGCGCCATTGACATACTGATCAATAATGCTGGTGTTGCAGGTCCAACTGGCGCTGATTGGACATTAGATCCTAAGGAGTGGTGGAAAGTTTTTGAAGTGAACGTGCTCGGACAATTTCTAGTATCTAAGTCAGTTATCTCAAGCATGGTTGAAAGAGGCAAAGGTAGAGTAGTTAATGTTTCAAGCGCCGCCGCGGGAGTCGCCAGTTCAAACTACTCGGCATACTGCGCATCCAAGGCGGCATTAACCATGTGGACTGAATGCCTTGCGGATGAGGCTGCCAGGCAAGGCATAGTTGTAATAGCCTATCATCCTGGCACAGTTAGAACAGACATGACTGAATATTCTGCATCGCAGCCTGAGGAGAACAATCCTATAGTCAATTTTATTAGAGAGGCCTTCGAAGAGGGCAGTGACACACCGATAGCAAAAGCGGTGGAAAGCCTGGTCTTTGTTGCTGCTGGAGGCGCTGATGCTTTGGCAGGAAGACAGATAGACGTAGACGTTGATCATGCTCAATGGGCTAAACGAGTAAAAGAGGTATACGACAAGGACTTATATGCCATACGCATAAAGGGATTTGAAGGCTAAGAGCACAAAAATGCCTGAGAAGCTAATTAAAAGAATCAAACAGCTAGCCCTGGATATAGGGGCGCTGCAGTTTGGGTCTTTTGCCCTATCGGCTGGCGGCACTTCATCTTATTATTTTGACGGCAGAATTCTTACACTTAATCCAGAAGGTAGTTATTTGATAGCTAAAGCAATATTGCCCTTAGTTACAGCGAGCGGAGCACAAGCTGTTGCCGGGCCGACTTTAGGGGCTGACCCTATAGTAGCTGCGGTTTCATTGTTGAGCTATACGGAGAACACTCCCATGCCAGGCCTTATAGTTCGAAACCGGCCTAAAGGACATGGCACAACCAAATCAATTGAAGGGAAAATACAACCCGGCATGAAGGTTGCAGTTGTTGATGACACATGCACATCCGGGAAAAATATATTTCACGCAGTGGCTGAACTTGAAAAAGAAGGATGTGAAATTACAGCCATATTCAGCATTCTTGATAGGAATGAGGGCGGTTCAAAAGAAATTAGAAGACGAGGCTATCAGTTTGAGTCTCTATTATCTGCAACCTCCGAAGGCATAATTGAGTGAGCGAGAGGAGCAAGGATGCTAAGGCGAGAAAACGCCTTAATCTACTTCCGGAGAGGGACAGGGAATAGGTATAAACCCTTTTCACTACAACAGGAATAACTTTCGCAGAACCAATAAACCATTATTAACGCGCGCCACTATTTATAGGGATTCCTAAAATAACCTCAAAGACTAAAAAGGAATTTTATCGGAGAGGGAAAACCCTACAGAACACTATACTCTAGGTCTGCACTCTAGGTCTGCGGCGTCTACGAGCACGGCGAATAGCCCTGGCTTTATCAATGCGAGTTTGCTCTCCCTTAGATCTGAAAAATCTCCTATCTCTCAACTCTCTCATGATTCCTGCACGTTGAATTATAGACTGAAAGCGCTTAACTAACGCCTCACCGTCTTCTCCGTCTCTTAATACGACGTAAGCCAAGCATACCTCCTAAGTACGATGCTCCTAAATACTTTTGTAAAGTTAAGCGTTTAAGCAAAACAAAGAAATAAGAGCGGCGTCGTGCCGCTCAGAACAGAATTGTAGCACGATATATGCTAATAGAGCGAAGGATATTTAATCCATGTAACAGGAAAAACGCGTTGATTGCCCGGAATGCGCTTCCCTGATGCTACAATTGAACACTGTGATCAATGGCTACCTAACCGCCTTTCTAATATCTTATACGCTGGGCGCCAGGAAAGCATATTATATATAAAGAAATTAACTATTGAGATGGCCAAACTTAACCAAAATCAATCAGCCAAAACAAAAAAGAAAGCTCCGGGAATCGCGAATTCACAAATAACTACTAAGCCACTGGGAAGCATAATTGTAAAGGGTGCAAAAGAGCATAACCTAAAAAATATCGAAGTAACTATACCTAGAAATAGCCTGGTAGTTATGACGGGAGTTTCGGGATCCGGCAAGAGCACTCTTGCTTTTGACACCATATACGCTGAAGGACAACGCCGATATGTCGAATCTCTTTCATCATATGCCCGACAATTCTTGGGCCGCATGGATAAACCTGATGTTGACTATATCGGAGGATTATCCCCAGCAATATCCATAGACCAAAAAGGCACTTCCCATAACCCTAGATCTACAGTGGGCACCGTCACGGAGGTTTATGATTATTTAAGGCTTTTATTTGCTCGTGTAGGCCGACCGACTTGCCATAAATGTGGAAAACCGGTTGAAATGCAGACCGTGCAGCAGATTGTTGATGTGGTACTTGGGCTACCACAAAAAAGCAGAGTACAAATTTTAGCGCCTGTGGCTAGACGTAAAAAAGGCGAGCACCAGGATGTTCTTGAAGGAGCCAGGAAGGCAGGATATGTAAGGGCTAGAATCAACGGCGAAATGATAGATTTGTCTGACGAGATCACGTTAGACAAAAAGAAATGGCACAATATTGAAATAATTGTAGACAGGCTTGTCATGGGAGAGAATGTAGATATCAGCAGGGTGTCCGATTCTGTAGAGCAAGCAATGAAGCTTGCAAAAGGAATTGTCCTTGTAGCGGGGCCTGGCGGTGAGGAAAAAATATTCTCCGAAAACTTTGCCTGTACTAAGTGCAATATTTCTTTAGGCGAAATCGAACCAAGGACATTTTCCTTCAATAATCCTCATGGAGCCTGCTCGAAATGTACGGGACTGGGCTACAAGCTTAAAGTTGACCCCGACTTGGTTATCCCCAATGAATCATTGAGCCTAAGTGAAGGCGCTATTGAACCATGGAAACGCAGTCGAATGTCTAGTCCATGGTTTGACAGTCTTTTGAAATCCGTTTCTAGAAAATTTGAGTTTTCCACAATAGTACCCGTTAACAAATTATCTAATGAACATATAGAGCTCATTCTTCATGGCGCAGGAAACACCAAGCTTTTAATGACTCATATAACGAAAAAAGGCCGTGAATTTAATTGGAGTACCACGTTTGAGGGTGTAATTAATAATCTAGAGAGGAGGCATAGGGAAACAGCCTCCGAAAATGTTCGCAAAGATATAGAGAGATATATGGCGCGACAGCCATGCAGCACGTGTGAAGGGAAGAGACTAAAACCAGAAGCTTTGGCCGTAAAAATAGGCGGCCAAGGCATTGTCGACATCACCGATAAATCGATCTCTGACACCTTACACTGGGTGTCGTCTTTGATGAATGGGAAAGCTTCCGGTAAGAGAAAGGCGAAAGACAATTATGACCCAGACTTCCTTAACAGCAGGGAGCAAGCTATCGCAGGTCAAATCCTAAAGGAAATCCAAGAAAGACTTAGCTTTTTGATAAACATCGGCCTAGACTATTTAACTCTTAGCAGGGCCGCGTCTACATTATCAGGCGGCGAATCACAGCGAATCCGACTTGCGACGCAAATAGGGTCTGGGTTAACAGGCGTTTTATATGTATGTGACGAACCGTCGATAGGCCTGCATCCCTCAGATGGAACCAGGCTAATAAAAACATTGCAGCGGTTACGGGACATCGGCAATACGGTAATTGTGGTAGAACATGATGAAGCAATAATGAGGGCTGCTGATTATATAGTCGATTTGGGCCCTGGAGCCGGAGAGCATGGAGGACATGTTGTAGCAACAGGCTCGATACAACAGATAATAGATGAGCCTAAATCAGTAACGGGAGCGTATCTCTCTGGCGCCAGAAGCATTGAGACCCCAAAAAAGCCGAGGGCAGGCAATGGACTAATCCTGAAAATTGTCAGAGCAGAAGAAAATAACTTAAAAGCGATAGACGTTGAGATTCCCCTTGGAAAGCTTGTTTGTATAACTGGAGCATCCGGGTCTGGTAAAAGCACCCTTATTAACGAAATTTTGTATAAAGCACTTGCTCGCCATTTTTATAAATCGAAGCATCGACCTGGATTACACCAGGCAATTGAAGGGATAGAAAACCTTGATAAGGTTGTCGAAATAGACCAATCTCCCATTGGGCGCACCCCCAGATCCAACCCTGCGACTTATACCGGCACATTTACGCAGATAAGAGATCTGTATTCCTCACTTCCTGAAGCAAAAATACGTGGATATAAACCTGGTCGATTCTCCTTTAATGTTAAAGGCGGCAGATGCGAGGCGTGCAAAGGCGATGGCTATATACAAATAGAGATGCAGTTTTTACCTGACGTAACTGTTCCTTGTGAGGTGTGTAAAGGGGCTAGATATAATCGCGAGGCACTAGAGGTTTATTATCGGAGAAAATCTATTGCGGACGTGTTGAATTCAACTGTCACTGAGGGCTTAAGCATATTTGATAAGATTCCTGGTATTAGAAAAAAGCTTCAAACTATGGAAGATGTAGGATTAGGATATATTCGCCTTGGCCAGCCAGCGACTACGTTATCAGGAGGGGAAGCACAGCGGGTCAAGCTAGCGACTGAGTTAAGTAAAAGAGCTACCGGCAACACGATTTATATACTTGATGAGCCTACCACTGGGTTATCTTTTCATGATTGCGCTTATTTACTAAAAGTTTTGAAAAGATTAGTTGACGCAGGCAATACAGTGGTTTTAATAGAACACCATCTTGATTTAATTAAAAATGCTGATTGGATAATCGATCTAGGTCCGGGAGCAGGCGATGAGGGTGGCGAAGTGGTGGCTAAGGGTACCCCAAACCAAATTATTCAACGAAAATCTTCTTCTACAGGCATCTACTTGAAAAATCATCTAAGGAAAAACGGCTTCAAAAAGGATTAGACAGAACAGAACAATGATAAAAAGGAAAAACCTAAACTATTTGTTTATTAGTTTGATTTTTATTCTGGCAGTGCCTGCTGCTATATTGGCAGCAGTGATGGGGACAGCAGGCCCTGGCGAGAAAATTTTGTTTGTGGCTTGGCTGTTTGTTCCGTCTCCAGTTATTTTGTTAATAATGTTATGGAGACAGTTTCCCCGCTTAGTAGCAATAGCAGCAAAAACATATATATCTCTTAGCATTGTGCTTACAATTCTATTGCTTATAGGTGTCGCATGGACTGGTTCTGAAACTGCTCTCCACCCAGAACCAGCATCGGATGAAGAATCACTTTCCGATTATCCTGAGCTATATAAGAATGCAGAACCAATAACATTTGTCGCCGGAGACGGCGTAAAGCTAGCAGGGTGGATAGCAGTAGCAGATTCAAACGAAGCTGTAATTTTGTTGCACGGATACACAGGGGACCGAAAAACAATGCTGCCACAAGCAGACATGCTTTTTCAGGCCGGCCTGACCGTTTTATTATTTGATTTTCGCCACCGAGGGGAAAGTGAAGGAGAATTTGTTACCTTTGGCTATTACGAAAAACAAGATGTGTTAGCAGCTGTCAATTTACTAGAATCTCTTAGTGATAAAACTGATCAAAAAGTAAACGTCGATATAAGTAGCATAGGCCTGCTCGGATTATCTAACGGAGGGGCAACCGCGATACTTTTCGCAGCGGAAAACCCCGGACGAGTTGAGGCAATTGTCACGGAGGATGTCTTTAAAAGTTTAGATAGTGCGGTGTCTCAAAGTTTTACCCACTTTATTGGACTGCCTGCATTTCCATTCGCTCCAATTACCGTATGGTTCTCGGAGCTCAGAACTGGATTAAAACGAAAAGACGTTATTCCAGAAGAAGCCGTAATGAACTTAATTGATACGCCGATCTTTATAATTCATGGATTAGAGGATGAAACTATATCTTTTAAAGATAGTGAGGCAATTTATTCGAATGCAAAACAGCCTAAAGAGTTATGGCTGGTGCCAGAAGCTGAGCACGGAGACGCATTTGACATTGCTGGCGACGAATATCGTCAACGTGTATTAGGTTTTTTCAAAAAGAACCTACGAACTAGCCGATAAGACGCAGAAACACCTTATTAAAAAGCCAATATAACAAATTAGGGACTACATATGATTAACAATAATAATGTATTGCGAGAGTTAATTGATAATGACCAGCCTACCATTGGTACGCACATGTATTCCCCGTGGCCGGGGATGGTGGAAGTGATTGGACATGCTGGAACTATTGACTATATAGAATTTTCCGGTACTTATGCTCCATATGATTTGTTTTCGCTTGAAAGTTTTGCCAGAGCAACTGATTTGTTTAAACATATGACGGGCATGGTAAAACTTGATCAGGAACCCAGGACATATTTAGCAGAAAGAGCGGTCGGAGCAGGAATACCAAATTTATTGTTTGCTGATCTTAGAACCGTGGAAGATGCTCAGGAAGCTGCTGATGCAATGCAACCTGAAAGCCCCATAACAAAAAAAGGATCTGGAATTGCAGGTGCGAATGCTAGACGAGATACTGGATATGGGTCCGCTTATTACCATGGAAAGGCTTCTTCATTACAAGGGTATATGGATATTTTAGAACAAGGTGTATTAGCTGTGATGATTGAGAAAAAAGAAGC
>DBZU01000062.1:7486-25010 GCA_002311285.1 Dehalococcoidia bacterium UBA1152 | reverse complement strand
CCAGCTGATTATTCGATGAGTATAGGAGTCCCAGATCAATATGATCATCCGGATGTTAAAAAAGCCGATAAATTTATTATCAAACTTGCATTAGAACATGGCATTCGACCAAGAATAGAGATTGACGACTGGGAAGATGCAAAACCTTATATCGATATGGGGGTTAAAGATTTTTGTATTAGCGCAGACATTGTTGTAGTACAAAAATTTTGCAAGGACAACGGAGAGAGCTTGATGAAATTACTTGGTCGGTAAGTAAAATATTTAAGGATGTTATCGCAGATAATACTTTAATTGCCTTCTTTGCAAAATCGTTTCAAAGGCCATAAGATATTGTAATTTTTCATATTAGTGTTGAAAATATAACAACTTACTAAACTAACAACTTGGAGGCACATGAATATGGGATATGAAATTGCATTCATGAATGCCGTAGAACTAGGCAGCAGGATTCGCAGACGTGATTTGTCCCCGGTGGAAGTAGTTAATTTTTTTCTAGATCGAATAGATGAAAGAAATCCGGCCATTAATGCCTTTGTGACAATGGTTACCGATGAAGCTTTAGCACGCGCAAAGTCAGCAGAAAAAGCCCTAATGTCAGGGGACTCGCTGGGACCCTTGCACGGAATACCAGTGGCTATCAAAGATTTATTTACGTTTAAGCCAGGAATAAGAGCCACGTCTGGCTCAGTCCCATTAAAAGACTATCAATTAGATATGACTTCTTCCTATGTGGCCGATATAGAAGCAGCAGGCGGCATTGTTTTAGGGCTAACTAATTCTCCTGAATTTGGACACAAGGGAGCGACAGACAATTATATTTTTGGTCCGACAAGCACTCCGTTTGACTTAACAAGAAATGCTGGAGGGTCTTCAGGCGGTAGTGCTGCGGCAGTTGCCGCTGGGCTTGCAACCCTGTCACAAGGATCAGATGGAGGAGGTTCAATAAGAATACCGGCGTCATTTTCAGGAGTTTACGGCTATAAACCATCTTACGGCCGAGTACCGTTTATAACTAGGCCAAATGCATTCACGTCGTTGAACCCGTTTCTTTTTGTAGGCCCTATAACCAGAACAGTAGAAGATGCGGCTTTAGTCATGTCTGTGTTAGGGCGACATGACCCTAGAGATCCGCTATCAATGCCGGATGGAGATGTAAGTTACCTTGAAGCAACTCGTAAGCCTGTTGCCGGCATGAAAGTGGCGTATAGCCCCGATCTTGGGATTTTTCCTGTCGAAGATAGCGTTGCCAAAGTTGTACGAAAGGCTACTGAGGCATTTCAAGAATTAGATATTGAAGTTGATCAAGTAGAACTTAAAATTGACCGAACTCAACAAGAATTGTCTGAATTATGGATTCGACAGATGGCCATTCTACATATGGAGTTGGCACACGTATTCAAACCCCAAGGAATTGACCTTTTAGGAGAACACAACAGTTTACTAACACCAACATTTGCGAAAACCTTAGAAATAGGTAAAAAGATGTCTGGGTGGGATGTTAGAAATGGCCAAATTTTAAGGTCTTCAGTTTATGACCCCATACAAGACATACTTGATGAATATGATTTTATTGTATCCCCAACCCTGTCTGTTCCTCCGTTTAAAAACGCCACAAATGGTGACACCCTAGGACCTACTGAGGTAAACGGAGAGACGGTAGACCCAACTATAGGCTGGTGTATGACCTACCCAATCAATTACACAGGTAATCCAGCGGCATCAATTCCTGCAGGATTCAATGAAGAGGGATTGCCAATTGGGATGCAGATTATCGGGCGAAGGCATGAGGATGAAAATGTTCTCGCAGTTAGTGCGGCTTTTGAGAGAGCGAGACCTTGGTATCAAAGCTATCTTGATCTAGAGGAGAAAACTAATGGGCAGTAACAAAACCGGGAAAATCCAGACAGTTTTAGGGCTGATCTCACCTGAAGAACTAGGACCCACAGTGACACATGAGCACCTTCTGGTGGATTTAATGTGTTATTTCTATATTCCAGATGAAGCAAGTAAGCGTTCGTATATCGATAAGCCCTTCACCATGGACATTAGGGGTGAACTTCCTCAGATATCGTTCAATATGAAGGCGAATCTCCAGTACTACAATATTGACTGGTCTATTAATGAGGTTTCAAAATTTGTGAATGCTGGAGGAGGAGGGTTAGTAGATACGACTTCAATGGGGTTGGGCAGAGACCCAGGCGCTTTAGCTAGAATATCTAGGGCAACAGGCTTAAATATCGTTATGGGCTCGAGCTATTATATTCCTCAATCTCACCCTGCTAATATAGATAGCATCTCAGAAAATGATATTACCATCACCATCATTAAAGATATTACTGAGGGAGTATCAGACACCGGAATTAAATCAGGGATAATTGGAGAGGTTGGCAATTTATACCCTTTGTCGAATACAGAGCGCAAGATTCTTAGGGCGTCAGCTCGAGCCCAAGCGGAAACCGGATGTCCTATATCTATACATCCAGGAGGACATGACGATTCTCCTATGCAAATAGTTGATGAATTACGTGATGCAGGAGGAGACATTAAAAATACAATTATGGGCCACCTGGATTTTGCGATCGAGGACCCTGATAAGTTAATAGAATTAGCTGAAACGGGATGCTTTTTAGAGTACGACATTTTTGGATTTGAGGAAACCAATTTAGTTTATCTTGGTGAATATATGCGAATGAAAAGCGATGCTGATCGCATTGAAGCGATCGAGTTTTTAATTGAAAAAGGACATTTAAACCAAATCGTGATTGGACAAGATGTGTGCCAGGCTAATCAATTGACACGCCACGGGGGTAAAGGATATTCACACATTTTAGAAAATATAGTTCCAAGATTAAGGCGGCGAGGGTTTGCCCAGGAACAAATTGACCAAATATTAATCCATAACCCTGCCAAAGCACTGACGTTTAGTTAATCTGACTTTGTAAAAATCGGGGGGATTTTCATTCTCCAAGGGCGTTCCTTCTCAAATTTAGCACATAATTGCAAGATGGTTGATTCTTCAAATCGCCTTCCAACTACCTGAAGTCCAATAGGCAACCCAGAGGCATTAAATCCGCATGGAATGCTGGCGCCTGGAAGGCCTACTGCATTTATTGGAAAAGTAAAAGGACTATGTGCCGGGAATCCCCAAAGATCATCTTTATAGCGAGCCTGAACGCCGGTTTTAGGTTTACCGACCTCGAAAGCTGTATTCGGCACAGTTGGAGATAGAAGCAGATGAAATTTGGTAAATAAAGTGTCTAGACGAGATATAAGTTGATCGCGCACCCCTAAAGCCAAAGCATAATCTTTGCCCGTGATTTGTTTTCCATATTGATATACCGCAAGTGCCTCTGGCGATAATTCGGAGATTCTTTCTTCAAATTGTTCGTCTAAGCCAGCGTACCAATTTGCACTGACTAATGCCCAGTAGCCGTAAAAAGCGTCGGAAAGATCTAGAGATACTTGTTCAATTTTTATGCCGAACCCCTCTATTGTTTTTACCGCTGATTCTGTGGCCATACTCACTTCTGGATCAACATCTGCGTAACCGTAGTCAGGACTATAAGCGACCCGAAGCCCAGACAAATCTTGTTTTAGTAAGCTTGGATAATCAGGGACCGCAAGTCGCACAGAATCAGGATCACGATTATCAAAACCGGCAATCATCTTTAACATAACAGCAGCGTCCTCAACAGTTCTGGCAATCGGGCCGGGTTGACTAACTGGGTTAGTTATATATTTATTGCTTGGCCCAGAATAACGGGGAACACGGCCTAATGTTGGCCTTATTCCAAAAACTCCACAGAAACTGCTAGGGGCCCTTATGGAACCGCCACCGTCTGTTCCGCTTGCGATTGAACAAAGACCAGCTGCAATTCCAGCAGCCGACCCACTACTGGACCCGCCAGCGGTTCTAGTAATGTTCCAAGGATTGCGTGCATGATCGCCTAGTCGGTTTTCTGAGTGGATCATTAAGCCCCAATCAGGCATATTTGTTTTACCGACGACTATTCCTCCTCCCGCCTTTATTCGTTCAACCACAACCGAGTCCTCTTTTGGAATATTGCCTTTCATCCAAAGTGAGCCGAAAGTTGTTTCAATGTCCTTGGTGATCTCATTGTCTTTAATACCAAAAGGCACGCCATGAAGAGGGCTCTTAATTTCGCCGCGCATTATTGAAGCCTCAGCGAGTGTAGCCTCAGCAATGGCGCCTTCTACATTTAAAGCCAAGTATGTATTGAGAACGGGGTTCCATGTGTCAATTCGTTCTAGATAAAGTTTCAACAATTCCACAGGAGAAATCTGTTTGGAATGAATTAATTTGGCATGTTCTATTGCCGACTTAAATGGAAGGTCAAATTCGCTCATAAATTATTCTCGTATAGATATTATAGGAAAATGCATATATATGTTTCATATAAACAGCACTGAAATTTTGGTTACAATGTGTAAAAATATTCGACATTAGTTAAGGTGAACAAATGAATCTTCTAGAAAAAGTATGCATAATTACTGGGGGAGGCAGCGGGATAGGCCGAGCTACAGCGATAGCCCTAGCTCAAAAAGGATCTAAGGTTTGCATTGTCGGCAGGACATCCTCCAAATTGACTGATGTTTTGGCTGAGGTAAAACTTAATAAAGGTGAAGGCATCACAATCGAAGCGGATATAACGGAGTATCAATCAATAGAGAACGTAGTTGAACGAGTTAAAAACGCATGGGGCAGAATCGATATTCTAGTTAACAACGCCGGAGCAAACATAAAAAACAGAGGAGTATTGGAAACAACTCCTGAAGAAATACAAAGCTTGGTTAATGTAAATCTTGTGGGCACCATGTTTTTTACAAAAGCCGTGCTTCCAACAATGATCTCGCAAAACTCAGGAACGATAATTAATGTATCTTCGAATTCAGCAATTTGGCCAAGTTTGATGGGAGGTGTCGCATATTGCGCAGCCAAAGCGGGGGTCAATAACTTCACCGAATTTCTTAATGATGAGTTGCAACACATGTTAATTAGAGCTTGCACGATAAGTCCAGGAGAAGTTGTTACACCAATTCTGGAGAAAAGACGATTTATGCCAGATAAAGAGGCGCTTGAAACAATGTGTTTGCCAGAGGATATAGCAGAAACGATTTTATTAGCTTCAAGCCTGCCGCCGCGCACAATGATTACTGAGATGGTGGTGACACCAACTGTGACTAGAGACAAATCCGCTGAGCTGATTAAACGTCCTGGGCAAAAATAGGCATCAATAACGCTTTTTGTTAGGGAGTCGGGTCAAGAGCAAAACTCCCAACGCAATTCCAATTGAGGCCGCAAGGAATATAGGCTTGTATGTTCCTGCCAGGTCATAGCTAAGCCCTCCCATAATAGGTCCGGCGCCAAAACTAATGACACCTGTTAGACTCTGTAATCCATATATGGCGCCATAATTCCTTAAGCCGAAGAAGTCCTGTATTATCATTGTGTACAGCGGGCCAAAAGCACCCATGCCGAATCCAAAGACAGCTACTGCTATCCAAAATAACGGCCCTGCAATTGGATTGTACATAAGCATAACGCCAACAATTGTTACCGAGAAACTACACATTAGTGCGTTCCTTCCAGTAATCTTTTCACCAATGGCCCCCCAAACAACCTTACCAATCATTCCAAATGTTGATAGCACAACAAGGCCAGCAGCGGCAGTGAGAAGCGATATGCCTGCATTTGTATAATTATCTATAACGTGAGGTAAAACCATGGAAAAAGCTAGGGAGCCAATCGGCGTGATGATTGCTATCAGATAGAAATATTTCGTTTTTATGGCTTCCTGTAGAGTCATACCAGGAAGGATTTGTGTAGATTCACCCCGAATCCGCGTATCCCTATTAGATTTTGAAGCACCCGCCTTGTTCTCAGACACAAACTTAAGTGTATAAAGCCATACGAGGGCAAACATTATGGCTATTCCATAGTATGCAAATTGCCAAGAAAAAGTAATCAATAATGACCCAATTACAGGAGGCAAAACCAGTCCTCCAAAATTATTACCCATCATAGTCAGTCCGAGAACTTTGCCTCGGTTTTTCTTAAACCAAATTCCCACTAAACGCCCCGCAGGCAACATCACAGTTCCATTAATAGCCACAAATTGCAGAAAGCTTATAGCGTATAAATGCCATAACTCTGTCATAAGAGGCCTTAGAACAAAACTTAAGCCCATTAGAGCAACAGCTCCTAACATCACAGGCTTCGCGCCATATTTATCTAACAATCGGCCCAAAAATGGGGCGGTAATTATTCCGACCGCAGCAAAAGATAAAGATGCACTTATTTCAGTTCGGGACCAACCAAAAGCTTGGCCAAGAGGATCCACAAAGAGACCATGAGTATATTGATATGAACCCATAGAAACGGTAGCGACTAAAAACGGGGCCAGCATTATAAGCCAGACCCTGCTAGGCGTATTAAAATTCGAGGTCAAAAATCCCTTAAACACGGTAGTTATGCTACCACTTTTAAAAAATATAACAGAGGAAACCATTGCAATATAATGGATATCGTAATATATTGATTGAAAGAATTACGTTAATTTCACAGTAATTACGGATAATATAAAAAGATTACGTTAATATCAGAGTAATTCCTAATCATGTGAGAGCTATGAGTGAAATCAGCACAGTTAATATTGGAGATGGCCAGAGACCTTACGAGGAAGGAATGACATTTGAGGAACAAGCTGTTGTGTATGAATGGCTCAATGACGGACTGAAGGTGCCAGAAATACAGTCTTTATGGACAACGACTATTGCTAGATCTCCCATCAGTGACAGACAGTTATATCTATATCGTGAGCGATGGGCGAGGCATGGCGGCAAAGGAATAAAAGATGAAGCAGTTCAATGGTCTGACACCCAGAGCTTTCTCAACTTGGATATCCGTCATGAACATTTGCCGGTGTTAAGAGACGTCGATAATTGGCTTGAGCACGAATTTAGGGGATTCTTTCCAAAATCAACATATCGATTCCTATACTGGGGTTCACACCTTTTAAGTTGGGCACCGGAAATCAACAGTGAGCTCGACATTTTTGTTTTTGGGACACAACTTGCTTTGAGAGATCTGGTATTTGAATATTCGGACAAAACTCGTGATATGCGGGATTTGAATGGACTGCTTTCCTATAGACCATGGAGATCGATGGAACATCAGCAGAAATACCTAAGCGCGACTATCAGAGGAGACGTACCGCGAGTTTATGAAATTGCCCCATTGGTCAGACGAAAATCCGGGTTGTTACGCGTCGGAACACCCGAACATTTGGTGCCGTCCCCAAAATCGACCCAATTCATCGTTTCATCGCGAGAATATAAAAGTGCGATAAGTAGACAGTTAGTATTTCTAGGCATGATTCAGCGCATAGATCCAGGTAATGATTCTGTTTTACCCTCAGCAAAAATGGCGGAGCTTAGGGCAAAAGGGATTAACCCTATGGAGACATTGTATGTAGACGGAGAGGGCACAACAGTTACGATTCGTTTGCCAAGCCCCAACTAGAACACTTATTACAAGTGTTCTAGTTTGATTGATTATTGTTGTTTTTACTAACGGACTCCCTGATCAAGGGAGTAGTAAATACTAATATAAATAACAGAACAGATAATGCCACCAGGCCTGGAATGACAGATCCCTGAATATCTTGAATGATCCCTAACAGCACCGGGCCTCCAGCTCCTCCAATTTCCGCTACCGCAAAAGCTAGGCCAATTGCCGTCCCAATATTACGGTGCCCGATCTCATCGGTGTCTATTAAAATCAATGTCAAAATTGGCCACATTGGGCTACTTGCAAACTTAATTAACATAAGTGATAAAACTGGCAAATTATCAGCGCTAATACTTAAGCCAATCAAGCCAACCGAAGTTAATAACAAAAGGACAGCCATTATCATTCGTCTAATTCCAGTGAACGCAACCGTGGTAATAATGATGGTGCCTACAACACCTGCTCCTGCTGCTATTCCAGACCAGAATCCAGCCTCAGATAAGCTCATGCCAGCATGATGTTGCAGGATAGATGGAGCCCAACCAATACCTACTCCATGTTGAATTGCCAATCCCGCAATAGACAACACTAACACAACTCTGACATTACGGATTTTTAGAAGACTGGAGAGGGACATAGGCTTGTCGTTCTCATGAAGAAACAATTTTGAGGCTTCATATGGCCTATCTCGGGACAAAATGTACCAAATTATGCCAGTTAGCATGATTATTCCTCCGTATATAAACATCACCTCCCTCCAACTATCGACAATTGGCAAGATAACCGTTGTCGCTAATGACATTCCTAGCATTGCCCCAGCCATCGGGCCTGTTATGTAGACTGCAACCGCAAAATTACGCTGTTTTCCAACAAACCAATTGGCTGTTACTTTTGGGGCTCCTACAGAGATAATTGGCCCAGCCAGGCCTAACAATCCCACAGTCATTAACAGAGATGTGAAATCGACTGCCAGGCCCCGAAGTGCTACAGAAGCACCAACTGCTATAGCAGCGATCGCCAAAAGAATTCTTGGGGAATGCCGATCGACCAATTTGCCAAGAGGGTAAAAAGTGAAGATAGTGACCAGTTGCCAAAACCCGAGTACTAATCCCATTTTGCTATATGAGATGTCTAAATCATCCTGGATTGGCTGAACTAAGGGAGCCAGTGATGCAAAACCCATACCTAACGAAGCATAAAGAATCCATATAAGAAATAAAATTAGCCAGCGGCGCCTATCTTTGTTTTCTTGTCTGACAATCAATTTATAAGCTATTTAATTGATACCAAGAAAAGATTTCATAGAACAAAGCAGGATCATTCGATATTAACTGTATCTGAAAATAGTTTACGTCGATACCAGTCCAGTTCGCTAATGCTTTCACGAATATCGTCCAAAGCTAAATGTTTTTTTGGTTTAAGCGGAAAACACGCATCATTGCTGTACCACCTCTTTGCAAGCTCCTTTATTGTAGAGACATCGATGATTCGGTAATGAAAATAAGAGTCTAAATCAGGCATTTCCATTCTGAGGAATCTTCGATCTTGGTGAACTGAATTACCACATAACGGAGACACACCTTTGGGAACCCATTTCTGAAGAAAAGACAAGGTTTGTTTTTCCGTTTCTTGAATAGTGACGTTAGACTGTTTAACTCGTTTGATTAATCCTGACGACGTGTGAGTTCTTAAGCTCCAATCATCGATTTGTTTAAGCTCCTGTACAGTCCGTTTAATTGCAATAACCGGGCCTTCATCAAGTATATTCAGTTTTGAATCGGTGACGATCGATGCTATTTCAATAATTACGTGTTTCTTAGGATCGAGACCGGTCATTTCTAGATCAATCCAAACCAAGTTCTTTTCATTTGAATCAGATTGTGAATTCATATATAGACACCTGTGATAATCGTGGATAATAACGTTTATGTACGGAGGACACGATGAACTTCATTTTATTTTCCACTAATCTGGACTAGACTAAAGCCAATTTCGCCGACAACTTTGTGTTTGTTAGGCCTGGCTATAATAACGCCTGCAAGAGTATTGTCAGATTTTGCACAATTAGTTTTCCATTGTAAATCAACCCCTTCAATCGGTAGCCCTGTTGTCACAAAATGCACCTCGTCATATTTTAGAAGCCTTCTAACGGTAACCGAACCGATTTGCCATTTTGAATTAGTAGCTACTGGATGGGGAAAGTCTAACTTTACTGATTTGCTATCAAAACCAACTGTAAAGATTATCTCGGCCTCCTCAGGTGTTCCTGGGATTCTGAGGTGTCCGTGGTATTTTACTTTGTCTAGTGACTGATTACCTTTGGACTTTTGATTCATGAAAACATCTCCGGATTTCATATACGCTTGTGAAATCTGCCTTATAGAGTACCCCAAAAACATGTAGTTAATCTAACGTTAACCATTCCTTAACCCCAATTATCACCACTAATAGTAAATTAAATAGGATTGTTAACTCAAATTGGCTCATTACCAAAAGGAAACAAGCTTAAAGGTTTCCTAAAAACAATACTGAGAAGGCTGAACTAAGGGGATAGAAGTATGAGAAGGTGTATCTTAACAGTAATCATTCTGGCGTTAATCGCACTTTTCACTGCCGCGTGTTCGGCTGAATCCGAAGTGATTGGTAAGACTGAGATCGTTGAAATTGGAAAGGGCGCGGTGAAAGAGACCGCGAATGACCTAAACGGAATGATTGAAATCGATGGGTCCTCAACGGTGTATCTAGTCTCCGAGGCAGTTGCGGAGGAGTTCAGGAAGTCCTATTCGAAAGTTCAAGTTAACGTAGGTGTATCTGGAACGGGAGGAGGCTTTAAACGCTTCGCTGTTGGAGAGACTGATATATGTGATGCATCCCGACCAATAAAAGATAAAGAAAGGGAAACGGCTGAAGAGAATGGAATAGAGTATCACGAGCTCATGGTAGGCCGGGATGGACTGTCCGTAGTGGTTAACAAGACTAACGATTGGGCAACCTGTATGACTGTACCAGAACTCAGAATGCTTTGGGAGCCAGGCAGTGAGGTGTCTCGGTGGTCAGATATACGCTCAGACTGGCCAGATCACAGAATTAACCTTTATGGTCCAGGAACTGATTCAGGAACATTTGATTTCTTCACTCAAGAGATTGTTGGTGAAATTCAGGCTAGTAGATCCGATTTCACAATGTCAGAGGATGATAATGTTCTTGTGATCGGGGTAAATGGCGATAAAGGAGCGCTCGGATATTTTGGATATGCATATTACGTAGAGAATATGGACAAACTGAACATTGTTGCTATTGATGGGGGTGACGGATGCATATTACCTAATCCTGAAACAATTCTGAATGGTCAGTACAAGCCTCTTTCCAGGCCATTATTTATCTACGTAAGCAAGGATAGTTTGAAAAGGCCTGAAGTCCAAGCTTTTGTAGAGTACTACATGTCAAATGCCTCGCAGCTTGTATCCGAAATCGGATATATAAGGCTTTCAGATGAGGAATATTTAACTAACCTGGCTAAAATCAGGTAGACAAAATCAGTAAAACCCACAGTTTGATTACTTTAAAAAGTCCAACTATGATTGCAGGCACTAAAGCTAATACAGGTAATTGAAATTGTATTTTAAAAACATCTTGCATTTGCAGAGAAAAACTCAATTGCAAATGGCATTTCTGATAGTGACTGTCAATTTGGCAGTTGTTTTAGTAAGCTGCATAGACTTACCAAAAATGACCGAAACTGACCTTGATGTCACTGAACCACAAGCACAAACAGAGCGAGTATTAGAAGACAGTTTTTTGGTACTAAACCAAGACTGGATAGAAGGTCAGGCTTCATACTCACTAAACCTGGAGGACGCTGACGAAGTGTTTTGGCACGTCTTTTCGCGCTTGCCGGAGAATGTTGTAGTTTATCCTTCCGAAAACTATTTTTACTTCAAACTATACGTTAATGGCAGACAGATATGGGGCAATATTCGTTTGGCCGCAGGCCGAAGAGAAAATGGAGTGTTGTCTTTTGCTTATTTTGAATATCGAGAATCCCCTTATGTTTACGATCCTAGAATACGAAAATCAAAATATTTTACTGACGCAGACGGTTTATTAATTAATGAAATAGACCCTTTTACTTTTGATGTTAGCTATAATAGCCGTAGTGTTACTTTTAATCTAAATAAACTGCCTCAAGACTCCCCCCAGCGCTTTGATTTGGCTCCGAATGAAGAATTTGTCATGAAAACGTATGACGAGTCCGGATATCAATTTTTCCTGATTTACAATAATGAACTTAGATATCTGTTTTGGGTATTAAATGAAGAGATACAACTTCCGGACAACCTTCAGAAAGTTCAAGCCGATCTATACATAGGACGTAGAAGCGGATTTGCATTTATGCTAGACAAGGCGAATGATGATCGAAAAGTATTAGTGGCAGTTAACGGTTCTAATGTAGTTGTTAATAACTACTATGACGGCCCATTTGACCAACTTGCGGACAACTATGTCGATGAAACTAAAGTATCGGAATATCTGGTCAAAGCGATACCTTCACTCGAGGGAAGGATTGATAAGTATGGATATTTTACGGACAAAGAAGAATCTTCTCGAGTAGCATTATCTCCTTACTTTGTGTATTTTAGTGATACTGAATTGACTCAATTTATGGGAGCAGTTAGAAAAGCCAAGGATCCGAAGTTTGTTATATCGAAAGGCGTTTTTGATAGACGATCTGGAGTAACTAATGTCCCAACTCCAATCCCTTAATAGTGATAATCAATTAAACACAGTTAAGTTACTCAATTTCCTTTACTTCACTTGAAAGTCTTGAAAATGGAAATTCCTCCGTATTGCCTTTAAGCTTGATATATAAATCTGACAATAAACATATCGCGCCAGATATCCCTACAGAAGATCCAAAACTGACAAGGAAATTACCGGCATGTGGAATTGAATTCCATCCTTCGTAATCTGGGTTTGGAAAGAATAGCGCTCCGACAATTATGCCGACTGCGCAACTTACTATAATGGTGTTTTGTCCAATACGTGCTGAAAATAGACCATAAAAAATAGGGAATACAGTTGCGGCGCATACCAAATCAGCGATTAGGAATAAATAAAGGACGCTATAACCATTAGAAGCTAATATTATGACTGGAACGATAAGTAAAGCTGTAGCCACCCTGGAGAAGCCGAGCAATTTTTTGCCGCTTAGAGCAGGCTTTAATCCGGCGAGATCAGCGGTAAAAACAGAAGATATTCCACTTAGGAGACTGTCCATACTGCTCATGACCAAAATCAAGGCTAAAACTAATACAACTCCAAGCGCCCATCCAGGTAAAGTCGTAGTTATTAGTTCAAATAGTGCAACTGAGGGTTCTGATAGATTGCCATTTCCTACAGCCACAATCCCCAGGATACCCATTATAAAAATAACAGGTATCACGATAAGCCCAGCGGCTAAAAACCCCCTTTTAAGAGATTTTCCATCTTTACATGAATAAACCCGTTGCCAGAAACCACCGTTAAACATATCAGCCGCCCAAATTGCAATAATCAAGGTGAAAGCAAATTCTATTCCGGGCCTGTTGTTAAAGGAAAAAAGTTCTGGATTTTGCATATTAACTGATTCAAAAGCTGATCCGAATCCACCCAATGTTACAAGCAGTATTAAAAAGACGGCCACTATTAAAGGAATAATTATGGTGAATTGAATTGAGTCAGTAAATATGGATGCCTTTATACCTCCAAAAGCCGTATAAATTACTGTGAGGATTCCGACTACTGACGCTGTGAACACAAGTGGTGTGCCGCCAAGCAGATTTACCGCTTGAGAGATTCCAGTAAGCTCAGCAGATAAGAATATGAACATGTAAAAAATCATCACCAGTAAAACCATAATATGTGCTACCACGCCATATCTAATACGGACAAATTCAGTCAAGCTATGCCCTGATGGCATTAGTCGTTTTAACCTGGCACCAATAAAGATAAAAGTTAATAGAGGGGCAGCAGACCCAATGCTGTATCCTATCAATCCTACAATTCCAGCCCAAGTTCCGGTTTCAGCTGGCGAAAACAATATCCAGGCCCCTAAACCTGAAGCTACGAGGGTAGCAGTAGCCAGCCAGCCACCAGCTTTATTTCGAGAAATAATATAATTACCAGCTGTCGTTCTGGTTCTAAGAGTGTACAGTAAGCCTATAGCCGCAAATATAATAGCCGTAATCACGGTCACAACTATTATTGACGAGTTTAGGGACATAAAAAACCATCTCCTTTTGAGTTGTGAGATGGCTATAAAATAAGTTTTCCTACGCTGGAATTACCCAGATCAGGTTACAAAGGGTCGGCATATATTAATATACCCTCTCAGCCAAATCACTTTAGCTCCCCACAGATGTAGTTGTTAAAAGAAGAGTATAAACGCAAACCTTTTACTTGCGCAACTCTAATTATTGGTCGGGGTGCCGGGACTTGAACCCGGGACCTCCATGACCCGAGCATGGCGCGCTACCAGGCTGCGCTACACCCCGACGCAGTCCAGAAAACAAAATTAAGTGTAACAGAACCCGCAAATCGTAGTTATATATGGTAATAGGATCAATTATTGCACTCGACCCTTATAGGCATATCATTTTTTCACAGGTTCTTTAGAAGCACGTTTTTGTAATGGAATTTCCTTTAACCAGAATGTGATTACAAAGGCAACAAAACTTATAATCAGGCCTACGATAAACATTTCTGCAATTGAATCTGCTAGAGACTGGCGCATTGCTAACAAGACCGTATCAATGAGCTCAGATTTATTAGACACAGAGGCGGAGACTTGGCTTTCCAGATTACTGATTTGAGAATTGTCCATTAAAGCATTCGGATTAGTCTTTATATCACTTAAAAGCTTAGCCGGAATGTTTTTTAGTGCGAACTCAGGTATGCTCAAATCAAGTCTTGTAGCAAACCTTGTCGTTAATAATGAGCCTAACACGGCCAGACCCGCAGAAGCTCCTAATGATCGTACAAATTGAGCCGATGAAGTTGCCACCCCTATATCTTTGTAATGCACAGAATTCTGGATTGCAATATTAAAACAAGGAAAAGTAGTGCCCATTCCAAAGCTCATAATGACCATGCTTGTAATTATGAATCCTAAAGAAACATTTGTGTTGATTTGAGACATTAACAAAAGGCCAACTCCCATTATGAATATACCAATGAGGCCAAGGATACGATAATGGCCGCCGAATCTTGACAATAATTGCCCAAATGATGTTGCGCCGAGAACACTACCCAACATCATGGCTGTTGAAAGAAGACCGCTAGTGGTAGCCGACTTACCTAAAGAACCTTGAAAAAATAGAGGCATAAAAACTGATCCAGTGAACATAGTTACGCCCAAAAGTAAAGTAATCACTAAGGCAACAGACATTATCGAATTCCGATATAGAGTTAAGGGCATTATAGGATTCTTTGCTCGCAGTTCAACCACAACAAAACAAACAGCCGATATCAATGATAAACATAAAGCTATGATAACCCTGACAGAATACCATCCATATGCAGAACCGCCCCAGGAAAGCCCCAACATTACTGGAATTACAGCCATCAAAAGCAAAAGAATCCCAAGATAATCAATTTCTGTACGCTGTTTATCCGGTTTATGTTTAGGAAACACAAAAAGAAATATTAAACCGATAGGTATACCTAAAGGAATGTTTATCAAAAACACCCATCTCCATGAAAACGAGTCTGTCAGGACTCCGCCTGTTATGGGTCCGATTATTGATGAGAGAGCAAAAATACCTGCAAGGTATCCCATGTATTTTCCGCGTTCTGCAGGCGGGTATAGGTCACCAACAGCAATAAATGCACATGACATAAGTGTTCCTCCACCGACTCCTTGTATGGCCCTAAAGGCAATTAGCTGACTCATGTTTGTGGAAATAGCCGCCAGAAGTGACCCAACGATAAATATAGCTATGCCGACAAGGAAGAATGTGCGTCTGCCATAAATATCAGAAAACTTGCCGACAATGGGAATAATTGCAGTAGATGCAACTAAGTACGATGTGGTTACCCAGGAAAACCGGTCAAAACCGCCTAGAGAACCCACAATTTTTGGTATGGCAGTTGCTACAATTGTTTGGTCTAGAGAAGCCAAGAATATAGCTAGCATAATACCACCCATGGTTATTATTGACTGTTTTCGAGTTAACGGCGTCCAGGCCTGCCATCCAGATTTCATATCGTAAATTACCGTGTCGGCATTAGATTGATGATCATGACTTGGTTTGGTTGAGGAATGTTTCATGTTGATGATAGTTTGATTAAGTAGACTGCTTTATCCCAGCAGTTTGTTAATTTAAAACTTATAAAAGTTAAAAAGACCAAAATATATTGTGCAGCAATCGACATCATAAACTAAGCAGTTTTTATAATGGAATTGTAGGCTTTTTATATGTAAACGTTATTTGTTACATTATTTTTATTCGAAAAAGCTGTCCGCCAGTCTATTGACACTTTTAAATGACGAGTGCTAACCTAAATTTGTGTAAATGAGATTGCGGATTTACACAACGAAGGGGAGTAGTAGCGAAGAGAGCCGGAGTAGAGATCCAAGGCTGGTGTAATCTTGGACCGTAGTGCGACGTGAACTCGCCCCTTTGTTAACTGACATAGCACGACGCAGTTTAAAAAAAAGTTATTGTCAACGGTCGGCGGCTCCGTTATAGCCGTTAAGTGGTACGGTCTTTTGGCCATACAAATAGGGTGGTACCGCGGGAAATTATCGATCTCGTCCCTTTTAAAGGACGGGATTTATTTTTTTTGCCGAGTAAGCAAAAAAGTGTATCGAGTGAATGATAAAGAGGACAGAAAATGCAGCTAACCGGAGCGCAGATAGTTTGTGAAAGTTTAATACAAGAGGGAGTCGACACCATCTTTGGTTTGCCTGGAGGTGCAATTTTGCCTCTTTACCAAACATTGCCTGAATACCCAGGCCTAAAGCACATATTAGTTAGGCATGAACAAGGGGCCGCTCATGCTGCAGACGGTTATTCACGGGTAACTGGCAAGCCCGGCATATGTTGGGCTACTTCGGGTCCTGGAGCCACTAATTTAGTAACTGGTATTGCTACAGCCTCTATGGACTCGATTCCGATGGTGATCATTACTGGACAAGTAAAGAGATCGGCAATTGGATCAGACGCCTTTCAGGAGACCGATACAACGGGTATCACTTTGCATATAACTAAACATAATTACCTTGTAATGGAAGCGAGCGACATTGCAGCAACCATAAAAGAGGCGTTTTATATAGCTACCAGCGGCAGGCCTGGTCCTGTGTTGGTAGATATACCTAAAGACGTTCAGGAAGAAAAATCAGAATTCGAGTACCCATCTGAACTGCAATTGCAGGGGTACAGACCCGCGGGCGAAGGAAATACCGGTATGGTTCGCCGCGCAGCGAAACTAATCAATACCGCTAATCGCCCAGTGATTTTGGCTGGACACGGCGTAATTTTGTCTAGCGCCTATGATGAATTAAGATACTTGGCCGAACAGGCCCAAATTCCAGTAGTAGCTACATTGTTAGGAATAAGTTCATTTCCTGCTGACCATTTTCTTTATGCTGGCTGGCCCGGCATGCATGGAATGGCATACGCAAGCCTGGCGATTGATGAGTCTGACCTGTTGGTAGCCATCGGAATGCGCTTTGATGATCGTATTACTGGGGATACTAGCAAATTTGCTCCAAATGCTAAAGTAATTCATATAGATGTTGATCCATCGGAGATAGGTAAAAACATCGAGGCTGACGTGCCTATAGTTGGAGATGCAAAACAAGTTTTGCGTCAACTCAATCCATTGATAGAAGAAACTTCACGAGTGGATTGGATACAACGCGTTGAAACGTTAAAAAGCGAACATCCGTTAATCGGAGTCGATGATACTGACAAACTCATACCTCAATATGTTATCAGCGAACTTTAT
>DBZU01000062.1:447-7381 GCA_002311285.1 Dehalococcoidia bacterium UBA1152 | reverse complement strand
CGCTTGTTTCTTCTGGCGGTACTGGAGCGATGGGGTTCGAAGTGCCAGCAGCAATGGGAGCACAAGTTGGCAGGCCAGACAAAGTTGTTTGGTCTGTTTGCGGCGATGGTGGTTTCCAGATGACGATGTGTGAACTCGCAACATTGGCTGAAAATAAAATCCCGGTTAAACTAGCTATAATCAATAATGGATATCTTGGAATGGTTCGACAATGGCAGGAAGCTTTTTATAGCAAGAGCTACGTTGCAACCGAGTATTCTGCAAACCCTGACTTTGTGAAATTGGCAGAGGCATTTGGCCTTTTAGGTATTCGAGTATCCGAAAGAAATGAAGTCGCATCTGGCATTGCAAAAGCGATGGATTTTGATGGACCTGCCTTAATTGATTTCAGAGTTGAGCAAGAAGAAAATGTATATCCATTTATACCTTCGGGGATGAGTGTGGCCGACATTATTGAAGGGCCTCGTGCTGAAACGGTAAAAAAATGAATGTAAGCACTAACCCTGCCCACAGAATAGTAACGGCCTTAGTGGAAGATAAGCCTGGAGTTTTAGCTAGGATATCTGGTATGTTTCGTCGCCGCGGATTTAATATAGCGTCTCTTGTTGTTGGGCGCTGTGAATTACCAAATATGTCAAGGATGACCTTTGTAGTAGAGGGTAGCGACAGAACCGTTGAACAAGTCACAAAACATCTCTACAAATTAGTAGAAGTAATAAAAGTTGCCGACATATCTGACCAAAACATTGTTGAAAGAGAACTGGCGTTGATTCGTGTAAAAACAAATTCACAGACACGCAGTGAGATTATGCAAATCGTCGATATTTTCAGAGCACAAATTGTTGATGTTGCGAATGACGTGACAATAGTTGAGGTTACTGGTAACGAAAACAAAGTAAATTCACTTCAAAAACTTTTGGAACCATTTGGAATTTTAGAGGTTATGAGGACAGGGACGATTGCAATGAATAGAGGATTGCAGAAATAAAAGGAGAATCATAAAGACTAATGGCAAAAATGTATTATGATGGTGACGCAGATATGTCACTTTTCGAAGGCAAGACTATAGGAATAGTTGGATATGGAAGTCAAGGCCATGCTCACGCATTAAACCTTCACGACTCGGGCCTAGAAGTTATTGTTGGCCTACATGCTGATAGTAAAAGCAGGACGAAAGTGGGAGAAGATGGGCTACAAGTCGCGTCGGTAGCCGATGTGGCAAAAAAATCTGATTTCATTATGATTTTATGCCCGGATACAAGCCAACCGGAAGTATATAAAGACTCTATTGAACCTCACTTGTTGCCAGGCAAAACCTTGATGTTTGCACATGGATTTAATATTCATTATAAAACTATTGTCCCTCCTGCCACGGTGGATGTATCTATGGTGGCACCAAAAGCACCAGGGCATCGGATGCGAGAGGTTTTTACTAAAGGGTCCGGCGTTCCTGGCTTATTGGCTATTCATCAAGATGCGTCAGGCAGAGCACATGAGTTAGGACTTGCGTATGCAAAAGGTATTGGCTGTAGCCGCGCAGGCGTACTGGAAACAACGTTCGAAGAAGAAACCGAGACAGATTTATTTGGAGAACAGGCTGTTCTTTGTGGAGGAGTATCAGCGTTGATAAAAGCGGCGTTTGAAGTTTTAACCGAAGAAGGAGGATATGCCCCAGAATCAGCATACTTTGAGGTTATGCACGAACTTAAATTGATAGTAGACCTGTTTTACAAAGGCGGCATGGAATATATGCGGTATTCAGTAAGCGATACTGCTGAATTCGGTGACTACACTAGAGGGCCAAGGGTAATTGATGAAAATGTTAAATCAAATATGCGACAGGTTTTGTCTGAAATAAAAGACGGAACTTTTGCAAGGGAGTGGATAGCTGAAAATGATGAAGGTAGGCCTACTTTCAATAGGTTGCGTAAAGAAAATGCCGATCATCCCATAGAAAAAGTAGGTAAAGAGCTTAGGAAAATGATGTCATTTTTGGACGACTCTGACTAAGTTTTTTGTAAATCGATATTAATTGTGGAGACGTAAATATGGCATCAACAAAGAATACTGAAGTTGTAAAAATATTTGACACTACACTTAGAGATGGCGAGCAGTCTGCTGGAGCTGGATTAACCAAAGCGGAGAAATTGCAGATCGCACAGCAATTAGAATTGTTGGGTGTAGACATTATTGAGGCAGGCTTTGCTGCAAGCTCACCTGGTGACTTTGAAGCAGTTAAAGCTATTGCACATCAAGTGAGAGGCCCTGTAATTGCATCTCTAGCAAGATGCAATTTTGATGATATTGACGCCGCATGGAATGCGATAAAAGACGCAGAAAATCCAAGGATCCATACATTTATTTCTAGTTCTGACATCCAAATAATGCACCAGTTAAGGAAAAATCCTGAAGAAGTTTTGGACCTGGCTGTTGCCTCTGTGGAACGAGCGAAAAATTATTGTGACGAAGTTGAGTTTTCACCAATGGATGCTTCACGCACAGATCCGGATTATCTATATAAATTACTAGAAGCTGCAATTAGAGCAGGAGCCACGACAGTCAACATACCAGATACTGTGGGATATGCTATTCCATCAGAATTTGGGGATAGGATTAAAGACATTATTAACTCTGTATCTAATATAGATAAAGCTGTTATTTCTGTACATTGTCATAATGATTTAGGACTTGCTGTAGCGAACAGCATGGCGGCAATCCAGGCTGGAGCACGGCAGGTAGAAGGTTGCATTAATGGTTTAGGAGAGCGAGCAGGCAATGCGTCGTTGGAAGAAGTTATAATGGCTATCGAAACGCGTAAAGATTTACTTGGTGTTTCTACCAATATTAAGACTGAACAAATTTACAGAACTTCTCGTATGGTGTCAGATATTACTGGATTTCCTGTACAAGCAAACAAAGCAATCGTTGGAGCCAACGCCTTCCGCCACGCTTCAGGAATACACCAAGATGGAGTATTAAAAGAGAGAACGACATTTGAAATAATGGATCCTCAGTTAGTTGGTTGGCCTTCAAATGAGCTAGTTTTAGGAAAACTTAGTGGCCGTGCAGGCTTAAGATCTCGATTGGAAGACCTTGGATATCGATTGACCAAAGAGGAACTGGATGGAGTTTTTGAACAATTCAAAGATTTGGCAGATCGAAAGCGTGAAGTTACTGATATGGACTTGGAGTCGTTAATGGCCGGCCAAAGACGAATGGATTCAGAAGCCCAAAGTTATATTTTGGAACATGTGCAGGTTAGTTCTGGAAATCACGATGTACCTACAGCTACTGTTTCATTGACTACTCAAGACGGCACGAAAATTACAGACGCGGCAACGGGCACCGGCCCAGTCGATGCCGTTTATCAAGCTATCAATCGGATAGTAAAAGTTCCCAATAATCTTACAGAGTATCGTGTTAATGCAATTACCGAAGGTATAGATGCCCAGGGAAGTGTGACAATTAGAATTGAACAAGACGGAGAGACCTATATAGGCCGAGGCTCCGACACTGATATTATTGTTGCCAGCGCCAAAGCTTACATGCATGCGTTAAACAGAATGTTGGAAATCACTGGTACGGCGATTTCTGAAACTACTGCTTAGATACAATGGAGTATATAGTAGTTGCCAAGGTTAGTTAATTGAAGAAGATATTAGTTACTGGAGCGTCTGGCCAGATTGGCTCGGAACTTATACCGGCGTTAAGAAAAAAATATGGACTAGAGAATGTAATCTCAGGAGTGCATAAAAGAAATCTTACTAAAGAGGTTAAGGGAAGTGGTCCGTCTGTTAATTTGGATGTAGCTGATGAAAATCGGTTAAAAGAAGTTATCGGATCAATAAAGCCAGACACTATATTTCATCTAGCCTCGTTATTATCCGCGGTAGCTGAGCAAGACAGGAATCTGTCTTTTAAGGTAAACTTTGAAGCCGTTTACAATATTCTTGAAACTTCAGTGAACGAGGGCGTGGAAAAGGTTATCGTTCCTAGTTCAATAGGTGCCTTCGGACCAGACACTCCTGCAATTGCTCCGAATGACACATTGCAACACCCCAATACAATTTATGGTATATCTAAGGTATTTGGAGAATTGTTGGGTAATTATTACTATCCCACAACTGGATTAGATGTTAGAGGAGTGCGTCTGCCTGGAATCCTTAGCTGGAAAGTAGAACCTACAGCAGGAACAACTGATTATGCAGTAGCGATATTCTATGGAGCTTTAACGACGGGCAAATATACTTGCTATCTGCAAAGTGATACAAAATTACCAATGATGTATATGCCAGATGCAGTAGACTCATTGATACAGATAGCTGAAGCAGATGGAAGCAAACTTAAACATCGTTCCGATTTTAATGTTGCTGCAATTAGTTTTACACCTGCTGAGCTTGCAGATGCTATAAAAAAACGAATACCTGGGTTCAGAATTGAATATGAAATAGACCCGCTTAGGCAGTCAATCGCAGACTCTTGGCCTGATGAACTTATTGATGATGTTGCAAAAGAAGAGTGGGGCTGGAATTATAAGTATGGATTAGACGAGATAGTGGATGACATGATTGACAATCTTAAAACGAAGCTGGAAGTTAGCGCACACTAATTTGGACAACAACCAATTAGTATGTCATTTCAAATTACCGTAAGGAAAATTACACATAATGAAAGATAATAGCCCAAAAACGTTATTTGAAAAAATCTGGGAGCCACATGTTGTTAAGGAGGCAGTAGGAGAACCAACAATACTGTATGTTGATCTACATCTGGTGCATGAGGTTACTTCGCCTCAAGCTTTTGAAGGCCTTAGGCTGGCTGGGCGAAAAGTAAGAAGACAAGATCTGACCATGGCGACAATGGATCATAACACGCCAACATGGGATTTATCTTTACCCGTAGAAGATCCGATAGCAAAAGAACAGTTAGATGTCCTCGCTCAGAATTGCGATGAATTTGGAATAGAGCTTTACGATAGGTTTAGCCCTTTACAAGGTATAGTACATATTATCGCGCCTGAACAGGGTCGCACACAACCCGGAACGATCATTGTCTGTGGCGATAGTCACACCTCGACGCATGGTGCATTCGGAGCATTTGCCTTAGGTATTGGTACATCTGAAGTAGAACACGTATTGGCTACACAAACGATTAGGCAGAAAAAGCCATTGACTATGGAAATCAATCTCGATGGTCCGGCTCCGAGCGGAGTATCGGCTAAAGATATAATCTTAGGCATAATTGGACGGATAGGTGTGTCAGGGGCTTCAGGACACGTGATCGAGTACACTGGACAGGCTATTACCGATTTATCGATGGAAGGCCGCATGACGGTGTGTAATATGTCTATAGAAGCTGGAGCCAGGGCAGGTATGGTTGCGCCCGACCCGATAACCTTTGATTACTTAAGGGGTAGGGCTTATGCGCCTCACGATAGCGAATTTGAAATGGCGATCAAAGAGTGGAGTGGATTAAAGTCGGACCCAGGAAGTGAGTATGATTCTAGGATAGTCATAGACGCCAAGGAGCTTGAGCCTTTTGTTACATGGGGAACTAACCCGGGTATGGTAGTACCTATTACTGGTAAAGTACCTAACCCAAACGATGCTTTAACCCAGTTAGACAAGGACTCCTGGCAACGAGCCTTACAATATATGGATTTGACGCCTGATGTTCCTATTACAGCTGTCAAAATCGATAGAGTTTTTATAGGATCCTGTACCAATTCACGGATAGAGGATTTAAGGGCTGCAGCGCATATAGTGGAAGGAAAAAAAGTAAGCAATGAAGTTTATGCAATGGTAGTTCCAGGATCGGCAGCCGTAAAAAAACAAGCGGAAGAAGAAGGCATAGACAAGATTTTGATTGATGCAGGGTTTGATTGGAGAATAGCGGGATGTTCTATGTGCTTAGGCATGAATCCTGACATACTACAACCCAATGAGAGATGCGCATCGACATCTAATAGAAACTTTGAAGGTAGACAAGGTAAAGGAGGCCGCACTCATCTGGTGAGTCCACAAATGGCAGCGGCTGCTGCCATTGACGGACACTTTGTAGATATTAGAACTTGGTAAGAAATACACCAGACTTTAAGGCGTGAATGACTGGGATGTTATTTGGGGTATTAATAAACTAAGTCCTCAACCAGGCTTAGTAATACCCACCCTATTAGTCCCTAGGAGATAAATATGAAGCATCTAAAGTTAACCTGCTCAAATATTCTCGGCAGTAATTGGCAAGCCACTGTAATTGGAGGAGTTTTACTAGGGCTTGTTTTTGCAGCGTGGAGTTGTGTTGGTGAGTCTTCTCAGTATACGCCGACTCCTGTACCAACCTCGGGATCTGCCTCTCGTGCTGCAGACAACGGGGACACTGTTAATAACGCTGGAGAGCAGGGAGAAGTAAATGACAGTTCCTACGATGTTAATTGTATAGTGGAGGTTTTGGGACGACCTGTAACGGATGACATTGTTTACCGTGGACGTTCTCCAACGGCCGAAGAATTTGCGAATATCCAACATTGTAAGCTTCGTGGAATTGGCACTGATCAGTCTCGTGATGATGGTGGCCAAGATAGGTGTGACGACCAAGGAGGTGTTTCTTCATCAGTCTCACTCGACGATGAAGAAACACCTCGTTGTAGGTGTGACGACCAAGGAAATTGTGACGAAGAGGACGAGGCAGATTCCTACGATTCCTCGGGGTATACTTACACCTGCTTTGGGCACGATAAAGACAATAGCGGTTTCGCCACAGGCCCGCAATGCAATCTCATCCCGCCTCCTTTGCCAGATGGAGTCACGCGAGGAACGCTCCTAAGTGTTTCGTTGCCAGACCCTAGTTATCAGGCATCGATTGAAGAATGCCAAGTATTCGATGGTGGGCAGTGCGCCGAATTAAGATGGGAGCGAGTCTCTGACCTTCAAGCAGG
>DBZU01000062.1:0-300 GCA_002311285.1 Dehalococcoidia bacterium UBA1152 | reverse complement strand
CCCAGTCAATTCAAGCAATGCTATATATACGAACCTTGAAACCGCGGTTTATCAAACACTTGATGGAGGAAAAACTTGGGGGCCTGTTGTGGGTGGTGTCGCTGGTCAATTGGATGCAAGAAGCCGCGCTGGAGGAGGGGAAGTGCAGCCTTGGACTGCAGTAGCTTTCTCGAACGATAACCCGAAGATAGTTTATTCTGCTAAACTGCGTGGTTCTAGCAGGGGCGGTATTTGGCCTGCTGAACCTGCAGATGTCTTTAGAAGTACCGATGAAGGGAAAACATGGGAACAGGTTGGGAT
>DBZU01000026.1:31752-38981 GCA_002311285.1 Dehalococcoidia bacterium UBA1152 | reverse complement strand
CATATCCCCATATGCACAACGGGGTAAGACATTATTTAAGCTTGATTTTTTAAATTGTCAAAATCGTGGTTAGTATTCAAGTGACCGTTGAAAAACATCGCTCTACAGGCTTTGCTGGGACTCTCAGACCACATTAAAACACGCCCTGAATTACCTTAAATCCATACTGAAATGGTAATATTTGGAAATGGCGGACAAGAAACAAATACCTATCCAATTAGATGCAGAAACTAAGGCAGCATTAGACAAGCATTTGAAAGTTTCTGGCAGTAAGAGCTACAAGGCTGCTATAGCTAATCTATTGGGTATTGATACCCCACAACCTAAGGCTAAAAAACCAAGAGGTATATATAAGGAACATACAGGTGTTCCAGCATCTATTATTGATGCAGCTATACTTCTATGTTGGACACTGGAGAAGAACGGGACGACCTACTCAATTCGAGGATTTAGAGATAAAACCAGAGCTGAAATAGTTAGTTCAGTTAGAGACAGATTAGAAATTAGCTTCGACCCTAGACATACCACATGGATGAGCTTATATCCTAAATGGTACAAAGAGAGCCTAGAGGATTATATTAATGACCGACTTCAATCACTTAAGCGAAGAGGATTCATTGTTAATACGAGTAAAGGTATCTGGTCAATGTCGCTGACTACTCTTTCTACAGACGAAACGCAGTTTCTTTTATATATGTTTGTATACATTGAACCGAGTAAACAATTAAATATCCCTCAGTTATTAAGAGACAGGAAATAAATCAATAATTCTCACGATAACAGCATAAAAAACAGCATAACTCTGTGACTCGAACAGATGAAATGAACTGTCTGCAGTTCACCCACAGCCTTGCGGCCACAGCGCCCTCAACGCTGCGCGTCTACCAATTCCGCCACCTCGGCGTCACAATATAAAACTTCCAATTATGAAGGGTTACGTAGTGTGACAGATAGCATTAAGTGCTAATAGCAGAGCTAAAGCTCTCTTAATGTTCTAAATATTGTAGCTAAGAAACTAAAGAAAGCAAAGTTAGGACAATGAAAAAAACAATGAAACTTTTATTGGATTGAACTTAAGAGGCTATTTTAGACAGCAGGTCTATAGGAACATCCCTAGTCTCTTTAATAGCCTTTGTATAGCTTTGTAGAGAAGTACCCTTTTTTAGATATAAACAGTATCCAAAAACCTACAACCGGGCTAATAATTTTAAGCTAGATTTTTTAATTTACTAAAAACCTAGTTGGTATTTAAGTGACCCTAACCAGAATTATCACAACAGCTGCTATAAAGAAAATGGTTCCGATAAGCCAATGTCCTTTAGACATTAACTATAAAATCTTTCATATTTACCTCTTACTTAAGACCTGACTTAGTCTTATTCTAAGCTTGATTTTTTAATTTATCAAAATACTAGCTGGGGTATTTAAGTGACCGTTGAAAAACATCGCTCTACGGGCTTTGTCGAGACTCTCAGAGCATATTAAAACAGCCTCTGAATTACCTTAAATCTGTACTGAGATGGTAATATTTTATATAACAATCGAAGGTTAGAAAAACGGTATGGACATCCATATTAATCTTGATTCTGAATTTAAATTAAAGTTACCTTTAATAACCATAATGGCGCTAGGGGAAATCTGTGTTTTTACATTATTTGTAATATTAGGCAAATTTGAACATGGAGTTACTATAAGGCAATCATTCATACGAACTGCACTGCCCTTCTTAATATGTTGGTTTGTTATATCTCCATGGCTTGGCTCTTATAAAATGTCTACTCTTTATAGTCTTAAACAAACGATATGGAGAATCCCTTTAACATGGATTCTGTGTGGATTTATCGCAATCATTGCTAGATTCATATTAACCGACAGGCCATTAGTGATGAATTTTGTTATTGTTTCAATTGCAGTTCAAGGCTTAGCATTAATTGCATGGAGAGCCATGTTCATGGCTATAACTTTGCGGTTCAAAAACAATCATCTCTAATGAAATGGTAATATTTGGGCATGGTTGATAAAAGTAAAGAAAAAGACAGAACTCATATTAGGGTAACGCAAGAAATTAAAGCTACATTAGACAAGCATCAAAAGGCCATCGGTAGTAAAAGTGCCAATGATTCTATAGCTAACCTATTAGGAATAGATACTTCAAAACCTAAGGCTAAGAAAACAAGAGGAGTATATAACGAACATAGCGGCCCTTCACCTGTAATTATTGATAATGCAATACTTCGATGTTGGGAATATGAGGCTACTAAAGATAAAACGAGGGCTGGAATAATCACTGCAGTTAAAGAACGTATGCAGAGACCATACCCCAATGGAACCACATGGATGAGTGTATATCCCAGATGGTACAAGGAAAGCTTAGAAACCTATGTTGATGGCCGACTTCAATCACTTAAGGCTAAAGGATTTATTGATAACTCTAAAACGGGTGTTTGGTCTATAGTTTCAAATGCTATTGAGTCAGAAGAGTGGGATTTACTACGGAAAGTCAGTGAACGCATTCAACCACATAAACAAAAGGTTACATTGAACATATCTGATTTATTAAGCACTAGAGAATAATATGGCAACTGAAAATTAATCTAAAGTCTTTATCTTTTTTTTAAATCCAAGTCTTTCCCACCATAAGGCTTTTTTTCCTTACGTTTTTTTGGTTTTCTTTCTTCTCTTTTTTTAGCATTTTGACCCTTAGCCATTTAATTCTCCTTTTTATTTCTCATAGACCTAGGGAATAAATAAGGTTTTTCTCACGAGAATGTTAAAAATATAGTTAAAACTCTAGCCAAAAATACCCTATTTAAACTTGATCCACATATCTCCCTCAACGCTGCGCGTCTACCAATTCCGCCACCTCGGCGTCACAATATAAAACTTCAGATTATGAAGGGTTACGTAGTGTGAAAGCTAGCATTAAGTGCTAATAGAGTAAATATTGTAGCTAAATCCTGAACAAAGGGGAAACTTCTCAGGAACCCTCCGGGTTTGTTGTTCGCAGTAAAACTAACAGTAAAATTTTTCTAGTTAATACTCCTGTTCCTTAATATCGGTTTATAAATTATTTAGTTGAAATAAAACAGCTCTCACATAAACCCTTTGAACTTGTATAAAAATCCGAGAATGTGAGAGCTATTTTATTTTTCGTTCTATTTGTGATTAGTAACGAGGTTTTTCGTTACGAGGCTTAGCCTCATTAACTTTAACCTGACGCCCCCCGATTTCTTTATTATCCACCGCAGATATAGCATCTTTGGCTTCTGCGTCGTTTGCCATCTCAACAAAGGCAAATCCGCGTGATCTGCCAGTTTCTCTGTCAGTAATTACTTGTACTGATGTCACTTCGCCATGAGCTGCAAATGCATCTCGTAACTCGTTCTCATCAGCGGTCCATGATAAGTTGCCTACATAAATTCTCAAAACTATCTCCTTAAAATTTCTACATATACCGTGTTCAAGAAAGAAGGGAGACAAATGAATGCTAATCTACCACTCGAGCGGACATACGAGAAAACGTTGATTTTAAATTTAACGTCTGCATTAATTTTAATATAAAATTCTTTAAAGTGAATCCATCTAAACACGTGTTTTTTCTTTTATTGGAAGCTTAAGAGCATCTAAACGTAGAAAAAACAGGGGATTTCACCGTAACTCCTGTAATTGACAATCCTTTTTTTAATCTTTGTGGCCCAAAACATCGGCAGCGAACTATCAGTATAAAAACTTTAAGGTTTAAAAACTGCTAATGATGCCACATGTCACTAACCTCTTCTAGCTGTAGACAAAGTTATACGCGGTGTATTAATTTAGTTATGTGGCTGTCGCCGAAGCCAGGATGTGAACTCCCTGGTAAATCGGGTCAGCCATTTTATTTAAAGCGTTTCAAATTGCTTTCGCTATTGTCGCCATAGTTATTCAAGGTTTATTTTTAATTGTCTGGGGATGTATATTCATGCTTATAATTTTGCGATATAACGGCCAGCTTGATCGCAAGCCAAATAGAATTTCAGAATTTTACTCTGTCCAAAAGACCCTATTTTAGATATAAAACCCGACTCAAATAGCACAACGGGGGCAGGTATTTTTTTGGTATTCAAGTGACCTAAACGCTATGCGTCTACCAATTCCACTACCTCGGCGTCACAATATATAACTTCAAATTACGGAGGGTTACATAGTGTGACAGGCTATCTGAGATAGTAGATACATTATTGTAGTTAAATCCCGAATAAAGGTAAACCTTTTCAGGAATCCTACGGGTTTGCAAATGGGGGTGTTAAAACTAATGTTAAACTGTTGCAGAGAAAGGCTATATTTATGAAATCACCTGAATACTCCACAGGGATAACTGCTGACATAAGTGACATTTCCCCAAATTTCTACCGAACTCATGCTGGCAGATATGCTGAAATAAACAAACTAGGGCTTCAACGCATATATGTAAAGGCATCTCACGCCGGCCTGAAAAGAAACCGCTCGTTAGTGAAGCATCTAAAAAAATTGACGTGGGGGATTAGAGGTCTTGACGCTGGTTGTGGAGCAGGCGCTCTTGACGTTGCTAGACTGCTGGAGGATGGATACGATATTTTCGGCATTGACGTTATACACGAAAACATACAGACGGGGGTTGACTACTATCCCCATCTCAAGGGTCGCTTGTGGACGTCAGACTTGGCCCAGAAACTCTTTTTCCCAGATGGAACCTTTGATTTCGTCATATGTAACGCAGTAATCCAGCATATACCGCCTCGCAAAGTTTACAGTACTACATTGCCTGAATTAGTCCGTGTATTAAAGCCAGGAGGAGTATTGCAGATTATGTTCAAGGTTGGGAAGGGGATTAGAACCGTTTTCGACGAAGATTACGGCGAACGTCGTAATTTTCAATTGTTCCAAGAACACGAGATCCTCACTCGTTTGAATAAAGACGGTATGAATCTGATCGAAAGTCATGATGATGAGGGGCTTGGCGGCCTAATGTATTTCACTAATCCCAAGGGTGACAGGAACTGCGTATTTTACACAAGAAAAACGGGCTGGCTTGAAACCTTGAATCTGAATTTACCGAAAGGTGACATACAGTCAAGCTATAAGGAAAACGGGCTTAAGCAAATACTATAACTTGACCATTTTACCCCATCGACTTTTTCTTTATCCCGCCAGCTAAACACTGAAGTTGGCCACAAAATATTTGTGGCCAACTTCAGTAAAAGCTACAGTCTGACTCCTCAGTCTGCTTGACTCCATGACGTCGCGGAAATAAACTCCGATGCTAATATGTTCCCTTACGTAACGCAGTTGCTAATCAAATTTTTATAGACTTCATTTTACTTATAGGAGAAGTTATATGGACCTTGTAATGCTAGGCGGACAAATCCTGACCATGGATACAAAAAAACCAAAAGCTGAAGCTGTAGCTGTCAGAGATGGCAAGTTCGTATCAGTAGGCACAAATTCGGAAATAAGAAATCAAATCAGTCAGTCTACTAAAACAGTGCACCTTAACGGCCGTACCATTACACCCGGCTTTATCGACCCACATAATCATTTCTCAATGACAACTTTTGAGCCTGTGTCAATTGATTGCCGCATGCCACCTCTAGGAAGTAAGCAAACAGTACTGGACGCGATTGCTGTTACGGCTTCAGGCAAACCTAACGGTCAATGGATTTGGGGTCTTGGGTACAATACAATGACTTCAGGTGAGTCTATTATTACTATGAATGAGCTAGATGAAGTGGCTCCAGATAACCCTGTTTGCATAATGGACTTCTCTTATCATGCTTGTTATGCAAATTCTGCTGCATTAAAACTGGCAGGCATAGACTCAGAAACCCCTAATCCTCATAAAGGATGGATAAACAAAGGGGATGACGGAAAACTTAATGGGTTTTTATGGGAACGAGCTATGGACCCGGTTCATCACATGTCTATGAAAGCCCATATCACCGAATACGGGGATGAAGGCATAGCAGATTTAATTCACCAGAATGCAATGCGACACCTTGCATATGGGATAACAAGTATCGGAGATGCCCTCACAATGCCTGAGAGCGCTGAGATATATAGAATTGCTGATGCGAAAGGCAAACTGCCGATTGCTGTGCAGCAATTACGAGGAGGCGATGGGTTTTTCCAGATACCTGAACAAGCATCAAAAGGAGTATTTGATCAGGATAACGTATCTGACAGATTAAGAGGCGGAATAATGAAACTTTTCATGGATCCTGTTTATCCGATGTATGGCATGAACCGCTGCGATGCTAGTGGCCACCTAACCCCTGAGGGAGAAATGTATTACACCCAAGATGAGGTTGATAACTTGGTCCTATCAGCTACAAGCAAAGGAATTCAAGTAGCAATCCATAGCATTGGAGATAGAGCTATTGATCAATGTCTAAACGCCTTTGAACGTGCGATTAACGAAATCCCAGGCACAGATAAACTAAGGCTTCGAGTCGAACACATGTCTTTCCCAAGAGCAGATCAGATAAAACGAGCGGCCAGCATGCCAATTGTACTTTCTTTACAGCCTCCTTTTTTACATTCCATAGGGGGTATGTTTCAAGGAGTAGTAGATGAATTCGGAATAGATGTGCCGGCTTACCCATACAGAACTCTGGTCGACTCAGGCGCCATAATAGCTGCTGGTTCGGATTTCCCTTGCGCACCACTTAACCCACTTATAGGAGTATCTGTTTTAGCTACTCGAACATCGGCTGATGGAAATGTCATTGCTGCCGAACAAGCAATTCCTGCAGAAGAAACTATTAGACAATACACAGCTGGTTCTGCCTACGCAATTCACCGAGATCACGAGGTTGGATCAATCGAAGTCGGCAAACGCGCAGATATGGTTGTACTTAGCCACAACCCTACTACAGTCGATGCTCAAGCAATTTCAAACATAGCTGTCCAGCAAACATACATAGATGGCAAGTTAGTGTATGAACGATATTCCTAATCAGAGGGAGTTAACTTTCCAGACCGCGTCTGAATTAGCTAAGCTAATTAAAGAACGCTCCGTATCATCTGAGGAAATTGTTCGAGCTCATATAGCGAGGATAAAAGAGGTAAATCCAAAGTTAAACGCCGTAGTAGTGTTAACTGAAAAAAGTGCATTAAAGTTAGCTCGCAAAGCTGATTCACTTACATCAAAAACACAGCCCCTGCCACCTCTACATGGTGTGCCAATTACGATTAAGGATGCTTTCGAAGTATCT